>JAVEWT010000065.1:0-10418 GCA_034004425.1 Methylophilaceae bacterium
GCTGGAACTGGATGCGGAGCCCTTGCTCGCTGCCTACCGTAATTTGTCCGCATCCGAAGAACCGCGTCCGATATCCATCCAGTCCGAGAACATCCGCATTCCCGGCAACGACAAAAGCCCGTGGCTCTTGTATGCGGTGGCCAGCGTATTGATTGTGCTGCTGGTGACGGCCTGGGTCATCTATGTCGACTACATCCCGAAAACCGTGACTGAAACCGCTTATGTGCCTTCCGAGACCGAGCAGGAGGCGGCCGCTGACAGCAGCGGCGCCCAGTTGCCGCAATTGGCAGATCCGCTTACGCCGCCTACAGAACCGGTTGGTGGTGAGCAAGTAGCGCCCGTCGATGGCGCGGCCGGTTCTGAAGGCGCGCTCACGGCGCCCGTGGCTGAAACGCAGGGCCCAGCAGAGAGTGCGGCTGCGTCAGCGGCTGGCGAGGCGGCTTCTGCACCGGCTGCAGCGCCGATAGCGGCAGCGACGGCCGGCATGGCGGTGGTCAGGCTGCAAGCGACGGAACGCAGCTGGGTCAGTATCACCGACCGCAACAACAAGAATATCTTCGACAAGATCATGGTCGCCGGTATCGAGGAAACGGTGCAGGGTGAACCGCCCTTGCAGGTCGTGATCGGCAACGCTCCGAGCACCAAGCTGACCTTCAACAATCAGACCATAGACCTTGCGCCAGTCACACATGACCGGGTGGCAAGGCTGACGCTGGAGTAGACGTGGAATACACAGTAAAAACCAAACGCCGGAACTGTCATCGCGTGCTGGTGGGCCGTGTGCCGGTCGGCGGCGATGCTCCGGTGGTGGTGCAGTCCATGACCAATACCGATACTGCCGATGTCGAGTCCACGGTGCGTCAGGTCTATGACCTCTGGCAGGCCGGTTCCGAGATTGTGCGCATCACGGTCAACTCGCCGGAAGCGGCGGCGCAGGTCGGCACGATCCGCGCCAGACTCGATGCCATGGGCTGCGATGTGCCCCTGGTCGGCGATTTCCATTACAACGGCCACAAGCTGCTCGCGCAGTATCCGGATTGTGCACAGGCACTGGCGAAGTACCGTATCAACCCGGGCAATGTCGGCAAGGGCTCCAAGCGCGACGAGCAGTTCGCCGCCATGATCGAGACTGCCATCCGCTACGACAAGCCGGTGCGTATCGGCGTCAACTGGGGCAGCCTTGATCAGGCCAAGATGGTGCGCATGATGGACGAGAACGCCAAGCGTGCCGAGCCTCTGTCGTCCGATGCGCTGATGCGCGAAGCGCTGATCCAGTCCGCGCTGGAAAGTGCCGCGCAGGCCGAGGCGCTGGGGCTGCCAAGCGACCATATCATCATCTCCTGCAAAGTCAGCGATGTGCAGGACCTGATCCTGGTCTACCGCGAACTGGCCGCGCGCTGCGACTATGCGCTGCATCTTGGTCTGACCGAAGCCGGCATGGGTTCCAAGGGCATCGTCGCCTCGACCGCGGCGCTGTCTGTGCTGTTGCAGGAAGGGATCGGCGACACCATACGTGTTTCGCTGACGCCTGAGCCGGGCGAATCCCGCACCAAGGAAGTGGTGGTGGCGCAGGAGATCCTGCAGACCATGGGCATCCGTTCCTTCACGCCGCTGGTCACTGCCTGCCCGGGCTGCGGGCGGACGACCTCGACCTTTTTCCAGGAATTGGCGCAAAAGATCCAGGGCTATCTGCGAGACCAGATGCCGGTCTGGCGCAAGCAGTATCCGGGTGTCGAAACCATGAGCGTGGCAGTCATGGGTTGCGTGGTCAACGGCCCCGGCGAGTCCAAGCTGGCCAACATCGGTATCAGTCTGCCGGGGACCGGCGAGATTCCGGTGGCGCCCGTGTTCGTCGACGGCGAGAAGACCGTGACCTTGAAGGGCGATGCCATCGCCGAGGAGTTCCAGTCCATCGTCGAGGAGTATGTGCGCAAGAACTATGCAGAAGGCGGCAGGCTGCGCCAGGAATACAAGGCGCCGGCCGAGGCCAGAACCATTCCGATCCGGGCGGTCTAGACGCTAGCGGACATCGCCGCCGTCAGACCGGATGACAGAATTCGAAAGACCAGAGTAAATAAAGTGCAGAGCAGCCAACCCCAGTCCACCAGGTTCCAGAGCATCAAGGGTTTTTATGACATCCTGCCGGAGCAGAGCGAGCTCTGGCATCTGCTCGAAGATACGGCGCGCCGCGTGCTGGCACAGTACGGCTACCGTAACATCCGCATGCCCATCGTCGAAACGACCGACCTTTTCGTGCGCAGTGTCGGCGAGCATACCGACATCGTCGAAAAGGAGATGTATTCCTGGACCGACGAACTCAATGGCGACCGCCTGACTCTGCGTCCGGAAGGCACGGCAGGTTGCGTGCGCGCAGTGATCGAACATAGCCTGACATACAACGGGCCGCAGCGCCTGTGGTACATGGGGCCGATGTTCCGCCATGAGAACGTGCAGAAGGGCCGTCAGCGCCAGTTCCATCAGATCGGCGCCGAGGCGTTCGGTTATGCCGATGCTGCCGTTGATGCCGAGCAGATCATCATGCTGGCGCGTCTCTGGCGCGAACTGGGCATCACCGATGTCGAACTGCATCTCAATACCATCGGCGATGCCGGCGAGCGCGCCGAATATCGCAAGACGCTGATCGCCTATTTCGAACAGCACGCCGACCTTTTGGACGAGGACGCCAAACGCCGGCTGCACAGCAACCCGTTGCGCATACTCGACAGCAAGAACCCGCGCATGCAGGCCATGATCGAAGCCGCGCCGCGCCTGATGGACACGCTGGGAACCGAAAGCCGCGCGCACTATCATAGCCTTTGCCGCCTGCTGGACGAGGCCGGCGTTGCCTATCAGCAGAATCACCGTTTGGTGCGCGGACTGGATTACTACAACCGCACCGTCTTCGAATGGGTGACGAACCGCTTGGGTAGTCAGGGCACGATCGCCGGCGGTGGCCGTTACGACACGCTGGTCGAGCGGTTGGGCGGCGAGGCGATGCCCGCTTGCGGCTTCGGTATTGGTTTGGAACGCGTGTTTCTGCTCTTGCAGGAATATGGCGTGACAGCGGCGCAATCGCCGGACGTTTACCTGGTGAATGTCGGCGAGGCCGCTGAAAAACAGGCGCTGAATATCGCTGAGGCATTGAGAAACGCCGGTCTTGCCGTTGTTCAGCACAGTGGCGGCGGCAGTTTCAAGTCGCAGATGAAGAAAGCCGATCGCGCGCAGGCACGCTATGCGCTGATTCTTGGCGAGGATGAAGTGCAGACCGGCCAGGTCACGCTGAAACCCATGCTGCAGGCAGGGGAGCAGCTCAGATTAACCCTGCAGCAGGCTATCGAGATACTGCAAACATGACCGAATTGCTCAGGATTGAGGGTTTGACGGTAACACCGCAGAACGCACCGGAAAATAAGCTGGTGAACAACGTCTCTTTCACGCTTGAGTCCGGTAAAACCACTTGTGTCGTCGGCGAATCCGGCAGCGGCAAGAGTCTGACGGCGCTTTCCGTCATGCGGCTGCTTTCACCGCAGCTCCGTCTGGCACAAGGCCGCATCCTGTTTCAAGGCCGGGACCTGCTCACGCTCGATAACGAGGCGTTGCGCACGGTCCGCGGCGGCCGCATCGGCATGATCTTTCAGGAGCCGATGACCTCCCTCAATCCGGTGCTGACCATCGGCAAACAGATCGGCGAAACGCTGATCGTGCATCAGGGGTTGCGCGGACAGGCGCTCAAAGCCAGAGTCGCGGCCTTGCTGGAACAGGTCGGGATACCGTCCAATCGAGCCAGCAGCTACCCGGATGAATTGTCCGGCGGTCAACGTCAACGCGTCATGATCGCCATGAGCATCGCTTGCGAACCGGCCATGCTGATTGCGGATGAGCCGACCACGGCGCTCGACGTGACGGTGCAGGCGCAGATATTGCGCTTGCTCGATGAACTGAAGACCCGCATGCACATGGCCATGTTGTTTATCACGCATGACTTCGGCGTGGTGGCGGATATCGCCGATGATGTTGTCGTCATGTTCCGTGGCGAGATCGTCGAGTCCGGACCGGTGGGCGAGGTGCTGCACCATCCGCAGCACCCCTATACCCGCGCTCTGCTCGATTGCGTGCCGGACGCCGAAGGCAGGCGACCGTTGAAGCCGATCGATTACGCCTGGTTGAACGAAGGGGCGCGGGCATGAGCGAGATTCTTCTCAGCGCGCGGAATCTGACCAAGAGCTATAAGCAGCGGAGCGGCTGGATGGGATTGGGAACTACCCGCGTCAAGGCGCTGGATGACGTCAGTCTCGATCTGAAGCAGGGGACGACGCTGGCCGTGGTCGGCGAGTCCGGCAGCGGAAAATCCACGTTGGCGCGTTGTCTGTTACAATTGCTGCCCCTGGACGGCGGAGAAGTGTTGTTTCAGGGCAGGGATCTGGCCAGTTTGTCGGGATCTGCCTTGCGCGAGCAGCGGCGCTATCTGCAAATGGTCTTTCAGGATCCCTTCGCCTCGCTCAATCCGCGCATGCGTGTCGGCCAGATCGTCGGCGAAGGTCTGCTGATCCATCAGCTTGGAACGCCCGACGAGCGGCATGACAAAGTGGTTCGCATGCTGGAACGCGTCGGCCTGAGTGAAGCTGACATGCAGAAATATCCGCATCAGTTCTCCGGCGGCCAGCGTCAGCGTATCGGCATCGCCCGTGCGCTGGTGCTGGAACCTAAAGTGGTGATCTGCGATGAACCGGTATCGGCGCTCGATGTGTCGATACAGGCGCAGATACTGCTGCTCTTGAAAGAACTGCAGCAGGAAATGGCCCTGAGCTATCTGTTCATCAGCCATGACCTGCGCGTCGTCCGCCACATCGCTGACGAGGTGGCGGTGATGTACCAGGGTAAATTGATAGAGCAGGGCAGTGTGCAGAGTATCTATGATGCGCCGGCACAGGAGTACACCCGTAATTTGTTGCAATCCATACCCGGCCGCAAGGCATTGGCCGCTTAAACAAGAAAGTTTCAGGAAATCAGAATGGCACTCGATTTAGAAGAACAGGATCAGTTGGACGCACTGAAGACATGGTGGAAAGCCAATGGCAACAAGGTGCTGGCGGTTGTTGCGGTCGTGGTGATCGCCGTGGTCGGCTATCAGGGCTGGAATCAATATCAGTATCAGCAATCCGAAGAGGCATCGACCAAGTTCATGCAACTGGGTGATACCAGTCCGACTGACGTAAAGGCCATCCAGGCGTTGGCTGGCGAGATCATCGAGCAGTATCCGTCGACGCCTTATGCAGCACGCGCAGCGTTGTTGTCAGCCAAGGTCAATTACAACGCCAAGGACATCGAAAGTGCCAAGAGCCAATCCGAATGGGCCTACAGGAACGCCAAAGAGGATTCGGTGCGGACACTGGCGCAACTGCAACTGGCGGCCATCCTGCTGGAACAGAAAGATTACGAAGGCGCGCTGAAACTGCTCGACGAAAAGCATGAGTCGAGCTTCGATGGCCTTTTCGCTGACCTCAAGGGTGATGTGCTGGTGGCCCAAGGCAAGTCCGAAGAGGCCAAGGCCGCCTATCAGGCCGCACTGAAAAGCTTTGAGTTCGGCAGCCGCTATGCACGTTATACGCAGCACAAGCTGGAAGCATTGGGAGAATAGGCTTGCATTTGCAGAGATGGTTGGCAAGAAGCTGGATAGTCGCCACTTTGCTGCTGGCGGCATGCACATCGCTCACTGACCTGAAGACCGATATCTCCGAGCGTGTGTTCGGCCGTGAGGAGTTGAACCCGCCGGCGCCGCTGGTCGAGTTCCAGCCGACCGCCAAACCCAGACTCTTGTGGAGCAGCCGGGTCGGCAGCGCCGAGCGCTACGACTTCTCTCCGGCAGTCGAGGGAAATAGCGTCTATGCCGCCAGTGCAGAGGGTGAGCTGATTAAGCTGGATGCGGACACAGGCAAGGAAGTCTGGCGTATCAGTGCCGACGAAAAGTTCTCCGCCGGAGTCGGATTGGGTGCTAATCTGGTATTGCTAGGTACATCCACCGGCCATGTCCTGGCCTACGACCAGCAGGGCAAGCTGTTATGGAAGTCCAGGGTCAGCAGCGAAGTGCTGAGTGTACCCCGTGTGCATGTCGATATCGTCGTCGTGCGTGCCGGCGATGGCCGCATCTTCGGGCTCAGTGCCGTTGACGGTTCGCGCAAGTGGGTGTTCCAGCGCAGCACGCCGGCCTTGACCTTGCGCAGTAGCGCCGGCATCGTCATTGCCGATGGCGTGGTCTATGCGGGCTATGCCGGAGGCAAGCTGGCTGCTGTCAAGGCCGATGACGGCAGCAGCCTGTGGGAGGCGACGGTCGCACAGCCCAAGGGCACGACCGAAATCGAGCGTATTGCCGATATCACCAGCCTCCCGGTAGTGGACGGTCCGGCGGTGTTCGCCGTTGCCTATCAGGGCAAGGTGGCGGGGATCGACCGTGCCAGCGGCAGAATCGGCTGGAGCAGAGATATCTCGAGTTACACCGGCATCAACATCGAATCCGGCCGCCTGTACCTGTCGCATGCACAGGGCGCGGTGTATTCGCTGGATGCCAACAGCGGCAAGACGTTCTGGCGTCAGGGCGATTTGCGTTACCGCCAGATTACAGCACCGTTGCCCATGGGTGAACTGGTTGCCGTCGGCGATTTGCAGGGCCATGTGCATTTCATGCAACGCGAGGACGGGGCCTTTGCCGCTCGCGTCAAGACCGATGACAGCGCCATCATGCCGCAGATGACGGCTTTCGGTTCTGGCAAACTGCTCGCACAAACCCGCGGTGGCGGCCTTTACGCCATTGCACTACAGTAGGCTGCCGCTTCCCAGATGTTACCGACCATCGTACTGGTAGGCCGACCCAACGTCGGCAAATCCACTCTTTTCAATCGCATGACGCGAACCCGCGACGCGCTGGTCGCTGATTTGCCGGGCCTGACCCGCGACCGCCATTACGGTCGCGGCCTGGGTGCCAGCAAGCCATACCTGGTGGTCGATACCGGAGGTTTCGAGCCGCTGGCCGACACCGGCATTCTGCAGGAGATGGCGCGGCAGACCTTGCTCGCGGTCGATGAGGCCGATGTCGTGATCTTCCTCGTGGACGGCAGGACCGGCCTGACGCCGCAGGACCGGGTGATAGCCGACAGGTTGCGCAGAAGCCAGCGGCCGGTGCTGCTGGCGGTCAATAAGACCGAAGGCATGCAGCGCGCGATTGTCTCGGCCGAGTTCCATGAACTGGGGCTGGGTGACCCGCTCTCGATCTCTTCCGCGCACGGCGAAGGCGTTCGCGACCTGGTCGAACTGGCGCTGGAGCCTTTCCCTGAGCCGGAAGAAGAGAACGAAAGTGCTGACCGGGTGCCCAAGATCGCCATCGTCGGCCGTCCCAACGTGGGCAAATCGACTCTGGTCAATGCCTTGCTGGGCGAGGAACGCGTCATCGCTTTCGATCAACCCGGCACGACGCGGGACTCGATCGAGATCGACTTGGAGCGTGGCGGTAAGCACTACAAGATCATCGATACGGCCGGTGTGCGGAAGCGCGGCAAGGTATTCGAGGCGATCGAGAAGTTTTCAGTGGTCAAGACCATGCAGGCGATCGAGGAAGCCAATGTCGCCATCCTGGTGGTGGATGCACAAGAAGGCATCACCGAGCAGGATGCGCATGTGGCGGCCTATATCCTCGACAGCGGCAGGGCGCTGGTCGTCGCCATCAACAAATGGGACGGCTTGAAGGAAGACGAGCGCGACTGGATCAAGCGTGAGATCGACCGCAAGCTCAAGTTTCTCGATTTTGCCAAGTTTCACTACATTTCCGCTTTGCGCAAAAAGGGCCTGACGGAACTGTTCTCGTCCGTGGACGAAGCCTACAAGGCCGCCATGGCCAAGCTTTCCACGCCACAGTTGACGCGCGTGTTGATGGATGCGACAACGCAGCATCAGCCACCGGTCAGCAAGGGCATCCGGCCCAAGCTGCGCTATGCTCACCAGGGCGGCAGCAATCCGCCGATCGTCGTCATCCACGGCAACCACGTCGAGGGTATCAAGGATAGCTACAAGCGTTTTCTCGAAGGCGTGTTCCGCAAGGTGTTCCGTCTGTCCGGTACGCCTCTTCGGGTCGAGTTCAAGCAGGGGGCGAACCCTTATGCGGAGCCGGCCGACAAGCCCAAGCGCGGGGAAGGCATCGTCAGCATGCGCAAGCGCAAGGTGGCGCAGCGCGCGGAGTTGAAGGCGAAAAAGGAACAGGAAGAAAAGAAGCGCAAGCAGGGCAGATAGCCTTGCTCGGCTTGAGTTTCGTTTGAACCGACTGTCCGGTCAGAAAAAGATGGCAGAAGCATCGGCTCTGCCGTCTGATTATTTGTAGTAAAGGCTTTCCCAGAACTTCCACCAGACGCGTTCATCCTGCGGCACGGCTGTGCCGAGCATGGCGCTGTTCGGATAGTTGGTTTGCAGGACCCGCATCGTGGCCTGCTTCAGGTCTTCCATTTCCAAGAGATCATAAGCGCTGATCAAGATGACGAGCGCTTCTTCGTTGGCGGTCGAATCCGGATAGTTCTCGATGGCGAATTTGGCGCGGTTGAGTGCCGCAACGTAGGCCTTGCGCTTCATGTAGTAGCGCGCGACATGCAATTCGTGCTCGGCCAGCTGGTTGACCAGGTAGGTCATGCGCAGCGTGGCATCCTTGGTGTAGCGGCTTTCCGGGTAGCGCGTGACCAGCTCCTTGAGGGCAAAGAACGAGGCACGCATCGCTTTCGGGTCGCGGTCACTGACCTGCTGGCGTGTGAGTTTTTCCACCAGACCACGGTCGTTGAAAGTGGCGATGCCTTTCAGATAATAGGCATAGTCGATATTGGGGTGGTTGGGATGCATCTTTATGAAGCGGTCGGCAGCGGCGATGCACAACACCGGTTCGTTCTTCTTGAAGTAAGCGTAGGCGACTTCCAGTTGTGCCTGCATGGCATGGCGGCCATGCGGATAACGTGATTCTAGGATCTGGAAATAGCTGATGGCCTTGTCCCAGTCGCGTTCCCGCATTTTCATCTCGGCTTCGCTGTAAAGACGCTCCAGATTCCAGCCCTTGGTCTCGTCCAGCACGGTCGGTGCGCCGAAGATGCTGCAACCGCTGAGCAAGATTGTCAGGATAAGCGCCGTAATTACCGCTAAACTATGCTTCATTTAATAACGTCCATGTGCAGGGGCCAATTGTTTGGCCCTGATTATAACCGATGACACAAAGCGTACCTATCACTCTCGAAATTCCACAAACCCTGGGCGGAATGCGCCTGGATCAGGCCTTGCAGAAACTGTTGCCGGAGCAGTCGCGTTCGCGTCTGCAGGCCTGGATCAAGGAAGGGCGAGTCACCATAGACGATCAGGCGACGACTTCCAAGCTCAAGGTGTGGGGCGGTGAAAAGGTGCAGATAGTTCCGCAGGAATCGCCGCAGGTCAGTGCCTTCAAGGCGCAGGATATTGCTCTGGACATTGTTTACGAGGACGACCATTTGCTGGTCATCAACAAACCGGCGGGCATGGTCGTGCATCCGGCTGCCGGCAACTGGGAAGGGACGTTGCTGAACGCGCTGCTTTTCCATCTGCCGCAGCTCAACGAACTGCCCCGCGCCGGTATCGTGCACAGGCTGGACAAGGATACCAGTGGCCTGCTGGTGGTCGCCAAGACCATCGCGGCGCAGAACAGCCTGGTGCGACAGTTGCAGGAACGCACGGTGAAACGCGAATACCGCGCTATCGTCTGGGGCAACATCTGGCGCAATGGCAAGGTGGATCAGCCCATCGGCCGCCATCCCCACAGTCGCACCAAGATGGCGGTCACGAAGATGGGCAAGCCGTCGGTGACGCATTACGAAGTGCTGGAACGCTTCGCTGTCCATACTTATGTACGCTGCATGCTTGAAACCGGCCGTACGCACCAGATCCGTGTCCACATGCAATACCTGAAGGCGCCCCTGGTCGGCGATCCGGTTTATGGTTTGCGCGGCATCGTGCCGCATCGCGCCATGACCCAGACCCTGATCGATGCGCTGGGCGGTTTCAAGCGTCAGGCGCTGCATGCGATCCGGCTCGGTCTGATACATCCCGAGAGCGGCGAGGCCATGCAGTGGCAGATAGAGTTGCCGGCCGACATGAAGGCGCTGCTGGAAGCGATGCGCGCCGAAGAAATTCCGGAGGCGGAAGAGGCGTTCGGCTTCGATTACATGGATGACGAGATGGATGATGCAGGCGAGTACGAGGAGATAGAGGAAGAGGACGATGTTGAGTGACGCTGACTTGATCATTCCCGCATGGCCGGCGCCGGCGAACATCAAGGCGCTGCAGACCACGCGTCACGGTGGCGTCAGTCCGGCACCGTATGACACACTGAATCTCGGCATGCACGTCGAGGACGATCCGCTCAATGT
>JAVEWT010000066.1:0-10161 GCA_034004425.1 Methylophilaceae bacterium
CGTTGTTTGGCCAGCAGGTCGTTGCGCAGGTCGAGGCCGCCGTTTTCCTTCTTGAACTCGTCTGCCAGGAAATCGATCAGTCGGTTGTCGAAGTCTTCACCGCCGAGGAAGGTGTCGCCGTTGGTGGACAGCACCTCGAACTGGTGTTCGCCGTCGATGGCGGCGATCTCGATGATGGAGACGTCGAAGGTGCCGCCGCCGAGGTCATAGACCGCGATCTTGCGGTCGCCTTCCTGCTTGTCCATGCCGAAAGCCAGCGCGGCTGCGGTCGGTTCGTTGATGATGCGCTTCACTTCCAGGCCGGCGATGCGGCCGGCATCCTTGGTCGCCTGACGCTGGCTGTCGTTGAAGTAGGCCGGCACGGTGATGACGGCTTCGGTCACTTCTTCGCCGAGGTAGTCTTCGGCGGTCTTCTTCATCTTGCGCAGGACTTCGGCAGAGATTTGCGGCGGCGCCATCTTCTGGTCGCGCACTTCCACCCAGGCGTCGCCGTTGTCGGCCTTGACGATGGCATAAGGCATCAGGCCGATGTCCTTCTGCACTTCCTTTTCCTCAAAGCGGCGACCGATCAGGCGCTTGACCGCGTAGAGGGTGTTCTTCGGGTTGGTGACAGCCTGACGCTTGGCCGGCGCGCCGACCAGGATCTCGCCGTCTTCCTGATAGGCGATGATGGAGGGAGTGGTGCGGGCGCCTTCCGCGTTCTCGATCACGCGCGGCTTGCCGCCTTCCATGACGGAGACGCAGGAGTTGGTGGTGCCCAGGTCAATACCGATGATTTTGCCCATTGTGTGTGTTCCTTAATAAAGTATTTTTTAATCCAGAAAACCTATGTTCTCAATGTGGGGATGAGCGTTTTGATTTCAACCCCAACATCTTTTTAGCCACAGAGAGCTCAACGTGCGCAGAAATTTCTGGTTTGGGTTTCTCTGTGAACTCTGCGGCTTGAGTCGTTTTATGCCTTTGCCTTGGCGACCATGACCAGAGCCGGACGCAGGATGCGGTCGTTCAGCGTGTAGCCCTTTTGTAGCACCTGGACCACGGTGTTCGGTTCGGCATCGGATTCGACAGCGCTGATGGCCTGATGATGGTTGGGGTCGAACTTCTGGCCGACCGGATTGAGTTCGGCGATGTTGAATTTCTCGAACACGCTCAGCAACTGCTTGGCGGTCAGTTCGACGCCGTCACGATAACTTTCGACCGATGCATTCTCAACATTGAGTGCGGCGTCCAGACTGTCCTTCACTGCCAGCAACTCGCCGGAGAATTTCTCCAGCGCGAACTTGCGGGCCTTGTCGATATCCTCCATGGCGCGGCGGCGGATATTTTCGCCTTCGGCCTTGGTGTAGAGAACGGCAGCCTGTTGTTCAGCCAGTTGTGCTTCCAGTTCGGCGATTCGTTCCTCAGGTGTCTGCTCGCTTGGCGCGGCCTGATTCTCGTTTGCAGCTGTCGCTTGTTCCGGACTCTGGTTTTCTTCTTGCATGGATTTACCTCTGATGATTGAACGCAATAATTTGCCAAATGGGGATGGAGTTCCGGATTTCAAGACCAACGTCCGGACTAGATGAGCTGATGGTCGCGCAGTGTCTGCACGACAGAGACTACGCCCGGAATTTGCTGGCGGCCGCCGAGATTGATGGCGATGCTGCCGGCGCCCGGATGGATGCCGGTCAGCGCCGGATCGGTGTCGGTATAGACGGCGACGCTGGGAACCTTCAATGCGACGGCGAGGTGCATGAGTCCGGTGTCGACGCCGACGGCGGCGCGGGCGGCGGCGATGACGCCCGCCAGTTGCTTGAGGCCGAGTCGGGGCAGGACCACGGTGTGCGTTGTGTTTGCCGCGATCTCAAGGGCGCGGTCATGTTCGGCCTGGGAGCCCCACGGCAGAACCAGCGCCAGACCGCTGGCGTGCAGTTGTTGCGCCAGCTCGATCCAGTGGGCGAGCGGCCAGAGTTTGGAGTCGCGGCTGCTGCCATGCAGGCCGATGACGAAATGTGCCGGCAGTTGCAAGGTGGAGATATCGGCGCTGGCAGCGATGCCGTAGTCCGGCAGGTTCTCTGGTACGGGATACTGCAGCGCCAGTGCCGCCAGCTGGCGGATGCGCGGCACGGCGTGCTGCTGGCGTGAAACTGCGTGCCTTTGATTGTAAAGACAGGCGGCCAGCGGTTCGCGGATGGAGCGGCGGTCGTAGCCGTGGTGAGGGCCCTTGGCCAGGCGGCTGACGAGGGCGCTTTTCAGCAGGCCCTGGGTGTCCAGCACCAGATCATAGTGCTCGGCCTGCAACTGTTGTTTGAGGGTGGCGATTTGCTGCCAGGTTTGCCTGGCAAATGGCTGTTTGCGCCAGCGACGCATGGCGACGGTCATGACCCGGTCTACACCCGGATGCAGGCGCGGGATGTCGGCGAAGCTCTCTTCCACCACCCAGTCGATGACCATATCCGGATGCCGGGCGCGGATGTCGTGGATGACCGGCAGGTTGTGGATGACGTCACCGAGCGAGGTGGTCTTGACGATGAGCATTCGAGGCATAGGCGGCATTTTCGCATACAATGTGGCCTTTATTCAGCGAGTGCATCGATTGAAGTTCGCTTTCCTGATTTTCAAATACTTCCCTTTCGGCGGCATGCAGCGCGACATGCTGCGCATCGCGCGGGAAGTGACGAAGCGAGGGCATCAGGTCGAGATTTTCACGATCTCGTGGGACGGCGACCTGCCGGACGGCGACATCCGCGTCCATGTCATCCCGGCGCGCGGCCTGTTCAATTACAGCAAATACCGGCGTTTCATCGCCGAAGCTTACCGGCAGGTCGACGCCGCGGCAGGGCGAGGCCAGGCCTTCGACCTGATCGTCGGCTTTAACCGCATGGAGGGCCTCGATGTCTACTTTGCCGCTGATCCCTGCTTCATCGAGCGTGCGCACGCGCAGCGCAACTGGCTCTATCGGCTGACGCCCCGCTACCGCTGGTTCGCGCAATGCGAGGAGGCGATTTTCCGGCGGCAGGCAGCGACCGAGATTCTGCTGCTGTCCGACATCGAAAAACGGCATTTCCAGAAGTGGTACGCAACCCAGGACGCACGATTCCACTTCATCCCGCCGTTCCTTTCGCCCGGCCGTTTCCAACTCAAGGACAAGACCGCCATGCGCCGGCATCTGCGGGATACCTTCGGTTTCGGCGCAAACGATTTCGTCTATCTGCTGGTCGGTTCCGGTTTCGCGATGAAGGGGCTGGATCGCGCCATCCTTGCCCTGGCGGCTCTGCCGGCGGACAGGCTGGCAAGCACCCGGCTGGTCGCGGTCGGTCAGGATAACCCCAAACCCTTCATGCAAATGGCGCAAAGGTTGGGGGTGGCGGCGCAGGTGACGATTTCGAAGGGGCGGCCGGATATCCCTGACCTGATGCAGGGGGCTGACGTCTATGTGCATCCCGCCTACCGCGAGAATACCGGCCTGGTGATCCTCGAAGCACTGGCCTGCGGCTTGCCGGCGCTGGTCACGGCGACCTGTGGTTATGCTTTCCATGTGTCCGATGCACAGGCCGGACTGGTCGCCGCAAGTCCGTTCGACCAGCAGGAGTTCAATCGCCTGTTCCTGCAGATGATGCAAAGCACGGAGCGCGAGCAATGGAGCCGCAATGGACTCGCTCATGCGCGCAAGCTGATGTCGGTCAACGACGGCAGCGCCGAGGCCCGGGTGCTGATCGCGGTTGCCGAAAAGAAGCGCGGGGTCGCCGACTGATGTGGCTGCGCGAGCATATCGAGGCGCCGCACTGGCTGCATCAGTTTTTCGTCGACCAGGATCCGTTCGACAGCATCATGCAGTTGCACGGCGAGGTGTTCCGCGATGTGCCGGGACGTAAGACCATACGCGTTCGCATCGGCGGCAAGTGCTATTTCGTCAAGCAGCATTTCGGTGTCGGCTGGCGCGAAATTTTCAAGAACCTGACGAGCGCCAAATGGCCGGTGCTGACAGCAGCCACCGAATGGCGCGCGATCGCCAGGCTCGAACGACTGGGCATCCCGACCACGCCGCCGGTGGCCTATGGCGTGCGCGGACTGGATCCGGCAAGGTTGCAGTCCTTTCTTATGACCGAGGATCTGGGTGACATCGTCTCGCTCGAGACGCTCTGTGCCGATTGGCAGCAAACTCCGCCCGACCCGGCATTCAAGCGCAGACTGCTGATCAAGGTCGCCGAACTGGCACGCAAGTTGCACGATGGCGGCATGAATCACCGCGATTTCTACATATGCCACATTTGCCTCGATAACGCGAGATTGGCGCAGGGCGAGATCTATCTGTACCTGATCGACCTGCACCGGGTCGGGGTCCGCCGTCACATATGCCGCACCGACCGCATGAAAGACATGGCGGCCATGTATTTTTCCAGCATGGAGGCCGGATTGACGCGGCGCGATTATCTGCGATTCCTGCGACATTACCGCAGCCAGGATCTGCGATCGATTTTCCGTGCGGAAGCTGCTTTCTGGCAGCAGGTCACGGCGCGAGCGGTCAGGCTCTATGTGAAATTTCATGGCAGAATGCCGGTAACTGTTCTTTAAAGCAGGGAGAGGATATTGCAAGCCTTTGTTTCCAATGCGTTCAGGCATGTGCTGGCGTCGTATCATCTCGACGATTTCGAGCATTTGTGGGGGTATCGCGGTGACTGGTTCGAGTCGCCGAATCAGGGGCGCGGCGGCTGGAGCGGCGTCAACCGGCTGGTGCTGGAACGGCAGGATGGCGAGCCACTCGGCCTCTTCCTCAAGCGTCAGCAGAACTACATACGCCGCACCTTGCGCCATCCTTTCAGCGGTGTCGCCACCTTTTCCTGCGAATTCCGAAACATCCGTCATTTGGCCGACCGCGGCGTACCGGTGCCGACGCTGGCCTTTTTCGCGCAGAAGTCTTCACAACAGGGCATCCAGGCGATTCTGGTGACCGAGGAACTGTGCGGCTACCGTTCGGTCGACCGTGTCGCCGCAGAAGTCCTTAATAATCCGGCTTATACGCGCGGGCAGAAACTGGCGGTCATCGCAAGCGCCGCGTCCGCCGTGCGTGCCATGCATGACGCATGCGTACAGCACCGGGCTTTGCACGCCAAGCATCTGCTGGTCAACATGGATAAGCCGGATGCGCCGAAAGCGGTCATCATCGACTTCGAGAAGGCGCGGATCAAGCCCTTGTTTATGCTGCGCGGTCTGCGCGACCTCGCTACCTTGAACCGCGATGTGGTCGGTCCGGGCAACGTGGCCCGCTTGTATTTTTTCAAGCAGTATCTCGGCGTTGACAAGCTCGGCCCCTGGTCCAAATTTTTGTGTCGCATGGTGATCAAGCGTAGCCGCAAGCGGCGGCAACCGGACGCATCGGTGATGCCGGCATAGGCCCGGATGGCGTTCAGTCAGTGTTCATGGTCGATCTTGTTCAGTTATCGCGCAGTGCAGAAAGCGCGCCATTCGAGCTGAAGCTGGCAGACGGCAACCGGTTGCGACAGTTGAGCCCGGTCAGAACCGTGCCCGGCAAGCGACTGGTCTGTCGCGGTGTATGGCAGGAGCGACCGGTTTTTGCCAAGATTTTCATCGGCGCATCGGCAGCACGTCGCGCAACACGCGACGCGACGGGTGTGCGGCTGTTGCAGGCGGCGCAGATCGATACGCCAGAGCTGCTGTATGCAGGAGGCTTGGCCGCGGATGGCGGCACTACGGCCAACGTGCTGCTCTATGCCGCGATCGAGGGGGGCATGAATGCAGAGCAACTTTGGACGCATCTGGACCAAAACGAGAAGCTGGCATTGGCCCTCAGTCTGGTGGCGACAGTCGCGCGGCATCACAGTGCCGGCCTGATGCAGACCGATCTCTACCTGAAGAACTTTCTGGTCGAGGGTGCGAGGGTGTATAGCCTCGACGGCGATGGCATGCGCCGGCTGCCTTTTCTGTTCGCAAGATCGGCGGCGCTCGAAAATCTGGCGCTGCTGTTGTCAAAATTCGACGTGCTGGAAACCGATGCCTGGATGCCGCTGTTGTTGCAGACCTACGCAGAGCATCGTGCGGAACACCCCCTGCTCGATGTGCGTGATATGGAGCGGCGCACCGCCCGCCACAGGCGCAAGGCGGTCCGTATCTATGCCGAGAGGAAGGTGCTGCGGCAATGCACGGATGTTGTTGTCCGTCATGACTGGCGTCAGTTTCTGGCTGTTGTGCGATCGAGTGCCGAAAGTGTGCTGGTGCCGCGTTTGCGGCAGGCGCCGGATGCGCTGGTCGAAGGCGAAGCCTGCCAGCGGCTGAAAAGCGGCAACACCTGCACGGTCAGCCTGGTGCAAATCGATGACCGAAAATATGTGGTTAAACGGTACAATATCAAAAGTTTGCGCCACTGGCTCGGCCGGTTCTGGCGCCCCAGTCGCGCCGCCGCATCATGGATCAATGCACACCGCCTGCTGATGTACGGCATCGCCACGCCGGCGCCGGTCGCGCTGCTGGAGCGCAGGTTTGGTCCGTTGCGCGGACGCGCCTATTTTGTCGCAACCTATGTCGACACGCCGGATGTCGCCGAATGGCTGGAGTCTGCAGCGGTCACCGAACAGCAAAAGCAGGCTGGCATCAGGGCGCTGGCCCGGCTGATGTACAAGTTGCAGCGCCTGCAGATCGTCCATGGCGACCTCAAGGCCAGCAACATCCACATGGACGATACGCGGCCGCTGTTGATCGATCTCGATAGCCTGCGCGAATTTCGCTGCCGGCGCCGGTTCGAGGCTGGCCATGTGCGTGATCTTTCCAGGCTGCTGCGCAACTGGCATGAGCAGCCCCGGCTTCGGCAGGCCTTGGTCGACGCCTTGCTCGAGGTCTACGGAGATAGCGCCTTGCTTGCCCGCGCCTTGAGTCGGTGAGCGGTGCAATATCTGAATTTATTTGAACAAGTCAGTGAGTCTTGAAGCATGATTATTCTAGGTTTATCCGGTGCGCTCGGACATGATGCCTCGGCCGCCATTCTGGTCGATGGCAGGATCGTCGCGGCCGCGGAGGAGGAGCGTTTCATCCGTGACAAGCACGCCAAGAACCTGTTTCCCTACGAGGCAGCCAAGTACTGCATGAAGGAAGCCGGCGTGCGGCCGGAGCAGGTCGATGTCGTGGCCTTCCCTTACGGTGAGATTCCGATCAGTTCGGCAGCACGCTGGCATTATGCCAAGCGCCACTGGTATGCGCCGGACCGTGCGCTGGATGCCATCTTCAACGGTAACCGCCGCTACCGCCGCAACCGCGATAAGGCGTTGGCGCTGATGGCCGATCTCGGCTTGATCAATGCGCGCTACTTTCCGGTCGAGCATCATTTGTCGCACGCCAGCAGCGCTTACCACCTGAGCGGCTTCAAGGAAAAGACCGCCATCGTCGGCATCGACGGCAAGGGCGAGTACGCCACGACTTTCTTCGGCTACGGCGAGAACGGCAAGATCCACAAGATCAAGGAGTTCTACGATCCGGATTCGCTGGGCGGCATGTATGGCGCCATCACCGAGTATCTCGGGTTCGAGATGCTGGACGGCGAGTTCAAGGTGATGGGCATGGCGCCCTACGGCGACCCGAAGAAATACGACCTCTCGCGGCTGGTGAGCTTCAAGGGCGGCGAATTGCGCGTCAACACGCATCTGGTCAATGTCGTCGGCCTGCGCCGCTACAAGGAGAACGGCAAGGGCTATTACTTCACGCCCAAGCTGGTTGAATGGCTCGGGCCCAAGCGCCAGGGCGACGAGATCGATGATCCGTACATCCATTACGCCGCTGCGGTGCAGCAATTGCTGGAAGACGTCGCGCTGGAGATGATCGACTATTACGTCGGCGATATCATCCGTGAAACCGGTCGTGTCGCCATGGCAGGCGGGGTTGCGCTCAACGTCAAGCTCAACCAGCGCATCATCGCGCTACCGCACGTCAGGGAGCTATTCGTGCAGCCGGCCTCCGGCGACGCCGGCACTTCGCTTGGCGCTGCGACTTATGCTGCCGTTCATCTGGGCGAAACGGTCGAACCCATGCGCCATGCCTATCTCGGACCATCGTTCTCGACCGAGGAATGCCTGGCCGCCTGCGAAGTGCATCCGGCCAAACCGGTGTTCACGCGTATTGAAAACGCGCCGCAGAAGGCCGCGGAAATCCTGGCCGCCGGCAATCCGCTCGCATGGTTCCAGGGCCGCATGGAGTTCGGTCCGCGTGCGCTTGGCTGTCGCAGCATCCTCGGCGACCCCAGTCATCCGGGCGTCGCCGACCGCATCAACGCACAGATCAAGTACCGCGAACGCTGGCGCCCGTTCTGCCCGAGCATGCTGGACCGCGTCGCCACCGACATTCTGCAGACCGACCATCCTGCACCCTACATGACGTTCACGTTCGATGTGGCTGAGCACTGGAAGTCGCGTATCCCGGAAGTGGTGCACGAGGACGGTACGGCGCGTGCCCAGGTCGTCACGCGCGAGACCAATCCGCGCTACTACGCCTTGATCGAGGAGCTGGAAAGATTGCGCAATGTGCCGGTGGTGCTCAACACTTCGCTCAATCGCCGCGGCGAGCCGATGATCTGCAGCCCGACCGATGCGCTCAACATGTTCTACGGTTGCGACCTCGAATATCTGATGATGGAAGACGTGCTGGTGACCAAATCCTGACCCGGCCAGACGGCTCTTTGGTAGAAAATTTTTCTTGACAATTCGGGGCGTTTTTGCGGCATAGCCGCGATTTGACCGCATCCCGGCATAGCTGCATAATCAGAATCCAGATAAAGTTTTTCGGCGGTTGTTATGAAACAGTCCTTGATTGAAATCACCCAGCGTATCAGAGAGCGTAGCGCTCCAACCAGGCAGGCCTATCTGCAGCGGATGGAGGCTGCCATCGCGCGGCCGCGCGGCGCAGACCGCATGGGCTGTGCCAATGTGGCACATGCTTTCGCTGCGCTACCGAGCAATGACAAGTTGCGCGTCGTGGCCGAGCGTGCCCCGCACATCGGTGTTGTCACGGCCTACAACGATATGCTGTCGGCGCATCAGCCGTACGAAAGATTCCCGGATATCATCCGCGACGAGGCGGCCAAGCACGGCGCCACGGTCCAGGTTGCCGGCGGCGTGCCAGCCATGTGCGACGGGGTCACGCAAGGCGAGCCCGGCATGGAACTCAGCCTGTTCTCCCGCGACAACATCGCCATGGGCACGGCAATCGCGCTTTCTCATGACGTGTTCGATGCCGCCTTGCTGCTCGGAGTGTGCGACAAGATCGTGCCGGGCCTGCTGATAGGCGCTCTGCACTTCGGTCACTTGCCTTGCGTGTTCGTGCCGGCCGGTCCGATGGCAAGCAGCAACATGAGCCATGGCGAGAAATCCACCGTGCGCGAACATTTTGCGCGCGGCATCGTCGGTCGCGGTGAGTTGCTGGCTGCCGAATCCGCTGCCTATCATGGCATCGGCACCTGTACTTTCTACGGCACGGCCAACAGCAATCAGATGCTGCTGGAGGCCATGGGCCTGCATGTGCCGGGTTCCGCGTTCATTCATCCGGCTTCCGGCCTGCGCGAAGAGCTGACGCGTGAATCCGTGCGCACGGTGCTTTCCATCACGGCCGGCCAGCATCGCTTTACGCCGATCGGCCGCATGGTCGATCCGCGTGTGATTGTCAACGCCATGGTCGCGCTGATCGCCACCGGCGGTTCCACCAACCATCTGATCCATTGGGTCGCAGTGGCGCGTGCCGCCGGTATCATTATCGACTGGACCGATTGTTCTGATCTGTCGCAGACGACGCCGCTGCTTTCACGCGTCTATCCGAACGGCAGCGCCGACGTCAACGAGTTCCAGGCGGCAGGCGGCCCATCCTTCATTATTCGTGAGCTGATCGAAGGTGGCTACATGCATCCGGACGTCGGCACCGTGGCCGAAGGCGGCCTGCGTGAATACGGCAAGGTGCCCGAGATGGTGCGCGATCGCCTGGTCTGGCGCGATCTGCCGAAGAAAACCCAGAACGACAAGGTTGTCCGCAACGCGGATGCCCCGTTCAGCGAGACCGGGGGGCTGAAGCTGTTGACCGGCAATCTGGGCCGTTCCGTCATCAAGGTCTCCGCCGTGCCGATCGACCGCCACATCATTGAAGCTCCGGCAATCGTTTTCACGACACAGCAGGAACTTTTGGCAGCCTTCA
>JAVEWT010000067.1:0-10100 GCA_034004425.1 Methylophilaceae bacterium
TGTGGGTCGGCATCCGCGCTTGCACTTAGGCCGAGCTGTGCACCGTATTCGGCCAGCGGGATGCCCCGGGCCGGGTCGACACCCTGCAAGCGCAGCATCGGGAAGAAGCTGTTGCGGCTGGCGGCGACCGTCTCGGCGAAATAAGCATCGCTTTCCGGCCGGGTGAGGTCTGGATCGCTGAACAGCACATCGAAGACGACAGCCCGCGGCTGCTGCCGCTCCAGCCCCTGCAGCAATTCGGCATGCAAGGCACGCGGCCAGGGCCAGCGACCGACACTCGGCGCCAGCAGGGCAAGACTGCGCTCATCGATATCGATGATGACGATGTCCGGGTCCGGCTGGAATTTTCCGGCTACCGTTTGCACCTGATGTGCGATCAACGCATCGGAAAGGCGCTGTTCAAGCGGTGTGAACAGACGCAACCAGAAGATTTCGCCAAAAAAGAGCAACAAAATCGGAACGACCAGTAAAAAGGCATGGCGATGTTGTGCGGCGCGGTTCATGCCCTGCATCATACCCCTGGTTTTTGACGTATTTCCAGCATGAAATCGCTGTTCTCCGGCCGGTCGCCCCTTCCATAGCGGCGCGTTTACTCTTATTATCTGCCGCATCCTCCACTGAATAGTCACGCCGACTCACTGAATGTCAAAACTGCTCATCGTTGAATCACCCTCCAAGGCCAAGACGCTGAAGAAGTATCTGGGCAAGGATTTCGAGGTACTCGCCTCCTACGGTCACGTGCGCGACCTCATCCCCAAATCCGGGGCGGTCGATACCGAGCACGGCTATGCCATGAAATATGAAGTGATCGATCGCAACGCCCGTCATGTCGATGCCATCGCCAAGGCCGTAAAGCAGGCCGACGCCATCTACCTGGCGACCGACCCGGACCGCGAAGGCGAGGCGATCTCCTGGCATATCGCCGAGATTCTGAAGAGCAAGAAGCTGGTCAAGGACAAGCTGCTGAAGCGCGTGGTGTTCCACGAAATCACCAAGAGCGCGGTCAATGAAGCCATCGCTGCCCCGCGCGATATCTCCATGCCGCTGGTCAACGCCCAGCAGGCACGCCGCGCGCTCGACTATCTGGTCGGCTTCAATCTGTCTCCGCTGTTGTGGAAAAAGATCCGCCGCGGACTGTCGGCGGGCCGCGTACAAAGTCCGGCATTGCGCCTGATCGTCGAACGCGAGCTGGAGATCGAGGCGTTCAAAAGCCAGGAATACTGGACCATTCACCTGGAATCGCGCAAGAACCAGCAAGCCTTCGGCGCCCGCCTGATCCAGCTCGATGGCAAAAAGATCGAACAGTTCAGCATCACTAATCACGATCAACAACAGGAAGTGGTCGGCAAGCTGCTGATCGCCAGCGCCGGCAAGACAACGGTTTCGCGCGTCGAAAAAAAGCAGAAAAGCCGCAGCCCGGCGGCGCCGTTCACTACGTCCACGCTGCAGCAGGAAGCTGTGCGCAAACTCGGTTTCACCACCAGCCGCGCCATGCGCATCGCCCAGCAACTTTACGAAGGTATCGATGTAGGCGGCGGCACGGTCGGCCTTATCACCTACATGCGTACCGACTCGTTCAGCCTGGCCGCCGAAGCGGTGGCGCAGATCCGCGACTACATCCGTAAGAACTTCGACGCGGAATATCTGCCGCGCGCGCCAATCGCCTACAAGACCAAGGCCAAGAACGCTCAGGAGGCGCACGAGGCGATTCGACCGACCGATATCCACCGCACTCCGGCCAGCGTCCGCGCCTTTCTCACCGACGAACAGTTCAAGCTCTACGAAATGATCTGGAAGCGCGCCCTCGCCTGCCAGATGACACAGGCCAAGTTCGATGCCGTCAGCGTCGATCTGGCGATCGGCACCGACGCCAACCTGTTCCGCGCCAGCGGCCAGACCATGGTGTTTCCGGGTTTCATCGCCGTTTACATGGAAGGCATGGACGACGAGGAAGAGGAAGGCGAAAGCAAGCTACCGACGCTGGAAACCGGCGAAGTGCTGGATGTCAGCAAGATCTACGGCGACCAGCATTTCACCGAGCCGCCGCCGCGCTACTCCGAGGCCAGCCTGGTCAAGGTGCTGGAAGAATACGGCATCGGCCGGCCGTCGACCTACGCCAGCATCATCTCCACCTTGCAGGACCGCGAGTACGTGGTCTTGGACAAGAAACGCTTCACTCCGACCGATGTCGGCCGTGTGGTCAACAAATTCCTCACGCAGCATTTCACCCGCTACGTCGATTACGGCTTTACCGCCAACCTGGAGAACGAACTGGACGACATCGCCGAGGGCGAACGCGACTGGATCCCGGTGCTCGACGAATTCTGGCAGGGCTTCAACCAGCAGGTAAAGGACAAGGCGGATATCGACCGCGCCGACATGACGCATGAATTGACCGGCGAGGATTGCCCGAAGTGCGGCAAACCGCTGAGCAAGCGCCTGGGCAAATACGGCATGTTCATCGGCTGCACTGGTTACCCCGCCTGCGACTATATCCGCAACACCAATGAGGGGCTGGCACCGGCAGAACCCAAACTGATCGGTAACGACGCTGCCAGCGGCAAGGACATTCTGCTGCTGAACGGCCCCTACGGACCTTATCTGCAGCTAGGCATGCCGGTGGAGGGCGAGAAAAAGAAGCCGAAGCGCGTCAGCATCCCGAAGGACATCCCGCTGGCCGATGTCGATCTGAGCGTGGCACAGAAACTCATCGCCCTACCGCGCGACCTCGGCCTGCATCCGGACACCGGCAAGAAGATCGTCGCCAACATCGGCCGCTTCGGCCCCTATGTCAATCACGACGGCAAGTTCAAATCCATCCCCAAGTCCGATAGCGTGTTCGACATCGATCTGACACGCGCGGTCGATCTGCTGGCGCAAGCCAACAGCGGCCCGGCACCGATCAGGGAGCTGGGCGAACACCCGACAGCCGGAGGCGCAATCGCAATCTACTCCGGACGTTACGGTCCCTATGTCCAGCACGGCAAGATCCGCGCGACCCTGAGCAAAAGCCAGGAGCCAGAGACCCTGACACTGGAGGAGGCGCTGGAACTGATCGCTGCCAAGGCCGCGAAGGAAGCACCGGAAAAGAAAACTGCAGCAAAAAAGCCGGCTGCGAAAAAGGCACCGGCGAAGAAAACCGCCGTCAAAAAGACAGCAGTGAAGAAGACCGGCGCCAAAACCACCAAATCGGCTACCAAGAAGACCGGATGATCCGGTTCGGCAACTGAATCGGTAATCCCGGCTGGCATTTGAAGGTCGACATTTAAAGAAACCAGACAATAAAAAAGCGGCTTATGCCGCTTTTTTATTGTCTTCGATATGCCGTGTGTCTGACATCAACCCATGCGTGCCGTCATGTAACTTTGCTCTATCCATTTGCGGATGCGGTTGGCATCACCGATACGCGTCATCTTTCCGGCAGAATCGAGCAGCACGATGATCAGCGGCTGACCGCCGATCTCCGCCTGCATCACCAGGCAACGTCCGGCTTCGCTGATATAGCCGGTCTTAGACAGGCCGATCACCCAATCGCCCTTGCGCACCAGCGAATTGGTATTGATGAACCGCATCGGATTGCGACTGCCGTTGATCTCGACCTCCTGAGAAGCGGCTGTACTCTCCTGACGGATCTGCTCGTATTCATAGGCTGCCCGCACCAGCTTCGCCAGGTCTTCCGCCGTGGAGACGTTGCCGCTGTTGAGGCCGGTAGGATCGACGAAACGGGTTTTCATCATGCCCAATTCGTAGGCCTTGTAGTTCATGTGCTGCAGAAAAGCCTTGAGCCCTCCCGGGTAATGCCGCGCCAGCGCAGAAGCCGCGCGATTCTCGGAAGACATGAGGGCCAGCCGCAGCATTTCGCCGCGCGGCAGAGTGGTGCCGACGCGCAATCTGGAAGTGGTGCCCTTGAGCGTATCGATGTCCTCCTTGCCGATGGTGATCTCCTCATCCATCGGCAGGCCGGCATCCAGTACCACCATGGCCGTCATCAGCTTGGTGACGGAGGCGATCGGAGTCGGAGTATCGGTATTTTTGGCGTACAGGGTCTCGCCCGTTGCCTGATTGATGATCAATGCCTTGGAGGAACCGAGCTGCAACACGCCGCTACCGTCATAATCCGTAACGGTATTGCGCGCCACGGTCATTTGGCCGGGCTGCATGGTATGTGCTACGCGCTTGCCGTCCTTGGTCGACGGCTCGCCCGCGCTTGCGCTGAGAGACGGCATGACGAAAGAAAATGTCGCCAACAACAAGATGAATTTTCGTTTCACGATTGACCTCCCCGGCTTCCTACCACTACACGACTACGGATACTAATCAAAAAATACTGATTTGTCATCAAGATAGCCCGATTTCTTAAAAAAAATATCAGGGTCTGCGAATGCACTTTCGCATGAACTTGCGCGACAGCTGTGCGAAAATGAGCAGCCATCGAAATTTCATTTGAGCCAAGACCATGAAAATACCAGAAAACCTGCGTTACAGCAGCGAACATCTTTGGGTAAAAGCGGACGATGACGGACAGATGCTGGCCGGCATCACGGACTATGCCCAGGATCTGCTGGGCGATATCGTCTTCGTCGACGCTCCTCAGGTCGGCAGCCAGTTGCAGGCTGCTGCTGTCTGCGGGCTGGTCGAGTCGGTCAAGACCGGCTCGGATCTGCACGCACCGCTGGACGGCACCGTCGTGGCCATCAACCCGGTGTTGCAAGACCATCCGGAACAGATCAACGACGACCCCTATGGCAGCTGGATTTTCAAGTTCGAGGCCGATCCTGCCGGTCTGCAGGGTTTATTGGATGCCGCCGCCTACCGCCAATTGATAGGCGAATAAGCTACAGTCTTCAGAAACGACCGGATTCCAGGCGCTGCTTGAGCGCCTGCATGACATCCTGTTCCAGCGTGGTCTTCAACGCCTTCTCGACTACGACCAATTCCTTCAATATCGCCCGTTTGACAGCATCGCGGATCACCGGCTCCATCTCGCGCAGCAACTGCTCACGCTGCTTCTCGCTCAGCGTTTCCTCCGTTACCGCTCCTGCCGGCTGAACCGCCACCGGCTGGGCTTCCGGCAGTGACGGCTGTCCGGCCACGACGGCGCTATTCAGGGCGTCCTCCAGGGTCGGCAACTCCTGGCTATCGGCTTCGACATAGCGTAGAGAATATTTACCGTCATAAGCTTCGGTCAGGCGCGGCACGGCATTCTCTGCCACCTTGGGCGGCTCCTGCCGGCTAAGGGCCTGAATGCGGCTCAGCACTTCGCTCAGGCGGTTGCCGGGCTCTGTTGCGGTCTGACTCATAATGCGGCTCCACTGGCATCAAATAAACGCAGGTCATAGCCCCGCTCCCGATAGAACTTGTAGCGGATTCTGGCACCGGCCCTGTCTTCCTCGTCCCGACCGACGATCTCGATCAGCCGAGTGAAACGGCTGAAGAACGGCGGATATCCCGTTTGCAGGTTGATCAGCACATCATGGTGGGGCAGATCGCCGGAACGCCAGTCAAGGATGATGGGCGTCTCGGCTGCCAGCGCGTGTCCGGCAGGGCAATGCGGCAGAAAACTGACCGGAGACCCGGCCCAGAGGCGGCCGTCGACCTCCTGCGCCATGCGCTCGTCCGGCGCGAACAACATGAGACGACGGCCTTTCATCACCGCCTTCTCGCTCAACTCGACGGCTTTCTGCAGCTTGTCCTCAACGTTGAAGAAGAACTCGATACGGGTCATGCCGGGGCGTCAGCCTTTCGCCGCACGCTGACGCAAGAATTCGGTCAGCAATGGCACCGGACGGCCGGTAGAACCTTTCTCCTTGCCGGATTTCCATGCGGTACCGGCGATATCCAGATGTGCCCAATCGTACTTGTCGGCGAAGCGCGAAAGGAAACAGGCCGCCGTGATGCTGCCGGCAGCGCGGCCGCCGATATTCGCCATGTCGGCGAAATTGCTGTCCAGCTGGCCTTGGTAGTCTTCCAGCATCGGCATGTGCCAGGCACGATCCTGCGCGCTTTCGCCTGCCGCCAGCAGTTCCCTTGCCAAGGCATCGTGGTTGCTGAACAGACCGCTCAAGTGATGCCCCAGTGCGATCACGCAGGCACCGGTCAGCGTGGCGATATCGACCACCGCCGCCGGTTCGAAACGCTCGGCGTAAGTCAGCGCATCGCACAGTATCAGCCGGCCTTCGGCGTCGGTGTTCAAGACCTCGATAGTCTGGCCCGACATGCTGGTGAGGATATCGCCCGGCTTGATCGCATTGCCGTCCGGCATGTTCTCGCAAGCCGGAATGATGCCGACGGCATTGATCGGCAGCGCCATCTCGGCGATCGCCTTGAACGTACCCAGCACGCTGGCCGCGCCGCACATGTCGTACTTCATCTCGTCCATCTCGGCGCCCGGCTTCAGGGAGATACCGCCGGTATCGAAAGTGATGCCCTTGCCGACCAGCACCACCGGCTTCTGGCCTTTCTTGCCCTTCTTGTGCTGTAACACGATCAGCTTGGGCGGCTGCCGGCTGCCTTGCGACACGCCGAGGAAGGAGCCCATGCCCAGCTTCTCCAACTCTGCCCGGTCCAGTACCTGCAGCTGCATATCGTAGGCCTTGGACAGGGCTTTCGCCTGCTCGGCCAGATAGGTCGGCGTACAGACGTTCGGCGGCAGATTACCGAGATCCTTGGCCAGGCTGACACCAGCTGCAACTGCCTTTCCATGGCCCAAGCCGGCTTCCGCCGCCTTGATCTCCTCGCGACTGGCGACATTGATGACAAGCTTCCTGATGCCCTTGGGCGCATCTGTCTTCTTGTCCTTGGCAGCTTTACCCTTCATCTGATCGAATTTGTAGACCGCATCCAGCGCCACTTCCGCCAGTTGCGCCACGCGCCAACCGATATCGTGTTTCCTGACCGCGATTTCAGCGAGGAAACTCACGGCATCGGCCGCACCGGAGCTGTTGACCGCCTTGACCGAAGCCCGCACTGCCTGCCGGTAATGCTTCTCGTCCAGCTCGCGTTCCTTGCCGAGGCTCACCAGCAACACGCGTTCCGCCGGCAATCCGGGAACGGAATGCAGCATCAGCGTCGAACCCGCCTTGCCGGCCAGGTCACCGCGTTTCAGCACCGTCGTCAGATAGCCGTTAGACGCCGTGTCGAGCGCCTCTGCCGCGACCGACAACTTGCGCGATTCGTATACCCCGACCACCAGACAGTCGCTACGCTGTTTTTCCGGATTACCGCTTTTTATGCTAAATTCCATTCACTGTTCCTCGTAGTTTGACTTCGTTTGAATTATCCTGCGTTTTCGCCCCAACTCAAAATATTGACAGGTCACATCCAGCCCGCCCATGCTCTTTAAACGAACATTGCTGCAAGAGCTCGTTACCACAGCCGCGGGAGCCTTCCTGATACTGGTCGGCATCGTCATCGCGCAGCGCGTCGCCTACTACATCGGCGTTGCTGCCAGCGGCAGTCTCGCCAGCGATGCGATCAAGACGCTACTCGGCTTCAACATGATCCGCTTCCTGCCGATGCTGTTGTCACTCAGTCTGTTCCTCGCCGTGCTGCTGACCTTGTCACGCTGGTATCGTGACAGCGAGATGGTGGTCTGGTTCAGTGCCGGCAAGAGCCTCTCGAGCTGGATACGGCCGGTGATTTCCTTCGCCCTGCCGGTCATCGTCGTCATCGGCCTGCTCAGTCTGTTCGTCACGCCCTGGGCCACGCACAAGGCATCGGAATTCCGCGACATGCTGAAGAGCCGCGACGAACTGGCCACCATCACACCCGGGGTGTTCAAGGAATCGCGCAGCACGGACCGCGTGTTTTTCATCGAGAGCTTCGATGAACTGGGCAACCTGGTCAAGAACATCTTCGTGCAAAGCGTCCAGCACCAGAAACTCGGCATCATCGTCGCCAGCCAGGGCCACCGCGAAACCGCCGAGAACGGCGACAGCTTCCTCGTCATGCAGGACGGTCGACGCTACGAAGGCCTGCCGAATACCGCCGAATACACCATCACCGAATTCGAACGCTACGCCATCCGCATCGAACCGGCAGAGGTCGAAAAGTCCGTGCCCAAAACCCAGGAAAAGAGCAGCGTGGAATTGCTGCAACAGCGCAACCGCGACAGCAATGCCGAATTGCAATGGCGACTGGCGATGCCGATCTCCGCCTTCGTGCTGGTACTGCTCGCCATCCCTCTGAGCTTCGTCGATCCGCGCTCCGGCCGCTCCGCCAACCTGATGCTGGCGCTTCTAATCTACGTCATCTACAACAACATGCTGAGCATCTTCCAGGCCTGGGTATCGCAGGGCAAACTCAGCCTGATCATCGGCCTGTGGCCGGTGCATCTGTTCTTCCTGCTGCTGACCGTCTACATGTTCTACCGCCGGCTGTTTCAGCAACCATTGATCCCGAGATTCTGGAGCAGATAGGCGATGAACCTGATCAACCGCTACCTGATCCAGGAAATCGTCTCCAGCATCCTGCTCATCATGCTGGCCCTGATCGCCATGTTCTCGTTCTTCGATCTGATCCAGGAGCTGGAGAGCCTGGGCAAGGGTGAATACGGCCTCGGCAATGTACTGCTGTTCGTCCTGCTCAGCGCACCGGGCCACGTCTATCAGGTGGTGCCGGTCGCCGTGCTGGTGGGCACCATGTACGCGCTCGGCCGGCTGTCGCGCAGTTCCGAACTCATCATCCTGCGGGTCAGCGGCATTTCCATCGTCAGCCTGGCCTGGGCACTGGTACGCATCGGCCTGATCTTTGCCGTGTTCACTTTCGTCGTCGGCGAGTTCGTCACCCCTTACACGGAAAAGACCGCGCAACGCATGCGCATCAAGGCCACCGATTCGGTCATCGCCCAGGATTTCCGCTCCGGCCTGTGGATCAAGGACGGCCGCAGCTTCGTCAATGTCGAAGAGGTGTTACCGGACACGACGCTGCTCAAGGTGCACATCTATGAGTTCGACGATGATTTTCATCTGCGCACCATCAGCGATGCGAAGACCGGACGTTTTGAGGAGGACGGCTGGAATCTGAGCGAAGTGGCCCAGACCCTGTTCGAGGGAGACAAGATCAAATCGGTCTATTTTCCCGAGGCGAGCTGGCAATCGCTGATACGGCCGGAGCTTCTGAATGTGCTGCTGGTGCAGCCGGAAAAGATGTCGGCGCGCAACCTCTATTCCTACATCACGCATTTGAGCGACAACAAGCAGAAGACCTCCCGCCACGAGATCGCCCTGTCAGCGAAAATCATTTACCCGCTGGCCTGCATGGTCATGGTCGTGCTGGCATTGCCGTTCGGTTTCCTGCAACAACGCTCGGGCGGTGCCAGCGCCAAGATATTTCTCGGCATCATGCTCGGCGTGATCTACCAGGTCATGAACCGGGTATTCGTCCACCTCGGCCTGCTCAACGACTGGTCGCCTATCTTCAGTACGATGGCACCGACCCTGCTGTTTCTGGTGGCCGGAGTCAGCATGCTCATCATGGTCGAGCGACGCTAAGCTTTGAGGGCTGGCCTTCGACTGCCGGCCTCTCCGCTAATTTCCTGCCGCCGGCTTGTCGAGCAAATTGAGCCGCGTCCCCGACAGGCGATCGTGCAAATACAATCCCTCGCGATCGAACAGTGCCCAGATAAAACCGATACCGAAGAACAGACTGGCCAACAGGAAGCGCCTGACCGCCACAGCCAGCGATAGCGGTTCGCCGTGACGACGGCTCAACCGGACACGCCAGGTCTGCATCGCCAGGGTCTGACCGCCGCGCGTCCAGTTCCAGACAAAATAGGCGCCACTGACCAGCCATAGATAGCCTTGGAAAAAGTAGCGCATGGGGCTGGCGGTGGCATCGCCGAATATCAGCAGAAAAGCCAATGCCGCGAACATCAGCACGGCGATGAGCAGAACAGCCTCATAGAAAAGGCAAGCAAGGCGCCGCAAGGCACCGGGTGAAGCGTGGGAACTCACGAGATCAAACTTGGCTTTGATGCAGGGACGTCATTGCCGGCGAGCACCGGACTAGTTGTCCAGTTCATCGCCGCCGTAGATGTCGGGGCTTTCGCGACGCAACTGTTCGCGTTTGGCTTCCGGCAGACTTTGGTACTCACGCCACTT
>JAVEWT010000068.1:0-9734 GCA_034004425.1 Methylophilaceae bacterium
CCCTCATTCTCGGCGTTCAACATCAGCTCGGTGCCGAGGTTCTGCGGCGCACTCTGCGCCTGTGCCTGAGCATGGGCGATGCGGTGTACCTGCAGGAAGAGGTCGATGTTGTCGAACACATCCTGACGCAAAGCGGCCAGATAGGATTCCAGCTTCTGTTGCTCGGCGCTCTCTGCCTGCACGACCTGCCTGATTTCGGCGAACTCCTTTTGCAACAGATCTTCGACCGCCGTCGCGTCACTGGCCAGCGTCGGCATGCAGCGGGCGAGGATGCGGATGAAGCGGTCCAACGTCTGCCGCAACTTGGCGCCGGTGCCAGCCGCCACACGCAACGCCATGGGCTTCTCCGGCTGTTCGAAGTTGTGAAGATAGAGCAGGTCCGGCGGTACCGGCAGGCCGGCGGCATATTCGTGCATCAGCTTCAGCATCAGCGAAGTGCGGCCGCAACCGGGCTCACCAATGACGATCAGATGGAATCCGGGCTGCGGCATGCCGAGGCCGAAACGCGCTGCGGTTTCGGCTTCTGCCTGACCGATCCACTCGCCGTTCGGCTTGCGTTGTCCGACGAGTTCCGCAGTACTGGCGAAATCGAAGTTGGCAGGGTCTATGCGGAGTGTGAGTTGTTGTGGGTCGAGTGTCTTGAGCATTGAATAAGGGTAAGTCAGGGTTCCGGGTGTCTGTTCAGGATTTGTTCCAGCGCTCGCGGGCGCTGTCGTCGCTGGCTTTGGCTTCCACCCAGCGCGCGCCGGACGGGGTCTGTTCTTTTTTCCAGAACGGGGCTTCGGTTTTTAGGTAGTCCATGATGAACTGGCAGGCGGAAAACGCCTCTTCGCGATGCGCGCTACTGACCGCCACCAGCACGATCTGGTCCAGCGGACTGAGCTCGCCGATGCGATGGATGACCAAGGCATCGAAGATATCCCAGCGCTGTTTGGCCTGATCGACGATCTGCGTCAGCGCCTTTTCGGTCATGCCCGGATAATGTTCCAGTGTCATGCCGGCGACCGCATCGCCTTCACTGAAGTCGCGCACCTGGCCGATAAAGCTCGCCACCGCGCCGATATCCTTGCGCGCACGCCTGAGCGTGGTGAGTTCCATCCCGACGTCGAAATCCTCGTGCTGTACGCGCACCGTCATGTCAGCCACCCGTTACCGGTGGGAAAAATGCCACTTCGTCGCCTGCCCGGACAAGCGCGTCGTTCGCGACCAGGATCTGGTTCAATGCGGCGCGCAAGGGCTTGCAGCCGTCGAACTCCTGCTGCCACGGACCGCCGCGTGCTGCCAGCAGGGCCATCAGGTCGGCGATGCTGAGTCCGTCCTGCACCTCCAGCGATTCACCGGCGCTGCCGAGCGATTCGCGCAAACGGGCAAAATACAAAACCTTGATCATGTCCTTGCGTGCCTAAAGCACATCCTCGTCCGTCACCGCGCCGCGCCTGCCCATGATGGCTTCCGCCATCAGCTGCATGAGCTTCTTCTTGGCGACCGGGTCATCCATCAGTTTAGAACTGAAAGTGATACCGAACTTGCCGGCATACTGCTGCACCAGCATCACCACGCCGGCTTCGTTGTCATCGACTGATTCGATATTCATTCCTTACCTCCATCCAGCTCGTCCAGCCAGTTTTCGATTTTGAGGTCTGGATATTTTTCAAAGTCCTTGACATTATTGGTCACCAACACAAGATTCAGCGATATCGCATGTGATGCTATCAACTTGTCCAAATGGTCCTTTTGACTATGCCGTGTAGCAGCTCGTAGAGGCCCATAAACAGAAGCAGCTGAAAGATCGAATGGCGCAACGGGAATATCCTCGATCAGCGCATCCAAATCAGATCTCCTTTCTGACCGCCTTTCTGAAATCGAAACACCATACTCAAGTTCGGCACACGTAATCGCAGACATCACGACATCTCCGACATAGCATTGTGCGAATCTACGAGCGACTTGCTCAGGCTGATTTTTCATCAGATAGATACACATGTTGGTATCCAGCATGTAACGAGCCATCAAATCGCATCCCGCTCCGTCTGGTCTTGCTCGCCACGTCCCTCTGCCATGAAATCCTGACCCAACTTGGCAAACTTCTCCAGCACGCCTGACAAGGAACGACGGGCTGGCCTGATATGCAGCTCAGCACCCACTCTTTCGATCTCAAGCTCAATATCTGTACGCTCGAAAGCTAATTCTGCGGGGATACGTACTGCTTGGGAATTCCCACTCTTGAAAGCTCTGGTCGTATGCATGTCGGTTCCTCAATCATCGATCACACATCCACTTTACAGCATCCGTCAGCACATGTAAATACATGTATATACAAAGGACCTGTTATTCCTCGTCGAGCAGTGGCGTAGAAACTGACCCATCCAGTTCGACCCGCTCGATGCGCGCAAAATGGCTGCTGATCTTGCGGCTGCTGACCTGGACCTTTTCGGCATCCTCATGGGCCTGGCGGATATGGTCGGCGAGTTTCTTCATGCGGCCGTCGAACAGCGCGAAATCCTTGCCCAGTTTGGACAGCTCTTCCTGGATGATGTGCACCTGCTTACGGGTTTCCGTATCCTTGAGCACCGCACGCGCCGTATTCAGCACCGCCATCAACGTGGTCGGCGAGACGATCCAGACGCGTTTCCTGTGGGCATACTCCACCAGGTCGCGATGGTGGGCGTGAATCTCGGCGAACACCGCTTCCGCCGGCAGGAACATGACGGCACCATCGCTTGTGACGCCGGGGATGATATATTTGCCGGCGATATCATCGATGTGCTTCTTGACGCCGGTCTTGAACACGGCCGGGCTGATGCGGTCCGGCCCTTCGGCGAACATGCCCTCGTAGTTTTCCAGAGGGAATTTTGAATCGACTGCCACCAGGCCGGTCGGCTCCGGCAGCTTGAGCACGCAATCCGCGCGCGTCTTGTTGGCGAAGGTGTACTGGAATTCGAAGGCACTCTCCGGCAGCAGGTTGCGCACCAGCCCTTCCAGCTGCACTTCGCCGAAGGCGCCGCGCGAGCGCTTGTCGCCCAGCAGCTCCTGCAGACTGACGACGTTGGTCGCGAGACCGTCGATCTTCTTCTGCGCCTCGTCGATCTTGGTCAGATGCGTCATGACGTTGAGGAAGGTCTCGTTGGTCTTCTTGAAGCCCTCGTCCAGCCGCTCCGACACTTTGCCGCTGATCAACTCCAGACGCTCCTCCACCGTTTTGGTCAGCGCCTCGATGCGCTGCGCCAATAGCTGTGTCGCACCGCCCATGGTGTTCTGGATCAGGATCTGCTCGGCCTTGCTCTGTTCGGCCAGCGTCTGGTGCATTCTTTCCAGGATGGTCTCGCGCGTGGCGGCCAGGCTTTCGACCTGGCTCACCTGCAGCTTCTGCATGGCGTCGCGCGTCTGACTCAATTCCTGTGTCACCTGCGTACGCAGACGGTCACTGTGTTCGTTGGACAGATTGATCAGCCGGTCACCCAGATTATTGAGACCGTTGTTGAGGTCGACCAGCATCGCACGATGCTTGTCTTCGAGTTGCACGAGCAGGTTCTGGTTGGCCTGTTCGGCGCGCAGCGAACGCAAGTTCTGCCAGAGCAGGAGCAGCAGAACGGCAATGAGCAGAACCAGGAGAATTATGTCAGTCATATGAGGCGAAATTATACCTCATGCGCCGACGGCAGAACGCTCGGACGCTATCTGCGCAATCTGTCGCTGCGGCAGCAGAAGACAGCACTGCTGCCAGCGGCTAGCAACTGCTAGGCGGCGCTGACGGTTTCCGATTGATGGTACTTGCCGACGATATTCCTGGCAGACTTGGCAAGCGATGCCGAACCGCTGCTGACCACAAGCTCGATCAGCTGTTTGCAATAGGCGGCATCCCTGACAATGGAGGAAGGCTTGAAGGAGAAGCCCTCCTTGCGCGCATCGGCGACGAAGGCCGTGAGTTCGGCAAGAGACTGACGATTCAATGCTGCAGACTGCATGTGACATCCTGATTCATATGCGATGGCAGGCAGTCTATTCTGGATTTATGTCACTTTGATTAAAGCGCGCCCCGGCTGCATCGGAACGCGATTTCTCCGACCGTCGCCCACCGCACTGAAGCGCAATTCTGCAGACAGAAAAAAGCCGGCGGTCGCCGGCTTTTTCATTTGCGTCTATTCCTTGGCAGCGCGCTTGCGCTCGTGCTCCAGCAGGTGACGCTTGCGAATACGGATATTCTTGGGCGTGATTTCCACCAGTTCGTCGTCGTCGATAAACTCCACCGCCGACTCCAGTGTCAGCTGCACCGGCGGCACGAGACGCACGGCCTCGTCGGTGCCGGAAGCGCGCACGTTGGTCAGCTGCTTGCCCTTGATCGGGTTGACGACCAGGTCGTTGTCGCGGCTGTGGATGCCAATGATCATACCCTCGTAGAGGCGGTCGCCCGGACTGGAGAACATGCGTCCACGGTCCTGCAGCTTCCACAGGGCATAGGCTACCGCCTCGCCGTGTTCGGCAGAGATCAGCACGCCGTTGCGACGGCCCGGCATATCGGCCTTGACCGGCGCGTATTCGTCGAAGATGTGCGCCATCAGGCCGGTACCGCGCGTCAGGGTCAGGAACTCGCTCTGAAAACCGATCAGACCGCGCGCTGGAATTCGGTATTCCAGACGGGTACGGCCGTTGCCGTCGGATTCCATGTTCTGCAGTTCGCCTCGGCGACGGCCCAATTCTTCCATGACGGCGCCCTGGCAATCGTCTTCCAGGTCGACTGTAAGGATCTCGTACGGCTCGCACTTTTCGCCGTCGATCTCGCGGAACACCACGCGTGGCTTGCCAACTGCGATCTCGAAGCCTTCGCGGCGCATATTTTCCAGCAGAATGGTAAGGTGCAGCTCGCCCCGGCCGGAAACGCGGAAGACGTCGGCATCGGCCGTATCCTCGACGCGCAACGCGACGTTGGTCAGCAATTCCTTGCTGAGGCGGTCACGGATCTGGCGGCTGGTGACGAACTTGCCTTCGGTACCGGCCAGCGGCGAGGTGTTGACCATGAAGTCCATGGTCAGGGTCGGCTCATCGACCGCCAGTAGCGGCAGTCCGACCGGATTGTCGCGGTCGGCGATGGTCACGCCGATGCCGATCTCCTCGATGCCGGAAATGATGACGATGTCGCCAGCCTCAGCTTCCTCCACCGGCACGCGCTCCAGACCCCTGAAGCCCAACACCTGGTTGATGCGGCCTTGAGCGGTCTGCTGATCGCCGTTCATGACGACCACGACCTGACCCGGCTTGATGCGGCCGTTACGGATGCGGCCGACGCCGAGACGGCCGGTATAGGTCGAATAGTCCAGGGCGGAAATCTGCAGTTGCAGCGGTGCGTTGCTGTCACCTTGCGGCGGCTCGACATGCTTCAGTATGGTCTCGAACAGAGGACGCATGGTTTCGGACGGCGCATTCATGTCCAGCGTGGCGAAACCGTTCAAGGCCGAAGCGTAAACCACGGGGAAATCCAGTTGTTCGTCGGTCGCGCCCAGATTTGCGAACAGATCGAAAGTCTGGTTGATCACCCAGTCAGTGCGCGCACCCGGGCGATCCACCTTGTTGATGACGACGATGGGCTTGAGGCCGAGCGCCAGGGCTTTCTTGGTGACGAAACGGGTTTGCGGCATCGGGCCTTCTACCGAGTCAACCAATAGTACTACGCCATCCACCATGCCCAGCACGCGCTCCACTTCGCCGCCGAAATCGGCGTGCCCCGGCGTATCAATGATATTGATATGCGTGCCTTCGTAATTGACCGCCGTATTCTTGGCGAGAATGGTGATGCCGCGTTCTTTTTCGATATCGCCGGAATCCATGACGCGCTCGGTCACGGCTTGGTGGGAAGCAAAAGTGCCCGCCTGCTGCAACAGCTTGTCGACCATGGTGGTCTTGCCGTGGTCAACGTGGGCGATAATGGCGATGTTTCTGAGATTTCTGGACATGGGATTGCGGTCGATCTGATTGAAAGGGCGCGATTCTAACATACTAATCAACTATTTATTTCGATAAATGCTTTGACAATTCCGCATGGATGCGTATACTTCGCGGCAGATTCAATCCTCATCGATTGATGATTCATCGCCCTAGCCTCTCGAAGCCCGCTGTCATTTTGTGGCTCTCTTGTATTTGTTACCGGTTAGTGGCTATGCCCGTGCGCCGGTAAGAATACTGAATACATTCATTTAGTTTCGCGCTCATCCAGTCTGGACTCATTCAATTGGGCCTGCTGCGACCATGCGTTTGCTTGCGCCTTTCAGCCAGAACGGCTGACTATCATTACATTTAAGGAAATACTACGTGTCATCTGAAAACACCAGTTTTGAAGCTCTGGATCTGCATCCTGCCATTCTCCGCGCACTGGCAGAAGCCGGTTATGTGAACCCGACGCCGATCCAGGCGCAAGCCATCCCTGAAGTACTGGCCGGCCACGACCTCATGGCCTCGGCCCAGACCGGTACCGGCAAGACCGCTGCCTTTACCCTGCCCGCTCTCAACCTGCTGGCAACACCACATCCTTCCAAGAGCCGCGGCCCACGTATCCTGGTGCTGACACCGACACGTGAACTGGCTGGCCAAGTCAACGATGCTGCTCGCAAATATGGCAAATTCCTGCGTGCCCGTGCCGTCAGCATCGTCGGCGGCATGCCCTACCCATTGCAGAACAAACTGCTGAGCCAACCGCTGGATATTCTGGTCGCCACGCCCGGCCGTCTGCTGGACCACATGGAACGCGGTCGTATCGACATGTCGCGCCTGCAGATGCTGATTCTGGACGAAGCCGACCGCATGTTGGACATGGGTTTCATGCCGGATGTCGAACGCATCTGCAACGCCCTGCCGGCAGAACGCCAGACATTGCTGTTCTCCGCCACGCTGGACGGCAACATCGGCAACATCGCCCGCCAGATCCTGCGCAACCCCAAGACCATCCAGGTTGCCGCACAGAAGGAAAAACACGCCAACATCGAACAGCGCCTGCACTTTGTTGACGACATGAACCACAAGAACAAGCTGCTCGAACATCTGCTGATCGGCGCTGAAGTGAACCAGGCTATCGTCTTCACTTCGACCAAGCGCCACGCCGACCTGCTGGCCGAAGACCTCTACGCCGCCGGCCACAAAACCGCCGCCCTGCATGGCGACATGACCCAGGGCGCGCGCAACCGTACGCTGACCAAGCTGCGCCACGGTGATGTGCGCGTACTGGTAGCGACCGACGTAGCCGCGCGCGGTATCGACGTGCACGGCATCACGCACGTCATCAACTACGATCTGCCTAAGTTCGCCGAGGACTACGTCCACCGCATCGGGCGCACCGGGCGCGCCGGCAACATGGGCGTCGCCGTCTCCTTCGCCTCGCATGCCGACCGCTATCAGGTGCGCAAGATCGAACAGTTCACCGGTCAACGCATCGAGCCTACCGTAATCGAAGGTTTCGAGCCGAAACGTCCGGCTCCGCGCATGGACAACGACCGTCCGCGCAACGGCAAGAAGCCGGGTGGCGGCTACAAGGGCCGTTCACAAGGCGCTCAGGGCTATCGCGGCGACAACCGTACGGCCAATCCCGGCCAGAGTTTCGGCGACCGCAAACCATCCGGTAACGGCCGTGACAATGGCCCGTTCAATGCCCAGAAACGTAACGATGGCGGCCGTAGCAGCAACGCAAGACGCCCGCGTACATTTGGATAAACGATGACTGTGAATACAGAAAAAGTAGCGGCTGCCGAACAGGTCACGTTCGAATCGCTGGGGCTCGCACCCGAGATCCTCAAGGCGCTGAGCGAGTTCGGTTACACGACACCGACGCCTATCCAGGCGCAAGCCATTCCGGTCGCCCTCGCGGGCAAGGACCTGATGGCGGGTGCCCAGACCGGCACCGGCAAGACGGCGGCCTTCTCGCTGCCGATGCTGCAAATGCTGTTGCCGCAGGCCAATAGCAGCGCTTCGCCGGCACGTCACCCGATACGCGCCCTGATCCTGACGCCGACGCGTGAACTGGCGATCCAGGTCGAGGAAAGTGTCAAGGTCTATGCCAAACACACCAATCTGCGCTCGCTGGTGGTATTCGGCGGTGTCGACATCAGGACACAGACGCCGAGCCTGATGCGCGGTGTCGAGATCCTGGTGGCGACACCGGGGCGTCTGCTCGACCATGTCGAGCAGCGCACGCTGCAGCTCGGCCAGGTACAGATGCTGATTCTGGACGAAGCCGACCGCATGCTGGATATGGGCTTCATGCCGGATCTGAAGCGGATTCTGGCTCTCTTGCCGAAACAGCGCCAGAACATGATGTTCTCGGCGACGTTCTCGAACGAGATCAAGAAACTGTCGGAAGATTTCCTCAACCATCCGATCCTGATCGAGGTTGCACGCAGCAATGCGACGGCTGAAAACGTCACGCAAAAAGTCTATCTGGTCGAACAGGCTGCCAAGCACGCGCAACTGGTCGAGATTCTTCGCGGCAGCGATGCCTCGCAGGTGATCGTCTTCACCAAGACCAAGCTGGCTGCCAGCCGTCTGGCGAAACAGCTGCAACGCGAAGGTCTGCAGGCCGACGCGATTCATGGCGACAAGAGCCAGAAGGAGCGCATGGAAGCACTGGATGCGTTCAAACAGGGCAAGGTCACGGTGCTGATCGCGACCGATGTCGCCGCCCGCGGCCTCGATATCGACCAGCTGCCGATGGTAATCAATTACGAGATCCCTTCGGCGCCGGAAGACTACGTACACCGCATCGGCCGGACCGGCCGCGCCGGCGCCTCAGGCACCGCCATCTCGCTGGTTTCCCCCGAGGAAGAAAAATACCTGAAGGAAATCGAAAAGCTGATCAAGCGCGAGATCGACAAGGAGAAAAGCGCCGTCAGCGGTACGGCAAGATCGCCGCGCGACAGTCACTCGCGTGAGAAACGCCAGGATCGCGGCGAATCGATGAGCTCTGCTCCCCGCGCCTTGCCCAGAAACAAGAGCAAGGATCCATGGTTCGACAAACCTTACGAACCGGCGCAGAACGCTGCACCAAAACCGCTCAACCGCCCGGCGACAAGCCGCTCCAAGGCACCGGTCGCGGCGTTGCTCGGTGGCCTGAGACGGCAAGATTCTTAACAAAAACAAACGCATCAAGCAAAAGAGCCTCCGGATGGAGGCTCTTTTTTATGCTAAACCGTCATTCAAACGCCAGTGTCAGAGTCAAGAATCACGCTCTGGCAATAGCCTGATTGCTCTGTGAAGCCTGTGTGCTCTGTGGCTGACCGATTCCAGTTTATCCCGGACGGTTCCGCATCATGTCCGCCAAGTCATAGAGCAAGGACGCAAGTTGCGTCAGCACCGGCTCCTCCACCCCGTTCTCGTGCAAGGACTTGATCATGCAATACATCCACTGATCGCGCGCCGATTCGTCGATGGGAAACGGAAGATGCCTCGCTCTCAAGCGTGGATGACCATACCGCTCGATATAGAGTTGCGGTCCGCCGGTCCAGCCGGTCAGATACATGAAGAGCTTTTCCCGCGCCGAAGTGAGGTCGGGCGCATGCATGGCACGGATACCGGCCGCACGCGGGTCGCTATCCATGATGTCGTAGAAACGCTCGACGATATCGCGGATCTTCTCGGTGCCGCCAAGCAATTCAAAAAAGGTCCTGCTTTCGCTCGCAGGCTCCTGCGGTTTTTCAATCATGCAGTTACCTTATTCCGCCGTGGTTCTGACCAGACCGGCTGCCTGCTTCGCCCGG
>JAVEWT010000069.1:0-9578 GCA_034004425.1 Methylophilaceae bacterium
CATGACGCTGCTGGCGCTGTTGCTGCTGATCGGTGTCGTGGTCGACGACGCCATCGTCGTACTGGAGAACATCCACCGCCATCTGGAAATGAAGAACGCCGCCAAAGACGCAGCCAGAGAATCTGCCACAGATGCGTCGCCCGACCTACCGGCGCCCCCCCAAGTGTCTGCACGGCGACTCGGCATGCCGGATCCGTCATCCGTCGCCGCGGCAGTCGAAGGCAGCCGCGAGGTGGCGTTCGCCGTGGTGGCGGCCACGCTGTCGCTGGTCTGCATCTTCGCGCCGGTCATCTTCATGGACGGCATCATCGGCCAGTTCTTCGAATCCTTCGCCGTTGTCGTCACCTTCGGCGTGCTGGTCTCGCTGTTCGTCTCGCTGACGCTGACGCCCATGCTCTGTTCGCGCTACCTCAGGATCGAGACCAAGCACGGCCGCGTCTATTATCTGCTGGACCGCTTCTTCCACCGCATGGACACGTTCTATGCCAATTCGCTCGGCTGGGCGCTCAACCACCGCTGGAAGGTGGTGCTGGCCACTGTTCTGGTCGTGCTCTCCAGCGGCTTCCTGTTCGCGCAAGTGAGCAAGGAGTTCGTGCCGGAATCCGACGAAGGCCGCTTCCGCATCTCGTTCAAGACCCCGCTCGGTTCCAGCATCGAATACACGGAAACCCGCCTCGACCTGATCGAGGACATCCTCGCCGGTTATCCCGACGAGATCGCCAGTTACTTCACCACCATCGGCTTCGGCGCTCAGGGACAGGTCAACACCGGCAACGCCAACGTGCGCATGAAGGAGCGTGACGAACGCAGCATGAGCCAACAAGAGCTGATACAGCGCATCCGCCAGCAGCTGGAAGAGATTCCGGGCGTGCGCGCCTTCCCGGCACCGATCGCCATCGTCGGCGGCCAGCGTTCGGAGAAACTGCAATTCAACCTGTCCGGCGACAACCTGGAACAGGTCGGCACGCTGGCCAAGACCATGCAGCGCCGGCTGTCCGAGCTGCCGGGCATGGGCCGGGTCGATGTCGACATCGAACTCGACCTGCCGCAACTGGTGATGACCGTCGACCGCGTGCGCGCCGCCAGCCTCGGTATCACGGCACGCGACATCGCCACTGCCATCAGCCTCTACAGCGGCGGCGTCGACGTCGCCAGCTTCAACGACGAACCGGGCGACGGCCAACGCTACAACATCCGCATCAAGGCCAGGGAGGGCAGCCTGACCCAGGCCGAAGACCTGAAGAAGATATTCCTGCGCAGCAGCGACGGCGAACTGGTGCGCCTCGATTCCGTCGTCACCTTCAAGCAGTCGCTCGGCGCCGCCGTCATCGGCCGCTTCGATCTGCAATACGCGGCGACGCTCTACGCCAGCCCGAGCGTACCGCTCGATGAGGCGGTGGCTAACGTCAACCGGCTGGCTGAAGAGATCCTGCCGCCCGGCTACCACATCCGGCTGGCCGGCGAGGCCGAGGAAATGGGCAAAACCATCGACAACATGATCTTCGTCTTTGCCCTCGCGCTGGTTCTGCTCTACATGGTGCTGGCGAGCCAGTTCAATTCCTTCCTGCAGCCGCTGATCGTTATGGTCGCCCAGCCGCTGGCGGTCATCGGCGGCGTTCTCGCCCTGCTGCTGACCGGTAACTCGCTCAACATCTTCTCCATGATCGGCATGGTGCTGCTGATCGGCCTGGTGGCGAAGAACTCCATCCTGCTGGTCGACCTGACCAACCAGCTGCGGGAAAAGGGTACGGAGATCGACGACGCGTTGCGCCAGGCCTGTCCGATCCGGCTGCGCCCGGTGCTGATGACTTCGCTCACCGTGATTCTGGCGCTGTTGCCGGCCGCACTCGGCCTCGGTGCCGGTGCCGAAACCAACGGCCCGCTGGCGGTCGCCGTCATCGGCGGCATGATCTCGTCGACACTGCTGACGCTGATCGTGGTGCCGGCCGTCTATTCGCTGGCGACCCACGGGCAGGAACGGTTTGAACGGCGCATGCAATCCAGGGCCTGACGGTCGCCGCCGTTGCCACCGGCCCAACCACCGGGAGAGATTCAATGAATAACCGCGTTCAGCAACTGCTGGAGCAGATCACCGCGCTGGAGGACGAGTTGCGCACCGCGCTCAGCGAGCAGCCTTCCAGCATCTACTTCCAGATCAAGGGCAAGCGCGTCGAGTTCGAGGAATCGGTGAAACAGACCCACCGCAGACTGAAAACCAATTTCTTTCGCTGGCTCGTGCATGACCGGCCGTTCAATCTGCTGACCGGTCCCATCATCTACAGCATGATCGTGCCGCTGGTGATCGCCGATGTGTTCATCAGCTTCTACCAGTTCACCTGCTTTCCCATCTACGGCATCAAGCGAGTGCGGCGCGGCGATTACATCATCTTCGACCGTCAGCAGCTGAACTACCTGAATTTTATAGAGAAATTCCACTGCACCTACTGCGCCTACGGTAGCGGCATGATCGCCTACATCAGCGAGATAGTGGCGCGCACCGAGCAGTATTTCTGCCCGATCAAGCATGCGCGCAAGGTGCTGGGTACCCATGACCGCTATGCGCGATTTCTGGATTTTGGCGAAGCCGAAGATTATCAGGCTAAACTTGAGAAATTCCGCCGCGAGCTGGCGCAGGAAAAATGACGCAAGCCGGCGCGACCGCGCGGCTTATCAGGTGGTTCGGCCGGTCGTTGCCGGTTCTTCATCGACCAGCTTGTCGACGATCAGGCTGCCGACCATGTCACCTTCCACATTGACCGCCGTTCTGAAGGTATCCAACGCGCGGTCGATCGGCAACAGGATGGCGATCGCCTCGGCCGGCAGGCCGACCGCCTGCAACACCATGACCATGGTCACCATGCCGGCGCTGGGGATGCCGGGAGCGCCCATGGCGGCGATCATGGCGGTCATGAACACCACCGCCTGCTGGATCAGGTTGAGTTCGATGCCGACCAGATTGGCAATGAACAACGCCGCTGCCGCTTCGTAAAGCGCCGTGCCGTCCATATTGATGGTGGCGCCGAGCGGCACGACGAATCCGGCGACATCGCGCTTAACGCCTAGATTCTGCTCGACGCAACGCAGCGTGACAGGCAGGGTCGCCGCGCTGGAACTGGTCGCCATCGCCGTAATCAGCGCCTCGCGCGCGCCGCGGAAAAACGCCAGCGGTGTCACCCGGGTCACCAGATAGAGCAGCAAGGGCAACACCAGCAAGCCGTGTAAAAGCGTGGTGCCCAGCACGATGGCGATGAACTTGCCGAGCGTGGCGAACATCCCGAGGTCCTGCGTCGCCGCCAGCTTGATCAGCAGTGCCATGATACCGAGCGGGGCGATCAACATGACCCAGCCGACGATGCGCAGGTTAAGCTCGAGGAATTCCTGCAGTAGCTGATGGATGTGCCGGTAACGCTCGCCGCCGAGCACCAGCGCAATGCCGACGAACAGCGCAAACACCACGACTGCCAGCACGTTGCCTTGGGCAAAGGCGGCGAATGGGTTGACGAACAGGCGACCGAGGAAATCCGCAAAGAACTGCGGCAAGGTCATCTGTTCGACGTGGAACTGATGCATGGCGCCGGCAAACATGTCGACGTGCAAGCCCTCGCCCGGCTCGAAGATATTGCTGAGCAGCATGGCCATGAACACGGCGATCACCATGGTCAGCACAAAGTAGGCGAGCGCCAGTTTCCAGACCCGCCCCATCTGGCCGTGCCCCTGCAGGTTGGCGATGCCGACCGCGATGGAACTGAAAACCAGCGGGATCAGGATCATCTTCAGCAGATCGACGAAGACGCCGCCGACGAGATCGCTGGCGTAGAGCCCTACGACGACCGTCCGGCTGTCCTCTCCCAGCATCTGGAACAGCAGGCCCAACCCAAGGCCGATCACGGCCGCCAGCAAAATCTGCAGATTGAGTCCTGGCAGCTTCATGCCGGCTTGGCCGCCTTTTTGGCGGCGCCTGTAGCCGGTTTTTTAACCGTTGTTTTTTTCGCTACCGGTTTCTTCTCAACCGATGTTTTCAGCGCCGCTTTGGTCGGCCGTTTAGGTTTGGCCGGTTCCTCCGCTGCCGTTTTCGCTGCCGTTTTGTTCTGAGCGGCTTTTTCCTGCGCTGCAGCCTGTTCAGGCACCGTTTCACCCGGGGCTTGCTCTTCAGTGGCTGTCAGCTCGGCCTGCTTCGACTTTGCCTTTCTATGCTCCGCATCATTTTGGTCCGCTGCGGCAATCGCCGGCTTCCTCTCGAACACGGCAGCGAAGAAACCGTCGGTCTGGTGCAGATGCGGAAATAGCCGGAAGTAATCGTCACCCGCCAGTGCGATATGCTGCTGCGCCAGTACCTCGCGCGCCGGCAGCAGGCTGAACTCCGGGTGCGCGGCAAGGAACGCGGAGGCGACCTGTTCGTTTTCGTCCGCCAGCAGGCTGCAGGTGGCGTAGACCAGGCGTCCGCCGTCCTTCACCAGGCGCGCCGCGCGCTCCAGAATCGAGGCCTGCTTCACGGTCAACTCGCTGATGTCCTGCTCTGTCTGCCGCCATTTCAGGTCCGGGTTGCGGCGCAAGGTGCCCAAACCGCTGCACGGCGCATCGACCAGCACGCGGTCGAACTTGCCCTGCAGGCGTTTCAGCTTGGGGTCCTGCTCGCTGCTGATGAGCTGGCTGTGCAGATTGGACAGGCCGGAGCGCTTCAGACGCTGGCCGAGGTTGCCCAGGCGCTTTTCCGACACATCGAAGGCATACAAGCGGCCGGTGTTGCGCATCAACGCACCCAGTGCCAGGGTCTTGCCGCCGGCGCCGGCGCAGAAATCCGCCACCATCTCGCCGCGGCGCGGCGCCACCAGCAAGGCCAGCAACTGGCTGCCTTCGTCCTGCACCTCGATCTTGCCGTCAACAAAGAAAGGGTGGCGGCTGATGCTCATCTTTTGCGCCATGCGCAGGCCGGTTGGCGCATAGGGGGTCACGGAGATGTCGGCCGATTCCTTCTGGAATCTTTGCATGACCTCCTCGCGGCTGGCCTTGATCGTGTTGACGCGCAGATCCAGACTGGCCGGCTGATGCATGCTGCGCGCGATAGTGAGCGCCTGCTCGCTACCGTATTGCGCGCTCAGTTTCTGCCACAGCCATTCGGGCAGGTCCGCCTGTTGCGCGGGAGTCAGCCCTTCGGTCGAGCGCGCCTTGATCTCCAGCGCCCACTCTTTTTGCTGCTTGTTCAATCCGGGTTCCAGATCGCGCAGGCTGACGCCCTGCACGCGCAGCCACAGCGCCAGCAGCAACTTGCGCGGGTCGTCGCCATCGGCCAGGTGCGACAGCAAGGCTTTGCGACGGAGAACGCCATAGACCGATTCGGCGACAAAGGCCCGCTCCTTGTTGCCCATTTCGCGGTTGCGGCGGAAAAAGGCACCGAGCTTGGCATCGGCCGGCCCGGGGTTGTTCAGTACATCGGCGAGGGCCATGCCGGCCAGACGCATCAGATTGGGGTCGATTCTACTCATTGCAAAAGCTCTGTATTGATGTGGGTAATGACTTGCTCGATCACGCTGCCGTCCTCTTCTGTTTTTCGTATTTTCACGGGCAGGAAGTTGTATTCCAGTGCGAGCCAGAGCTCGGTTTTTTCGTCTCCATCATCGTTGATGTTCTCGATGTGGATGGCGCGCATGACGCCCATTTTAGTCGACAAATCCACTTCGCCGACGAAACTGTAACTATAGGCTTTCAATCGCTTGCCGTTGGTGATGTTCAGCATCATCTCGCGCAAGGGCGGCACATACATGAATTGATACATGAAACTCATCAGGTCCTGAGTGCCTGCTGGCAGCCGCGAGGACTTGCTGCCCTTGTCCGTTTCCAGCGTGATCCGGCGCCTCTCCCAATCGAGGACGGCCTGTCGGGTCTTGCTGCCGGAGCCGTACTGGTAGATGAAACTGTGCGGCTGCAAACCGTATTCGGTCACCAGCCCTTCGCTGCGCTGCAGCAGCGAGCCGGAAATGAACCAGGAAGCGAAGCCCTTGGCCTCGCTCCTGCTCTCCAGCAGATAGGTGCCGTCCCCTCTGGCTTCATAACGCACCTTGCTTTGCCCGATCTTGTAACCGTCTGCACCGCGCAGGATATCGTACTCGCTTTCGACGAATTGATACGGCGTGACATCGCCCTCGACCGGGCTGGGTAGAGCAAGCGGCTCGATCTCCGCCGACACTTCGCCGGCATCGGGTTCGATGGCGGTTTCCGTGCCCGATTCGACCACCGCTTCCTGTGGCAGCGCATCCTCGACCGGCGCCTCCTGCAATTCCGGCTCGATTGCGGATTCGGCTGCCGTCATATCCACCGCTGGTGGAATCTCCGCTGGGACGACTGGCGGTGGCTCTGGCGGTCGTGGCAATTGCGGCTCTGGCGGCAGCGGTTCCGGTTTGATTTCGGCCACCGGCGCAGGCGGCGCTGCTGGCTCGACCGGGGCAAAACGGACATAGACCTTGTCCGCTTGACCCTCGAACATGTCGAGGTCGAAATTCGTCAGGCCGAACAAGAGGGCATGCAGCATCAGCGAAAGCAGCAAAGCCAGTACCGCCGGCCAGGCGGTCTTGCGGTCAGTCGATGCCAGCCATTTACTCAGCATGCAATCCGGTCAGCACCTGTTCGATATCGCCCTTGTCGTCGCGCGTCACCAGCTTGACCGGCAGATAATGGACGCTGGCATCGCCCAGCCACAATTCCTTGCTGTCCTCTTCGGCGTTTTCTGCGGCATCCTGCAAATGCAGAGTCCTGAAACTGCCTGCCGGCACGGTCAGCGGCACATCGCGACCGGCGACACGATATTCGTACTGCTTGAGCCGCTTGCCGGTCGTGACCGGCAGCTTGAACGATGTACCTTGCGGCTGCACGAACATGAACTGGTAGATGAGACTGGCGATGTCCTGAGTGCCCGGTTTCAGCTTCGCCGTCACCGGCTTGCCCTTGACCTTCATGTTGAGCTGGTTGGCGGGCCAGTCGAAATCGGCGATCAGCGAGCGCCTGGCCTCGGCGCCCTGATGCGACTCGAAATGCAGCGGCTTCAGACCGTCAGGCCCCACTTCCCCCTCGCTCAACAGCCGGCGCACGCCGAACAGGGCATAGACACCGATGCCGCGGGTTTCGCTTTCGATGCGGTATTTGCCGTCCTGCTGCGTGAAGGTTTCCGTGATATTGGCGAACGGCTGGCCGTTGCGGGTCGCCTCATAGGTCACCGTCAGTGTTTTGGGCGCAGCCAGCGCCACGGACTGCGCCACCAGCAGACAACCTATAACGGCGAGTTTTGCCAGAACATGCTGCATGCATCACCTCTTTGATTCTTGTACGGGAGCCGCATTAACGCGGCAAGTCCGCATGCGGTTGGCGCGGACAGGCTAAGCTCAATATGCTGAGTTCACTATGGCAAGTTCACTATGCCGTACTCACCAAACTGGGCCAACTAGCCAGACTCACGCAAAACTGAGCCGCCGTAACGCGCCGCGCCGGCTCAAACGACGACGGTCGGCGCCTCGCCCTCGGCCTGCGCGCGGATGCGACCGATCACCGTCACCTGCTCGCCTTCGGATTCCAGCAACTGACGGGCAGCCACGGCATCCTGTTCGGCCACGATGACGACCATGCCGATACCGCAGTTGAATGTGCGGTACATCTCCTCGTCCGTGATGTTGCCCTGCGCCTGCAACCACTGAAACAGGGCAGGCATCTCCCAACTGCCCTTCTTCACCTCGGCGGTCAGGCCGACCGGCAGTACGCGCGGCACGTTCTCGGTAATGCCGCCGCCGGTGATGTGGGCCATGCCCTTGACCTTGAGTGCCGCGATCAGCTTCAACAGGGATTTGACGTAGATGCGGGTCGGCGCCATGACCACGTCGCGGAACGGCTTGCCATTAAAGTCGCTGCCCATGTCGATGCCGGATTTTTCGATCAGCTTGCGAATCAGGGAATAACCGTTGGAATGGGCGCCGCTCGATGCCAGGCCGAGCACGACGTCGCCTTCCTTGATGGTGGAGCCGTCGATGATAGCGTCCTTGTCGACCGCGCCGACGACGAAGCCGGCAAGGTCATATTCGCCGGCCGGATACATGCCCGGCATCTCGGCGGTCTCGCCGCCGACCAAGGCGCAGCCGGCCTGTTCGCAGCCGTGGGCGATGCCCTTGATGACTTCGGCGGCAGTACCGACTTCCAGCTTGCCGCAGGCGAAATAATCGAGGAAGAACAAGGGCTCGGCGCCCTGCACCAGAATGTCGTTGACGCTCATGGCCACGAGATCAATACCGACCGTGTCATGCTTGTCGAGCTGGAACGCCAGTTTGAGCTTGGTACCAACGCCGTCCGTGCCTGAAACCAGCACCGGATTCTTGAACTTCCTCGGCATTTCGAACAAGGAGCCGAAGCCGCCTATACCGCCCATCACCTCCGGACGCATGGTCCGTTTGGCAAACGGCTTGATCTGTTCGACCAGCGCATCACCGGCTTCAATATCGACGCCGGCATCGCGATAGCTGATGGAAGTTTTTGCCGCATCACCGTTTGAAGAATTAGAATTCAACTGCGTTCTCGCTTTCCGCTCAAAAATACAACAAGATAAATCATGGAATTGAAGGCATAATTTTACCCGATATGACGACCAAACGAGAAAACCAATTGCCCGATTACCGCATCGTCCTGCTGACGGCGGGCTTCCTGCTGGTTTTCTATCTGCTGCTACCCATCATGGGGCCGTTTCTGGTCGCGGCCATCCTCGCCTACATCTGCAAACCGCTGGTCGACCGCATCGCCCGCTGCAAAATCGGCAAACTGACATTGGGCCGCACCGTGGCGACCCTCGCCACCATGCTGCTGCTGTTCGCCGCCGCTTTGCTGCTGGTGCTGATCATCGTGCCCATGCTGCAGAAGGAGATCGTGCTGATGGTGCAGCGCCTGCCGGACATCGTCGAGCTTCTGCGTGTTCGCCTCGAGCCGTGGTTGCTGCTGCATTTCGGGCTGACGCTGAATATCGACATGGGCCAGATCCAGGACATCCTCACTCAGCACTGGCAAGCCGCCAGCGACCTCATCACGCCGGTACTGCTCTCGCTCAGCAAGAACGGCTTCGCCATCGTGCTCTGGTTCATCAATCTGCTGCTGGTGCCAGTCGTCCTCTTCTATCTGCTGCGCGACTGGCACGGCATGGTCGGGCGCATCGCACAGCTGATTCCGCGCAACTGGTATGAGAAAACCGCCACCATCGCGCAAGAGATCGATGCGGTACTGGCCGAATTCCTGCGCGGCCAGCTTTCGGTCATGCTGCTGATGACGCTGTTCTACGCGCTCGGCCTGTGGGCCGCCGGTCTCGACCTCGCCCTGCCGGTCGCGCTGGTCGCCGGCCTGCTCGGCTTCGTGCCCTATCTCGGCGTCAGCATCGGCCTGCTGATGGCCCTGCTGGCTGCGGCGCTGCAATTCTCCGCGCCGACCGAAGTGCTGCCGGTGCTCGCCGTGTTCGCCATCGCCCAACTGCTGGAGGGGTTCGTACTGACACCGTGGCTGGTCGGCGACCGCATCGGCCTGCATCCGCTGGTCGTGATCTTCACCCTGCTGGCCGGCGG
>JAVEWT010000070.1:0-9567 GCA_034004425.1 Methylophilaceae bacterium
GGTGTCGCCGTCCTCGATCATGTTGTAATCGCCGATCGCCTTGCCGGTGGCGCTGATCAGGCTGTTGCGCAACTTGAGGAAGTTGCCGGAGACGTTGTCGGGGTAATGTTTCATGGCGAAGTCGGACTACCAAGCGAAAAGGAATGCAATTTTACCGGAACGGCAGCGATTTGCTGAAAAATCAATCAAATGGATTTTTCGGGCACATACTCTGCCGTAAATTTTGCAGGCTTGATTGAAGCGGTCAGAGATTCAGCGAACGCCCGCCGTCGACGGCGATCACCTGACCGGTCATGAACGGGGCATCCTGGATCAGAAAGCGCACAGCGCGGGCCACGTCGTCGCCTTCGCCGATGCGTTTCAGCAGGGTCTGCGAGATGACTCTTTTTCTGTAGACCTCGTCGAACTGCGGGTTGTCTTCAGGCCACATGACCGGGCCGGGCGCGACGGCGTTGACTCGCACATCCGGTGCCATTTCGTGTGCGAGTGACCGGGTCAGCGTGACGAGGCCGGCCTTGGCGACGCTGTAGACGATGTAGCCCTTTTTCGGGCGTTCCACGTGCATGTCGGTGATGTTGACGATGCAGCCGCCGGTTTTGCGTAGTTCATGCGCTGCGGCCTGCGAAAGGAACAGCGGTGCCTTCAGGTTGGAGCCGATCAGGTCTTGCCACTGGTCGTCGCCGATCTCGCCGAGTTCGGTGGCGTAATAGCTGGAGGCGTTGTTGATCAGGACGTCGAGGCGGCCGAAATGCCGGACGGTTTCCTCGACCAGCGTGGGCAGTACGGCGAGATTGAGCAGGTCGCCGTGGATGATGGCGACGGAGTTCGGTCGCTGCAGGTTGAGTTCGGCTTGCAGTGCGCGCGCCTCGCTGGCGGATTGCCGGTAGTGGATCATCAGCTTGGCGCCGCCGGCATGCAGCATGCGGCAGATGGCGGCACCGACGCGCTTGGCGCCGCCGGTGATGAGAATGACCTTGTCTTCGAGACGGTATGCTGTGCTGTCGCTCACGCGAAATTCCAATCAATGTTGCTGGCTATAAAACTCTGGCGTCAGGATTAAGCCATTATAATCTGGGCCCATGAACACTCATCTGCCCCTTCCCGATACCGATGCCCTCGCGCACAGTGCGCAGTTGACGCATGTCATCCGGCAGGCGATCGCCGGCCATCAGGACTGGATCGACTTTGCCCGCTACATGGAGCTTGCATTGTATGCGCCGGGACTAGGTTATTACAGCGGAGGGGCGAAAAAGTTCGGCCATGGCGGGGATTTCGTCACGGCGCCTGAAATCTCGCCCTTGTTTGCGCAGTGTCTGGCGCGGCAGGCGGCGCAGGTGTTGCAGATGACTTCGGGCGACCTGCTGGAACTGGGGGCGGGTACCGGCAAGCTGGCGGCCGAGTTGCTGCTCGAACTGGATCGGCAGAGACAATTGCCCGGACGCTACCTGATTCTGGAAGTCAGTGCCTACTTGCGCGATCTGCAGCGGCAGACCCTGGCTGCGCGCTTGCCAGCCGAGCTGTTAGGTCGGGTGCAATGGCTGGATGCCTTGCCCCAGCGTTTCAGCGGCGTGGTGCTGGCCAATGAAGTGCTGGATGCGTTGCCGGTGCATGTGGTCAAGACAGCCGCCGCGGGGCCTCTGGAGTTGGGGGTAGTGGTGAGCGGCGAAGGTTTTGCCTGGTCGGAGCGGCCGCTGGAGGATGTCGAGTTGCTGAGAATGTTGACTATGCTCGACCTGCCGGCGGATTACGTGACTGAACTTTGTCCGGCCATGGCCGGGTTGGTGCGCAGCCTGGCGCAGCGGCTGGAAAACGGCGTGATGCTGTTCGTCGATTACGGGTTCCCGCGTCGCGAGTATTATCATCCGCAGCGCCATCAGGGCACGCTGATGTGCCATTATCGTCATCACGCACACGCCGATCCTTTCCTCTATCCCGGCCTGCAGGACATCACCGCGCATGTCGATTTCACCGCGGTGGCGCAGGCGGGCATGGCGCAAGGTTTAGATATCAAGGGCTATTGCAGTCAGGCGCAGTTTCTCATCAATTGCGGCATCACCGACTTGCTGGGCCGGGTGTCGCCGCATGATATGGCGCGCTATGCGCCCCTGGCTGCCGAGGCGCAGAAACTGCTGTCGCCGGCCGAGATGGGGGAGCTGTTCAAGGTGATGGCGCTGGGCAGACAGTGCGAAGCGGCGCTGCTCGGTTTTTCGCGCGGCGATCGTTCACACGCACTTTAAGGGCGATCATCTGCCCGAGCACCGGGAGCGACTCGGGTATAATCGCCGCCTTACTTTAAGTCAAAACGCAGGCCACCATGACCGAACCAGAAGACAGCAGCAGCGAGGGTTTGAAGCATCGTCCGATACGCAGTTTCGTCTTGCGCCAGGGGCGGCTGACCCCAGCACAGCAGCGCGCTATCGAGACCAATATGCCGCGCTTCGGTGTCCCGTATCAGCCGCAGTTGCTTGATCTCGGCGCATTGTTCGGTCGGGATGGCAGCCCGAAAGTGCTGGAGATCGGTTTCGGCATGGGCGATAGTACCGCCGCGATCGCGGCGGCCAATCCGGATACCGATTATCTGGGCATCGAGGTGCACGGCCCCGGTGTCGGTAATCTGCTCAGGCTGATCGAGGCTTCGCAACTCACCAACCTGCGGCTGATCCAGCACGATGCGGTAGAGGTGCTGAACAACATGGTAGGCGACGGCACGCTGGACGGCGTCCACATCTTTTTCCCCGACCCCTGGCACAAGAAGCGGCATCACAAGCGCCGGCTGATCCAGACGCCGTTTGTCCGCATGCTTTGCAGCAAGCTGAAAGCGGGCGCTTACATTCATGTGGCGACAGACTGGCAGGAGTATGCCGAGTGGGTGCTGGAGGTGTTGCGGGCCGAGCCGATGCTGCAGAACAGCGCGGAAGACTACGCGCCGCGGCCGGATTACCGGCCCCTGACCAAGTTCGAAAAGCGCGGCCTGAAGTTAGGCCACGGGGTCTGGGACCTCATCTTCATCCGCAAATAACCAGCGGCCGATGACGCTCTCGGCTTCTTCCACGCCCTGTTTCTTCAGGCTGGAGAACAGCTGCACGCTGCAGTTGCCCCATGTTGCGTCGAGTTCTTTCCTGACCGCCAGCAGTGTCTGGTTGGCGGCGTTGCGCGAGAGTTTGTCGGACTTGGTCAGCAAGACGTGCACCGGCTTGCCGCTGGGGCAGAACCAGTCCAGCATCTGACGGTCAAGCGGTGTGAGCGGATGGCGGCAATCCATGACCAGCACCAGACCCTGCAGTGTGCTGCGCTGACTCAGGTAGGCCGACAGCGTCAGTTGCCAGTGCTCGCGCATGGCCTGCGGCACCTTGGCATAGCCGTAGCCCGGCAAGTCGACCAGAAAGCGATCGTTGCCTAGCGCGAAAAAGTTGATCAGTTGTGTGCGGCCCGGTTGTTTGCTGACGTAGGCGAGCCGATTGTGGTTGGCCAGCGTGTTGAGGGCGCTCGACTTGCCGGCGTTGGAACGACCCGCGAAGGCGATCTCTATGCCGGCTGGCGGCGGCAGGTCGCGCAGATTGTGTGCGGAGATGTAAAAGGTGGCGTTCTGGAACAGGGGCATGGGGGATGAACTTATCAAGCGCTTTAAAGAGTGGAAAATGCTATCACGATATGATGCTTTTCGATAAAATAGGGCGATTATTGTTGTGCCACCATTTCTGTATCAACTGTTGAGTACTGAGGAGTCGGGTATGAGTTTCCGTATTTTTGCGGCATTAGCGTTGGGTTTGTTCAGTGCCGTTTCTGCCAATGCTGCAGGTGATGCAGCCAAGGGTGCCACCATCGCCAAGCAGGTCTGCATGGCTTGTCACGGTGCAGATGGCAACAGCATGATCCCGATGTATCCGAAACTGGCCGGTCAAATCCCGGAATACATCGCCAAGCAGCTGGCGAACTTCAAGTCAGGCGAACGCAAGAATGCGGTGATGGCCCCGATGGCGATGAATCTGTCCGATGAAGATATGGCCAACCTTGGCGCCTACTACGCCACGCAAGCCGCCAAGGAAGGCACTGCCCAATCCAATGGCAAGGGTTCCGTCGGCGAGAAGATTTACAAGGCCGGCATCGCCGGTCTGGGCGTGCCTGCCTGTGCTTCCTGTCACGGTCCTGCCGGTTCCGGCGTGCCGGTGCAGTTCCCGCGTCTGGCCGGTCAACATGCCGAATACACCATCGCCCAGTTGAAGACCTTCCGCTCGGGCGAGCGCGCGAACGATGCCGCCAAGATGATGCGCATGATCGCCGGCAAGATGAGCGATGCCGATATCGCCGCCGTCGCTGATTACATTCAGGGTCTGCGTTAAGGATTTGCCCCGGACGCCTGCGGCAGGCGGGGTCATGGTTCAAGGGTGGCGCGAGCCGCCCTTAACTTTATCTGGCGCGCATTCACACCGAAATCGCGCTTATCTGGTGGCCCCGCGATTACTGGCAACTCCCGCCCGGACTCGCTGTCCTAAATGCCAATCAACCAATACGACTGAAACGAAATCGCCTTGAAGTCCCGTCAAACCACCTCCAAGCGTCTGTATGAACTTCTGAGTTCAATGCGTTTTGCAGTCAGCCTGCTGACCGTACTCGGTATCGCGTCCATCATCGGTACCGTGCTCAAGCAAAACGAGCCTTACACCAACTACATCATCCAGTTCGGCCAGTTCTGGTTCGAGATATTCGAGGTGCTGGGCCTATACGATGTCTACCATAGCGTCTGGTTCTTGCTGATCCTGCTGTTTCTTGTCATTTCCACCAGCCTTTGCGTCTATCGCAATACGCCCAACATGCTGCGCGAGATGCGAGTCTGGCGAGAGCATGCTACAGAGAAGTCCCTGCGGGCGTTCAGTCATCAGCACGAATATCACGCCAGTGGCACTGCAGACGAGATCCGGTCCGGTCTGACACGTTTCCTGACTATGCGCGGTTTCCGTTTCAAGACGGTGCGCCACGACAACGGCGACGAACTGATCGCGGCCAAGGCCGGTACTTATCAGCGTCTCGGTTACATCTTCACGCATGCGGCCATCGTCATCATCTGTGTCGGTGGCCTGATGGACGGCAACGTGCCGTTCAAGGTGCAGGAGCTGCTGGGATACAAGACGGTCGAGGTGCGCGACATCAGCGCCTCCGAGGTGCCGGCCGAGAGCCGCTTGTCGGTCGCCAATCTGTCGTTCCGCGCCAATATGACGCTGCCGGAAGGCACCAGTGCCGATGTCGCCTTCATGCGCATGCGCGACGGCTATCTGGTACAGGAGCTGCCGTTCCGTGTGGCGCTCAAGGATTTCCGCATCGAGCATTACGCGACCGGCCAGCCCAAGTCTTTCGAGAGTGATCTGGTCATCACCGATCCGGATCTGGAAGAACCGCTGGAAGCCACGATCAGCGTCAACAAGCCTCTGATCTACAAGGGGGTCGCCATTTATCAATCCGATTTCCAGGATGGCGGCTCCAAGCTCGATTTTAATCTGTGGGGACTGTTCAGCGAGCAGGCGACGCCTCTATCGGTGCGTGGCGTCATCCATGACGGCGTGACCCTGGGCGAGGGCGATGCGGCGCTCGGTATCGAGTTCGACGATTTCAGAAAATTCAATATTCTCAACCTGACGGCGGACGGCAAGGGCAAGCCGCAGAACGTCGGCCCCAACGTGACGTTCAAGGTGCGCGACACACAAGGACAGGCGCGAGAGTACGTGAACTACATGCAGCCCTTGAAACTGGATGACCGTTTCTATTTCGTTTCCGGCATGCGGCCGACCTTGCAGGACGAGTACAAGTATCTGCGCATCCCGGTTGACGAGGATTTCGAGATCGAGGGGTTCATGCGCCTGCGTGCCGTGATGATGGACAAGACAACGCACGCCGAGATCGCGCAGCGGATGGCAGCCAGTTCCCTTTCGGCGGATGCGGCCGATGGCGACATGCGGCAGAAGTTCGAATCCAGTGTCGTGCAATTGCTGGGTGCGTTCGCTGACGGCGGCTATACCCGGATCGCTGGCCTGATCGAGGATTCGGTGCCGGAGGAGCAGCGCGACAACGCGGCGCAGACCTATATCAAGATCATCAGCGGCGCCGCACTGGAAGCCAACAATCTGGCGCGTGAGCGTGCCGGCAAGCAGGCGGCGGTGCCAGATGAGGAGACCTTGCTGTTCCTGCAGGACAGCCTCAACAGCCTGAGCGATCTGTTTTTCTATGGCGCGCCGTTCTATCTGCAGTTGAAGGAATATGAGCATCGCGAGGCGAGCGGTTTGCAACTGACGCGGTCGCCGGGCAAGAATCTGGTCTACTCCGGTTCCGTGTTGCTGGTTCTGGGTATCTTCGCCATGATCTATATCCGTGAACGCCGTATCTGGATGCTGGTCAAATCCGATAATCGCGTTCTGTTTGCCATGGCATCCAATCGCAAGAACCGTGATCTGGACATAGAGTTCGCACGCTATCAGGAACAGTTGCAGCGCCTGTTGAGCTAGCTGACGTTACTTACAATTTTTTGGGAAATCAGCATGAATAACGCCTTGATCAATGATGAACCGATTCCGCTGTTGAAGCGCCTCAACTGGCAGGACTGGCTCTACGCCATCGTGCTGTTTGCCGGCGCGATCTTTGCCTTCAATCAGTACAGTCATCATATGGATGTCTATGAGCAGAGCTTCCTGTTTGGAGCAGCGCTGACGTTCAGCTGGCTCGGCTGGAACTGGAAGGCGATGCGCTCACTGGTACTCGGGGTCGGCCTGCTCAGCCTGTTCGCCATATACCTTTATGATGCCGACTTGCAGCGAGCGGAACAGGCGTTCTTCCTGAAATATCTGATCGCAAGCCAGTCGGCTATCATGTGGATGAACGTGCTATTCATCTTGGCGACGGTGGTGTACTGGGCTGCATTGTTCAACCGTTCGCAATTCACCGGCAAGTTTGCCTCCTCGCTTGCCTGGGCAGCAGTGCTGATGGGTTTTGTCGGCCTCATGGTGCGCTGGTACGAGTCCTATCTGATCGCGCCAGATGTCGGCTACATCCCGGTCAGCAATCTGTATGAAGTGTTCATCCTGTTCTGCCTGATCACGGCACTGCTCTATCTGCATTACGAACAGCGATATGCGACACGCCAGCTCGGCGCTTTCGTCATGCTGATCATCAGCGCTGCGGTCGGCTTCATCCTCTGGTATATCTTCGACCGCCAGGCGCACACGATTCAGCCGCTGGTGCCGGCATTGCAGTCCTACTGGATGAAGATACACGTGCCGGCCAACTTCATCGGTTACGGCGCCTTCTCGCTGGCGGCGATGGTGGGGATCGCTTATCTGTTGGCAGATCGCGGCATTCTTGCCTCGCGTTTGCCGGCACTGGAGACCATGGACGATCTGATGTACAAGTCGATTGCCATCGGTTTCGCCTTCTTCACGATTGCGACCATCCTCGGCGCGATGTGGGCGGCTGAAGCCTGGGGCGGCTACTGGTCATGGGATCCGAAGGAAACCTGGGCATTGATCGTCTGGCTCAATTACGCGGCATGGTTGCATCTACGGCTGGTCAAGGGCATGCGCGGGCCGGTGCTGGCTTGGTGGGCGGTGATCGGACTGTTCATCACGACCTTTGCCTTCATAGGCGTCAACATGTTCCTCTCCGGTCTGCATTCCTACGGTGAACTTTGAGTTAGCCGCATAAAAAAACCGGACCCGCAGGTCCGGTTTTTTTATGCCCATGCAGACAGCAAGCTCGGCTGGCTCAACTCCGGATCAGATATCTTGCGCCAGCCGGAAGCGGACGTCGCCGTCCCTGTTCTCAGCCAGGCTCAGGGTCAGTCCGGCCTGCCGCGATTGCTTGGCTGCATGGTACAAGCCGATGCCTAAACCGTTCTCCGAGCGGACGTGATTCCTGAACAGACGCTCCGCCTTGTCCTGCGGCATGGCCTTGCCGTTGTCCGAAACTTCCAGGCAGAAGCGGTCGCCGGTGCTCAATTCGGCGATAATCTCGATACCCGGTTCATTACGGGATTTTTCGATGGCGTTCTGCAGCAGATTGTCCGCCACGCTGTCCAGCACTTCATCATCCACCAGAATGTCGGGCAGCTTGCCACAGAGGAAGCTGATCTGCGTGCGCTGGTGGCGCTGCTGCAAGTTGTTCCACCAGTCCGCGAGTTTCATTTTGCGGTTGCTGCCGGTGGCGGGCGCCTGCAGTTTATCCAATGTCAGCGCCAGCCGTTGGTTCATCTTGGGCAGCTGGCGGCGGATCAGGTCGGCAAGCAGCGCATCGTCGTTGTCTGGAGTCAGTTCTGCCGCGCTGCACAGCGCGCTCATGGATTGCACGATGTTCTTGATGTCATGCGTCAGGCGGGCGCCGGTTTCGTAGACAGCCTGCATGTAGGCATTCTGCTGCAATGTTTCCTCGCGGCGCTTCGCTTCATAAAACTCTCCCAGAATCTGCGTCAGCAGGTTGAGGTGCAGGGACAAGGCCGGCGTCAGCGTGAATCGCGTATAAAGCTGCATGCGGATGCCGCGGAAATTGAGGCTGGAGTAATGTTTGCCCTTGATGCCCAGTTCGCCGCTGCTTTGCTCAGTGTCCCACGTGACGCCGCTGACCCACGGCAGGCCTGCAATCTCGCGCATGGCGGATTCGACGAATTCCTTCGAGGTGGTTTTGCTGTCCGCCAGTTCTGCGATGTTGCGCACCCATTGCTCGAAAGGTAGGCCCAGACTTAATAGGTAGCGCGAGAGCAGGTGGCCGATGCCGGCAAAACCGGCACGCGGGTTCCACAGCCAGCTGATGGCTACCAGTGCGAATGCCAGACCGAACAACAGTTTGATTAGCACCTCGGCATAGTTCGCACCGCTCGATGTTTCGATGGCGTAACTGCCGAGCACCAGGATGACCGCCAGAAAAAGCAGCAGCAGCGTGTAGAAAAAATCGATGGTCGGCGGTGACGGGCTGCTTACATCCTCGGCCGCAGCGATCAGGATCGCCAGCGGTAGCAGTGGCATAAGGAAGGTAATGACGAATTCGGTAATGGCGATTTCCTGGGTCGTTGCCAGTAATTTCGGCACGACCCAGAGCAGCAGCATGGTCAGCAGGTAGCCGGCTGCGAATAGGTAAGCCAAGCGGCTTCTGGTCTTGCTGGAAAAGACCCGCCCGCCCAGCAGGCCGAACAGGATGGCGACCCAGAACGCCATCAGCCACCAGCTCATGAAGTAAGTCAGCAACAGACCGCCGGCGATGAACAGTGCCGCAGTAATATTCGAGAGCGATGCCTGCGTGCGCCAGATCGGCTGCCAGAGCAGAAAGAAGCCGTAATGACAAAGCAGGAATGCTTTTTGCACGAAGCCGTCGAGACCCCAGACCAGGACAACGTGCAGCGTCAATAGCATGAGCCCAAGCGACAGGCGGTGGAACAGCAGGCTGGTATTGCGGGCAAGTAGTTTAATGGGCATGTCGGGCCTGGATTGAAAGGTAAAATGTCAGCTTTTTGTCGATATCGACGATATTTCGACAGATTTTTGCTGCCGGTCATTTTTGGTGCACATGCAAACCACTATTTGCGATGGTCTCTGC
>JAVEWT010000071.1:0-9423 GCA_034004425.1 Methylophilaceae bacterium
ACCGTGTTGAACTGTTGGCGGTCAAGGTCGTAGATGGCCTGCTTGAGCGTGGCGTGAATCTCGCGTCTGGCATTGGCGAGGTTGCCGGCCAGCTTGGCCGGCAGTTCGCTTGCGGCTTCGGTCGAAAGCGCATGGCCGTAAGCCCAGACGCGCTTCAGGAATCGGTGCGAGCCTTCGACGCCGCTGTCCGACCATTCCAGCGTCTGTTCCGGGGGCGCTGCGAACATCATGAAGAAGCGGGCGGTGTCGGCACCGTACTGGTCGATCAATGCCTGCGGGTCGACGCCGTTGCGCTTGGACTTGGACATGGTGCCCATGCCCTGGAAATCGACCGGCTGGCCGTCAGCCAAAAGTTTGGCACCGCTTACCTTGCCATGTTCGTCGTGCACCAGTTCCACTTCTTCCGGTGCGAAATACTCGATGCCGCCCTTGTCCGTGCGACGCGAGAATATGTGATTCAGTACCATGCCCTGGGTCAGCAGGTTGGCAAAAGGCTCGTCGTAATTCACCAGGCCCATGTCGCGCATGACCTTGCTCCAGAAGCGCGAGTAGAGCAGGTGCAGGATGGCATGCTCGATGCCGCCGATGTACTGGTCGACCGGCATCCAGTGGTTGGTCTCGGCATCCACCATCGCGTCGTTCTTGAAGCCGCTGGCGTATCTTGCGTAATACCAGCTGGAGTCGACGAAGGTGTCCATGGTGTCGGTTTCGCGCTTGGCTGGTTTCCCGCACTTGGGGCAGGTGCAGTTGATGAAATCCTCGCGTTTGTTCAGTGGGTTGCCGGAGCCGTCCGGCACGCAGTCTTCCGGCAGCTTCACCGGCAACTGGTCGTCCGGCACCGGCACGTCGCCGCAGCTGTCGCAGTGGATGATGGGGATGGGGCAGCCCCAGTAGCGCTGACGCGAGATGCCCCAGTCGCGCAGGCGCCAGTTGATCTGTTTGTCGCCCAGGTTCTTGGCCTTGAGGTCGGCCGCGATCGCGTCGACGGCGGCTTCGTAGGCGAGGCCGTCGTACTTGCCCGACTTGACGCAGACGCCGCGCGCCTTGTCGCCGTACCATTCCTGCCAGCCATTCAGTGAGAAGCTCTCACCTTCTATGGCGATGCTCTGCTTGATGGGCAGCTTGTATTTCTGCGCGAAGGCGAAATCGCGTTCGTCGTGGGCCGGCACCGCCATCACCGCGCCTTCGCCGTAGCTCATCAGCACGTAGTTGCCGACCCAGACCGGCACCTGCTCGCCGGTCAGCGGGTGAGTGACGGTGAGACCGGTGTCCATGCCTTCCTTTTCCATGGTGGCGATGTCGGCTTCCATCACCGAACCCTGATTGCACTTGTCGATGAAGGCGGCGAGTTCGGGATTGGATTTTGCTGCCAGTGTCGCCAGCGGATGCTCGGCGGCGACCGCGCAGAAGGTCACGCCCATGATGGTGTCGGCGCGGGTGGTGAACACCCACAGCTTGCCGTCGTCGATCAGTTGGCCGTTGTCGCGGATGTCGTGTGTGAAGGCGAAGCGTACGCCGATGCTCTTGCCGATCCAGTTGGCCTGCATGGTCTTCACGCGCTCGGGCCAGCCCGGCAACTTGTCGAGGTCATCCAGCAGTTGCTGGGCGTAGCCCGTGATGTTGAGGTAGTAGCCGGGAATCTCGCGTTTTTCCACCAGTGCGCCGGTACGCCAGCCGCGGCCGTCGATCACCTGCTCGTTGGCCAGCACGGTCTGGTCGACCGGGTCCCAGTTCACCACTTGGGTCTTCTTGTAAGCGATGCCTTTTTCCAGCATGCGCAGGAACAGCCACTGGTTCCACTTGTAGTATTCGGGCTGGCAGGTCGCCAGTTCACGGCTCCAATCGATGGCGAAACCCAGCGATTTCAGCTGCTTCTTCATGTATGCGATGTTGTCGTAAGTCCACTGCGCAGGCGGCACCTTGTTCTGGATGGCGGCATTTTCGGCCGGCAGACCGAAGGCATCCCAGCCCATGGGCTGAAGGACGTTATAGCCCTTCATGCGGTGGTAGCGCGACAGCACGTCACCGATGGTGTAGTTGCGCACGTGCCCCATGTGCAGCTTGCCGCTGGGGTAGGGGAACATGGAGAGGCAATAGTATTTGGGCTTCGATTGATCCGGCTCGGCGCGGAAGGCGTTGCTCTTATCCCATTGTTGTTGTGTGGATTGTTCGATTTCGCGGAATGGATACTGCTGTTGCATGAGGGTTCGGATTCTTGAATTTTAAGATACCCGGATTATACCCCGAAGGCGGCCGCCTTGCGTCCGCGTGGCGGATGCAAGCGCGGATTATGGCGGGCATCAAGGGGCGATGGACTGAGCGTGTTCCGGCAGCACGACGAAGGTGAATTTTTCCACCCCCGCACGGCGGATCTGCACCATGGCGCGAGCCACTTCGCGATAGGCCACCGCTTCGTCGGCCAGAATCTCGACCCGCAACTGGCCACCGACGTTGTGTTTGCGCAGTTCGGTTTCCAGCATGTTTGATGCGATCTTGACCTGATTGAGGAACAGATCGCCGTTGGCGGCGATGCTGACCCGCATGTCGCTGACTTTCTGGCTGGCATCGGTCGGTGCCGTCTTCGGCAGGTTGACGGTGATGACATTGGTCAGTAGCGGAATGCTGACGAGGAACACCACCAGAATGGTGAAGATGACATCGACCAGCGGCGTCAGGTTGATTTCGCTGATGGCGCTGGTTTCCGAATCGGAGTCGAACTGGGACATGGCTCAGATCCTGAAACCGGAGCGGATGGCGAGGTGTTGCAGCATCTCGCAGAGCCGTTCCATCTCCATCAGGGCGACGCGTATGCGGCGCACAAAGAAGTTGTGGCCGAGCAGCGCCGGCACGGCGACGATGATGCCTACTGCGGTCGTGATCAGCGCATCGCCGATGGGACCAGCGACGATGTCGAGGCCGGCTGAACTGAAGGTGGAGATGGCTTTCAGCAGGTTCATGATGCTCCATACCGTGCCCAGCAGCCCGAGAATGGTGGAGATGGAACCGATGCTGGCCAGTATCGACAGACCGGTTTCCAGTCGGATCTGGATCGATCGCCGCTCCTGGTTCAGCGTGTGGCGCAGCATGTCGCTGCGTTCCTGGGAATCGAGCGACGGCTCGTTGGCCATGGTTTCCATTTCCCTGACCATGGCGTCAGCCAGCACGCTCAGATTGCCGTGCGAAGTCCGCACCAGTTGCGGCAGTTCGCCGGCACTTTGGATTCGGGCGAAACGGTCGAGGAAATGACGGTTGGCGATGCGCTGACGGGTGAAGACGATGGCCTTGACCAGCAATATGGTCCAGGTCAGGACGGAAAAGGCGGCAAGCAGCCAGAGGATGAGGTCGATGACATAGGGCAGGGTCGGCATTTCAGGTTCCTGATAAAGATCGGATTGAATCAATGTACTCGTTTGCGGCCAAGGTGGCGGGCACCTAGCATGGTCCGGATTTCAGTGCATGGTAGCTGCAGCTATCTGCCCAGGGCAAGTGTCGGAGGCATGGCGGGAATTTCTCCGGTTGAAGTTTCATTGCAATACCAGGTTCCCGAAGTTTTCATCATGCGGCCGGAACAACAGATGCAGTTCGCGCAAAGCCGCGAACGCCACCGGATCGTGTGGTACCGGCAACGGCAGGGATTGCAGTATGGCACGTTCGATGGCGGCGTCGCACACGGCAAGGCCGCTGCTTTGCAAGAGCTGTGGCGGCGCCTGCAGTTGACCGTCCGCGCGCAGACGTATGGCGAACACGATTTCCGGGCGCGCCCTGCGGCACAAGTCGCGATTGACGTTCTTCTGGATTTTGCCGGCGATCATGACGATATAGTTGCCGATGATGCTGCCGCCGGGAACCCCGGGGATGTAAGGGCCGTCTTGCGTTCCGCCGCCCCCGGTTCCACTACCTTCTGTCCCGCTGCCTGGGCCCCATGCGCGGATATTTCGGTCACTCAAGTCCTGCTGTCGTAATGTTCTTTGCAGCTGGCGCCATTGGTCGGCAGCCGCCCGTTCCCGCGGGCGGGCGGCTGGCTCGGGGCGGGATTCCGTGGCCGCTTCCGGCGCGGATTTTGTCGGGCCGGGTAGCGTCTCGATTTCGTCACCGTCTTCGGCGTTATTGCCGGGTGCGAAAGGACCGGCCGGCAGGCCGCCAGCGCCGCCGCTACCTGCCGGCATCAAGGTGACAGCAGCATCGATCATGATGGGGTGGCGAAGTGGCGAGGGCCGCTCGTGAGACAGATGTTGCAGCACAAGGCCGTGCAGCAACAACGAGGTGACGAACGCGGCGGCGTAGGCGGAGATTTCCGACAGATTTTGCCGCTGCGAATAGAAACTGCGGATCACTGGTCTCCCGAGTCAATGGCATGAAGATTCTTCCGGGATTATACCGTCAAGCGTCATGCCGGATGCTGGGCCGGCGGAGAGGCGCGGATTGGTAGCGGCAATAAAAAAAGCATCCCGCAGGATGCTTTTTTGTCGAGGGCGATTGCAAGACTTATTCGCCGATTTGCCAGACGACTTCTTCAGCGTTGCTCAACTTGCCGTTGATGGCATCGACTTCGACTTCCAGCAGTTTGCCGTCGGCGGTCTTGATGTCGAATTCATAAGCGACACTGCCGTCGGATTCCACTTCGTATTCGGTCTTCATGACGGCGCCCGGGTATTTCGCCAGTGCGGTCTTCAGCGCGGCATCCAGGCTGACCTTGGCCTTGGAGGTGAAGGCGCTGTCATCGGCAGCCACTTCGCCTTCGGTTTCGATGATCTTGCCGGCCTTGGCGTCACATTCGACTTCATGCTGTTTGCCGTCGGTGCCGTTGATGTCCAGTTCGTATTGTGCCTTGCCGTCTTCGATCTCGGCGCGCACGGAGGCCAATTTGCCCGGGAACTTGGCCAGTGCGGCCTTGACGCAGTTGTCGATAGCGCCCTTGTCGTGCTTGTCGGCGTAAGCGACAGGAGTGAGGAAGAAGGATGCCAGTGCAATGGCGATGATTTTCTTGTTCATGATGGTTTCCTTTTTTGGGTTGGTTACAAGGGAATTTATAACGGAATGATAGTGAAAATTACACCAAATGTCAATATAAGTGATTGATTCTATTAATAATTGGTTATATATAGCCGCTTTTGTAAAATCTTGGCTATATATAACCAATTTCGCATGCACGGTTCGTGCGAAGGCGAAATGCGCAGATAGACTGTCGCAGGTGATGGCTTCGCATCGGGCGATAAAAACAAAGGTCTGAAGATGAAAAATCCCCACGCTACCGGCTGGCAGTGTGGGGATGGTGTACGGGTGTCAGGCGGGTCCTGGGTGGACTTGCCTGACATTAATGATGCTGGATCTGCTCTCGTTCCCTCAGACCAATGCGTCGAAGATCTGTTGCTTGATCTGGTCGACCGAGCCGACACCGGTGATTTTGACGTACTTCGGTGCCTTGTCGCCGGTTTGCGCCCAGTTGGAATAGTAATCGACGAGTGGCTTGGTCTGGCTGTGGTAGACCTCCAGTCGCTTCATGACGGTTTCTTCGCGGTCGTCGTCGCGCTGCACCAGATCTTCGCCGGTAACGTCATCCTTGCCGGCGACCTTGGGCGGGTTGAACACGACGTGGTATGTGCGGCCGGAGGCGAGGTGCATGCGGCGACCGCTCATTCGCTTGATGATCTCTTCGTCCGGCACGTCGATTTCGACGACGTAGTCGATGTCGACGCCGGCCTGCTTCATGGCTTCGGCTTGAGGGATGGTGCGGGGGAAGCCGTCGAACAGGAAGCCGTCCTTGCAGTCGGCGTCCTTGATGCGCTCCTGGATCATGCCGATGATGACCTCGTCCGGTACCAGTCCCCCTGCATCCATGAATTTCTTGGCTTCGAGGCCCAACGCCGTGCCTGCTTTGACGGCAGCACGCAGCATGTCGCCGGTGGAAATTTGCGGAATGTTGAATTTTTCCTTGATGTATGTGGCTTGGGTGCCTTTGCCGGCACCCGGCGCGCCTAATAGTATGACTCTCATGAAACGCTCTCCCTTCTGAACCGCGATTATATCAGGCGCGCCTGCGATCAGTCGCCTTGACGCGCAAGGTAGTTGGCGATTTCGACGAAGGTGTTGACCGGCAGGTTCTCCGCCCGCAGCCGTGAATCGAGCTCGAGCGCGGCAAAGGCGGCGTCATCCAGCATGCCCTTGAGCGTGTTGCGCAAGGTTTTGCGGCGTTGCGAAAATGCGACCTGGACGACGCGGGCGAACAGTTTCTCGTCTGCAGCCGGGTATGGCGGCACCGAATACGGCACGGCGCGAACGAAAGCGGACTCGACCTTGGGTGGCGGGTCGAACGCCTCGGGCGGTACCGTCAGCAGGTATTCCATCTGCAGGCGATATTGCAGCATGACGGACAGGCGGCCATAGGCGGAGCTGGAGGGCGCCGCGACCATGCGTTCGACGACTTCCTTCTGCAGCATGAAGTGCATGTCGATGATGGCATCGATATGGTCGAGCAGGTGGAAGAGGATGGGGGTGGAGATGTTGTAGGGCAGGTTGCCGACCACCCTGATCTTTTTTGCGCGTGGAGTGCTGTTGCTAGGCTGTCCGCTACTGGATTGTGCGAGGCTGGCGAAATCGAATTTCAGCGCATCGATATTGTGGATGCTGATCTTTTCGGGCGGGTAATGGCCCTGCATCCAGCGCACGATATCGCGGTCGAGTTCGACCACGTGCAGGTGCTGCAGTCGTGCCAGCAAGGGCTGTGTCATCGCACCGAGACCAGGCCCGATTTCCACCATGAGGTCGCCGGCTTGCGGCTGGATAGCCTCGATCAGGCTGCTGATGATGGCGCGGTCGGTCAGAAAGTTCTGGCCGAAATGTTTTTTCGGGATGTGTTTCATTCAGTGCGGTTGGCCGGAGTGGCGTGCAAGCTCTATCGCGAGGTTGATGGCGGCCAGCAGACTGCCGATCTCGATATTGCCCTTGCCGGCGAGATCGAGCGCTGTGCCGTGGTCGACGGAGGTGCGGATGATGGGCAATCCCAGCGTGACATTGACGCCGCCGCCGAAACTGGCGTGTTTCAGCACTGGCAATCCCTGATCGTGATACATGGCCAGTACGCAGTCGGCCTGTTGCAGATGGCGCGGCGTGAACAGGGTGTCTGCCGGCAGCGGGCCGATCAGATTCATGCCTTCCCGGCGCAGCTTATCCAGCACGGGGCCGATTACCGTGATTTCCTCGGTGCCCAGATAGCCGCCTTCGCCGGCGTGCGGGTTGAGTCCGGCCACCAGAATGCGCGGCGCGGCGATGCCGAATTTCTGCACAAGGTCGTGATGCAGGATGCGCAGGGTGGTCTCCAGTCCGTTCGCGGTGATGGCCGCGCAGACGTCTTTCAGCGGCAGGTGAGTGGTGGCCAGCGCGACACGCATGCCGCCGCCGACCAGCATCATGACCACCTGTTCGGTCTTGCTATGTTCGGCCAGGAATTCGGTATGGCCGGTGAAGGGGATCTTCGCCTGATTGATGATGCCTTTATGCACCGGTGCCGTGACCATGGCATCGAATCGGTGCTGCAGGCAGCCTTCCAGCGCCGTGGTCAATGTGCTGAGGACATACTGGCTGTTGGCGCAATTCAGTTTGCCGGGGACAACGGCCTGTGAGGTGGCCAGATGCAGTACTTGCAGGCTGCCGTCACCATGATGCGCCCGGCCCTGGCCGCGCTCGATGTGCAGTTCCAGTCCCAGTGACCGGGCTCGCTGCTGTAGCATGATTTCGTCGGCAATGACGACGATTTCCGCCGCGATCGCATGATGGGCGAGCATGACGCAGAGGTCGGGGCCGATGCCGGCAGGTTCTCCGGCAGTGACGGCGATGCGGGGCAGGTCGGTTTTCAATGCGTCTTCCCTGCGTGTTGACCGGCTATCAATACTTGTCTTCCAGATGCAATTCTACGTAGGCGCGGTCACGCAGTTCGCGCACCCAGTCATCGTAGGCCTCCTCCGCCTTGCGGGTACGGATTTCCTGTCTGGCCTTGAAACGGGCGGCTTCCTGCGTCATGTCCTGCTTGCGCCGCTCCTGCACCTGAATGATGTGGTAACCGAACGGCGTACGCACGGGCTCGCTGATTTCGCCGGGCGCCAGCAGATTCATGGCTTTCTCGAACTGCGGCACCGTATCGCCCGGATTGACCCAGCCAAGATCGCCGCCGCTATTGGCCGAAGCATCCTCCGAGTATTGGCGGGCCAGTTCGGCAAAATCGCCGCCGTGATCCAGTCGCTCCTTGATCATGGTCATTTTCTGCTGCGCATCGCTTTCCGAAACGATTTCGCTCAGTTTGATCAGGATGTGACGCAATTTGGTCTGCTCGACCACCAGTGGCGAGGTGCTGCCGCGGCGGTCGGTCAGTTTGAGGATGTGAAAGCCGTTCGGGCTGCGCAGGATGGGACTGACTTCGCCGGGCTGCATGCCCTTCAGGGCTTCGTTGAACAGGTCCGGGATCTGGCTCGAGGTCTTCCAGCCCAGACTGCCGCCTTCCAGCGCGTTGGGCGCATCCGAATAGCGGGCGGAAACCTCGGCGAAGTTGGTGCCTCCCTGCAGGGCCTGCAAGGCCTGTTCGGCTTTTTCCTTCAACTTTTGCAGCTCTTCGGGCGAGCCGTCTTCCGGGGTGCGGATCAGAATGTGGCCGATTTCGAATTCGTCCTGTACATCGCCGCGCGCGGATTGCGTGGTCAGGTAGTTGTCGATCTCCGCCTCGGTGACATTGACGCGGTTTTCCACCTCGCGCTCGCGCAGCCTCGCAATGACGATCTCGTTGCGGATATCCTCGCGGAACTTGCGATAGCTGATGCCCTCCTGTTCAAGTGCGGTACGGAATTCCGGTACGCTCAGCTTGTTCTGTTCTGCGATGCGCTCGACGGTTTTATCAAGCTGTGTGTCATCGACGCGGATGCCGGTCTGCGCCGCATATTGCAGCAGCAGGCGGTCATTGATCAGGCGCTCCAGGATCTGCTTTTGCAGCACATCCATCGGCGGCACGTTGCCGCCCTGCTTTTCCAGTTGGCTACGCACGGTCTGGATACGGTCGATCAGCTCGTTCTCGGTGATCACGACCTGATCGACCACGGCGACGATGCGGTCGATCTTCTGGATCTCCTCGCCTTCAGCCAGCGCTATGCCAGTATTCAGAAATGTGCCGGACAGGCCGAGGAGTATCAGGATGCGGAACAGGAATGACTTCATGGGGCGTTACTCATCTATGGGATCGTAGGTATTGGAGATTTCACCGCTTGGACTGTAGCCCGGGATGCTGCGTTCCAGCAATCGCATCGGGTTGGAGCCGATCGATGTCAGGCCGCCCAGTTCGAGCTGGAAGTAGAGGGCATAGTTCGCTTCGGCGGTCGCCGTCGACACCCGTTGCAGAACGGAGCGTGCCTGCCAGCAGCCGGCGTCATATTCGATGCCGGC
>JAVEWT010000001.1:0-43975 GCA_034004425.1 Methylophilaceae bacterium
GTCGTCAGGCTGAAGACGCCGCCCAGACCCTCGACCCGTTCGCGCATGCCGGCCAGCCCGTAGCCGCCGAAACCATTGGGGTCGAATCCCTTGCCGTCGTCCTCGATGTCGATCACCAGCTCATCCTTGTCCCGGCCGACCGTCAAGGTCATGCGTCGCGCGTTGGCGTGCCGCGTGATATTGGTCAGCGATTCCTGGATGATGCGATAAGCAGCCAGCGCGACTTCGTCGTCCATCTCGCCCAGGTCCTTGGCGATGCTGATGCAACTGGAGATGCCGGCGTTGCGCTCGCGCCAGCCGTAAACGTACTCATCCAGCGCAATCGAAAGACCCAGTTCGTCCAGCACGCCGGGGCGCAAACGCTGCAGCATGTTGTGCACCATGTCCAGGATTTGCATGGAGACATCGGCGATGGCATTCGCACTTCGCTTGGCAGCGCCGAGGTCCTTGCTGTTGGCGATCGCCATGGCGTCGACATTGATGGCGGTCATGCATTGACCGATCTCGTCGTGCAACTCGCGCGCCAGACTCTTGCGCTCGTCCTCCTGCAGCCGGATGATCTTCTGCGTCAGCCGGTGATTGCTCTTGATGCTCTGCTGCAGGGTCTGCGCCATCGCGTTGAACTTCATGCTGAGGCCGGCGAGTTCAGGCAACTCGAACTGGGGCAGACGGGCATCGAGATCGCCCTTCTCCAGCGCGCTCAAGGCGTTCACCACGCTGCCGACCGGTTGCAAAGCCTTCTTCAATGCCCAGTAGACCATGGCGTTCACCGCGACGAAAAAGATCGCCACCAGCCAGAGCAGGCCTTGTGTATCGTTCCAGATTTCTTCGATCTCGAACGAACTGTCCGGTGTGATCACCAGTTCACCGATTGCCCGGCCACTGACAAAAATGACGCGCCTGACCTCGGCGCCCTCGCCGCCGGTGACATCCATCAATCGGACGAACCATGCAGGAGGCGGCGCTTTTTTCTCCTGCCAGTCCTCGCGATTGCTGTCGCGCAATCGACCGAACTGGTCATAGAACTCGATTTTAAGGTGGCGGATATCCGCCAGTGATTCCAGCCTGAAGATAGAGGCCTTGTTCGGATCTGCCCCATTGAGCCAGGCATAATCCGAGGTGTAATGCAGTATCTCGGCATCCAGCAGATGCGAGGCCAGCGATGCCGTCGACTGCACTTCGGCCCGTACGTCTTCCCGCGCGCTGTGAATCGATAATATTGCGCCCAGGCTAATCACGATGAGCAACAGCATGGTGATCATCAGATTCAGGCGGACCGTCAGACTCATATTCAGCGGCTTCTTCAAAAAGCTATTCATTTTAGAGATTTCCACACAAACCAAAATGGGAGAAATTCCCGAGCGCAAGCATTCAAATCTTGCAGTCCATCACGCGCAAAATTCATGCCCTGACACATACGCATTCAAACCATTGTTATTCAATGAAATTGATGCGGGTTTAAGCACGGGCATGGCTACAGACAGCCGGAGCGGCTGCATACAACCAAACACAGGAAAGAGACGGGGCTGCATGAGCATTAAACTCATCGCGCCCGCATGGCGTTGAAACTAGACGGCGACAGGCGCCTTGATGGCGGGATAGGGATCGTAATGTTCGAGGGTGAAATCTTCGAACCTGAAGCCGAAGATGTCGGTGACTTGCGGGTTGATGCGCATGACCGGCAGGCTGCGCGGCGTGCGCGACAACTGCTCGTTGACCTGATCCAGATGGTTCAGATAGATGTGGGCGTCGCCCAGCGTGTGGACGAAATCCCCAGGTTTCAGGCCGCAGACCTGCGCCACCATCATGGTGAGCAAGGCATAGGAGGCGATGTTGAACGGCACGCCGAGAAAAATATCGGCGCTACGCTGATAGAGCTGGCAGCTCAATTTGCCATCAGCTACATAGAACTGGAAAAAAGCATGACAGGGCGGCAGCTTCATCTTGTCGACATCGGCGACGTTCCAGGCCGACACGATGAGGCGGCGGGAGTCTGGCGTCTTTTTGATGGATTCCACCACCTGGGCGATCTGGTCGATATGGCTGCCGTCCGGCTTGGGCCAGTTGCGCCATTGATAACCGTAGACCGGTCCAAGGTTGCCGTTCTCGTCGGCCCATTCGTCCCAGATGGTGACGCCGTTATCCTTCAGATACTGGATATTGGTGCTGCCCTGCAGGAACCACAACAGCTCGTGGATAATGGACTTCAGGTGCACCTTCTTGGTCGTCAGCAGCGGAAAACCTTCGGCCAGATCGAAGCGCATCTGATAGCCGAACACCGAGAGAGTGCCGGTGCCGGTGCGGTCTTCCTTCCTGTGGCCGTGCACCAGCACGTGGCGCAACAAGTCATGATAGACCTTCATGGCAGGCTCCTCTCAGCTGTGTTCGACGATGAACTGCTTGATGGCGTTAACGTCAGCATCCATGACGACGAAGCGCTGCGGCAAGTCCTCGAGACCGACCAGGTCAGCCGGGCGCTCCGGCTTCTGTCCCAAGGCTTCGACAATCGCGTCTTCGAACTTGGCCGGTAATGCAGTCTCCAGCACCACCATCGGAACATCAGGTTCGCGATATTCCAACGCGACCTTGAGGCCGTCTGCGGTATGCGTATCGATGGTGACGTCGTATTTTTCCCTGCTTGCCCGTATGGTCTGCATGCGGTTGGCGTGGTTGCTGCTACCGGAAACAAAGCCGTATTCCTTCACCTTGTCGAACAGGCCATCCTGTTTCAGATCGAAGGCGCCACCGGCGTCGACCTTGCTCCACAATTCGCGCACCTTGGCACTATCGCGGCCGACCAGATCGAACACAAAGCGTTCAAAATTGGAGGCCTTGCTGATGTCCATCGACGGACTGGAAGTGTGATAGGTGTTGGCCGAACCGCGCGGACGGTAGACGCCGGTACGGAAGAATTCGTCCAGCACGTCGTTCTCGTTGGTCGCCACCACCAGTTTGGCGATCGGCAGACCCATCATGCGGGCGATGTGGCCGGCGCAAACGTTACCGAAGTTACCGGAAGGCACAGCGAAACTGACCTTCTGGCTGTTATCCTGCGTAACGGCGAAATAGCCCTTGAAGTAGTAGACGACCTGTGCCGCGACCCGCGCCCAGTTGATGGAATTGACGGCGCCGATCTTGTGCTGCTTCTTGAAGGCATGGTCGTTGGAAACCGCCTTGACGACGTCCTGCGCATCGTCGAACACGCCCTTGATGGCGATGTTATGGATGTTCTCGTCCTGCAGACTGAACATCTGCGCGGTCTGGAAACGGCTCATCTTCTCGTGCGGCGACAGCATGAAGACGCGGATACCCTTCTTGCCGCGCATCGCGTATTCGGCGGCGGAACCGGTATCGCCCGAGGTCGCACCGAGGATATTGGTTTCCTGCCCCAGCTTGTTCAGCACATATTCGAACAGATTGCCGAGCAACTGCATCGCCATGTCCTTGAAGGCCAGCGTCGGGCCATTGGACAGCGACAGCAGATAGAGGTCGTCTTCCAGCTTCAGCGTAGGCGTGATGTCCTCTGCGTTCTGACCGGCACGTGCATGGCAATAGACTTCCGGGCGGTAGGTCTTGTCGATGATCGCGCGCAGATCAGCGGCGGGAATATCGTCGACCAGGCGCGACAATATCGTATAGGCCAGGTCACGGTAATTCATGGCACGCATCGCCGTCAGGTCGGCATCGCTGAAATGCGGATATTGCTCCGGCATGTAGAGGCCACCGTCCGGCGCCAGACCGCCCAGCAGGATTTCGCTGAAACTGAGAGCGGGCGACTGCCCGCGGGTGCTGATGTATTTCATGTTACTTGCCCAACTCTTCCATGCGGATGCGCGTCACCTTGCCTACCGTCGCCGGTAGCGCCTCGATGGCGGCAATCGCCTGATTCATGTTCTTTTCGACCGTGACATGCGTCAGGATGATGATGTCGGCTTCGGTTTCGTTCTCCGCCGGCTCCTTCTGCATCATGGCGTCGATCGAGATGTCACGGTCGCCGAGAATGCGCGTGACTTCCGCCAGCACGCCCGGCTTGTCCGAGGCACGCATGCGCAGATAATAGGCACTACTGACCTCCCCGATCGGCAGGATAGGCAGATCGGCAAGCTGATCTGGCTGGAATGCCAGATACGGCACGCGCTGCTCGACCGAAGCATCTGCCAGGCGGGCGACATCGACCAGATCGGCGATCACGGCGCTGGCGGTCGGCTCGGCGCCGGCGCCGGCGCCATAATAAAGTGTCGGTCCGACTGCATCGCCCTTGACCACGACGGCGTTCATGGCGCCGTTGACATTGGCGACCAGACGCTTCTCCGGGATCAGGGTCGGATGCACGCGCAACTCGACCCCCTGCTCGTTGCGCTTGGTGATGCCAAGCAGCTTGACGCGATAACCCAGTTCCTCGGCATAGCGGATATCCTTGCTTTCCAGCCTGGTGATACCTTCGGTGTAAACCTTGTCGAACTGCATGGGGATACCGAAACCGATGGCCGACAGGATCATCAGTTTGTGGGCGGCATCGATGCCTTCGACGTCGAAGGTCGGATCCGCTTCGGCATAACCGAGCCGCTGCGCCTCGCCCAGCACATCGGCGAAGGCCAGGCCTTTTTCGCGCATCTCGGTCAGGATGAAATTGGTCGTGCCGTTGATGATACCGGCGATCCACTCGATATGGTTGGCCGAGAGGCCTTCGCGCAGCGCCTTGATGATGGGGATGCCGCCGGCCACCGCCGCCTCGAAGGCGACAATGACGCCGCGCTTCTGTGCGGCAGCGAAGATCTCGTTGCCATGCAAGGCGATCAGCGCCTTGTTGGCGGTTACCACATGTTTGCCGCTCTCAATGGCTTTCAGCACCAGGTCCTTGGCGATCGTATAGCCGCCGATCAATTCGACGACGACGTCGATGGACGGATCGTTGACGACGGCAAAGGCGTCATCCGTCACTTCGCACGCCCCGGCGGTCACCTGACGTGCCAGTTCGAGGTTGCGGTCGGCCACCTTGACGATACGGATGCTGCGCCCGGCACGACGGCTGATCTCAGCCTGATTGCGCTTCAATACCGTGAACGTACCGCCACCGACGGTACCGATGCCTAGCAGACCTACATTGATGGGTTTCATAGTTTCCAAACTTCTCTTTCAGCCATTCAAGTTCACAACAGGGGAAAGGGTCGACCCGACCCAACGGGCGTGCGCCTTATCCTCCGCCGCTGGTTTTATTTGCCATGACGCTTGCGATAATTCTCGAGGAATCTCGCGATGCGGCCGATGGCTTCGGTCAAATCATCCACATTGGGCAGGAACACCACGCGGAAGTGATCCGGCTTGTGCCAGTTGAAGCCGCTGCCCTGAACCAGCAGGACTTTCTCCTCCAGCAACAGGTCGAGGATGAACTGCTGATCGTCCTCGATCGGATACATCTCCGGATCCAGTCTGGGAAACAGGTACATGGCGGCCGCCGGTTTCACGCAGGTGACGCCCGGAATATCGGTCAGCAGCTTGTAGGCCAGGTCGCGCTGCTTGCACAGGCGGCCGCTCGGCGCTACCAGATCGTTGATGCTCTGATAGCCGCCCAGCGCCGTCTGGATCGCCAGCTGTCCCGGCACGTTGGCGCACAGGCGCATGGAAGCCAGCATGTTGAGGCCTTCGATGTAATCGGTCGCATGCTTCTTCTCACCGGAGACCACCAGCCAGCCGGCGCGGTATCCGCAGGTGCGGTAGTTCTTCGAAAGGCCGTTGAAGGTGACGAACAGCACATCGTCCGCCAGCGAGGCGATCGATGTGTGGGTATTGCCGTCGTACAAGACCTTGTCGTAGATCTCATCGGCGAAAATGACCAGTTTGTGGTGGCGGGCGATCTCGATGATGCCCTCCAGCACCTCTTTCGGATACAGCGCCCCGGTCGGATTGTTTGGATTGATGATGACGATGCCCCGGGTGTTGGCCGTGATCTTGGCCTCGATATCCTGCAGATCGGGCAGCCAGCCGCTCGCCTCGTCGCACATGTAATGCCGCGGCGTACCGCCGGCCAGCGTCACGGCAGCGGTCCACAGGGGATAGTCCGGCATCGGCACCAGCACCTGGTCGCCGTTGTTGAGCAGAGCCTGCATCGCCATCACGATCAGCTCGGAAACGCCGTTGCCGATGATGATGTCATCGATTGTCACGTCCGCGATGTGCTTCTGCTGCGTGTAATGCATGATAGCCTTGCGCGCAGCGAACAGGCCCTTGGAGTCGGTGTAGCCGGACGCCTGATCCATATTGCGGATGACGTCCTGCAATATCTCTTCCGGCGCCTCGAAGCCGAACGGTGCCGGGTTGCCGATGTTGAGCTTGATGATGCGGTGACCCTCTTCCTCCATCTGCCGCGCGCGCTCCAACACCGGGCCACGGATGTCGTAGCACACGTTGTTGAGTTTGGTCGATTTCAGTATGGGGTCCATGATGGTCGCTAACGGCGGAATCCGCCCTGCAAAAAGTGTGTTATCTTACATTGTCACGGGCATGCCAGCAATGAAAGCGGGCAAGCAAGCCCTTTTCTTCAAACCGATATCCTCCAAGCACAAAGCAAGCTCAATCCGTTATGAAATTGCACCTGACACAAGCCGCCGGCAACCAGCTGATTACCGGCTATGACACCGGCTGGGTGGAAATCAACGCGGTACGCCATACACAATCGCTGATTGTTCTGCCGGACCAACTGATCGAAAACTGGGTGGCGGGCGATTTCGACAGTCTGGTTGAACCGGATTTCGCACTACTGCTGGAACTGAAACCTGAGGTGATCCTGCTTGGGACCGGGCAACGGCACCGCTTCATCCATCCGCGCATCACGCGTAACTTGACCAGTGCCGGCATCAGCATCGAGTGCATGGATACCGCCGCAGCCTGCCGCACTTACAACATACTGATGGCAGAAGGCCGCCATGCTGCAGCGGCGTTATTGATCGACGCTCAGCGAATCAAATAAAGTCCATCGCATGGAATCAGCCTGACTGCATATCCCGCTGCATCAAATTGCCAAACTCCTGTATCGGTACCGGCGCACTGAAAAAATATCCCTGAAAAACCATGCAGCCATTCTCGATCAAACACTGCAACTGCCTTTCGTTTTCAACGCCTTCCGCAATGACCTCAAACCCAAGCTCTGCGCCTAAAACAATGATGGTACGGGCGATTGCCTGATCTTGCAGATTATCGAGAATATCCCGAACAAAGGTCTGGTCGATCTTGAGCTGACTCAAAGGCAGACGCCGGAGATAATTAAGCGATGAATAACCAGTGCCGAAATCGTCCAGCACCAGACCGACGCCCGCTGCTTTCAGCAAATTCATTTTCTCGATGACATCCTCCATGTCATCAATCAGAATGCTTTCCGTCAATTCAAGCTTCAATCTGGAAGGATTGATGCCCGTGCGTTTAATGATCGACAGCACCTGAGGCACAAAATGCGTTTCATGAAACTGCTGCGCGCTGACATTCACCGACAGCACCAGATTCGCCGTTGCGGGACGGGCAGCCCATAGCTCCAATTGATGGCAGGCAGCATTCAACACCCAGTGACCGATGGGCACAATCAGCCCATTCTGCTCGATAGCCGGAATGATGTCGCCAGGCATTTGCAGGCCAAGGACAGGATGCTGCCAACGCAACAGTGCTTCCGCACCCAGTATTTTCCCCCGGCTATCCACCTGCGGCTGAAAATACAGCACAAACTGGTGATCCCATAATGCGATGCTGAGCTCCCTGCCTATTCTGGTGCGCAAGGCGAAATCGGCCTGCATGACGTACAGAACCAGGCAAAGCATCGCCGTCGCCAGCGCCACGTTAACCCAGGCGCCGACCAGCCGGATGTTGTCGCCCAACATCGTCAGGTCATCAGCGCCGGGCAAGGGCAATGCGATGTTGCTGCTCGAGAAGATGACGAAAGCAGCAAGATAAGAGCCGATTACGCCATATCGCAACCACTTGTGCTCGTTTTGCAGGATCAGGTAGGCGAGAAAGGCGATTGCAAGAAAATATAAATGCACGACGCGAGGCGTGTTATCGCTGGGCACGTCAAGGAACAGGCTCAGCACCATCAGCACACAGAAAAGACCCGGAAAAAGCAGCACGGTCGCCAGTCTCGTGCGACCACGACTGAGTAGAAGATAGGTGATGAGTCCGATTGCTGCCAGCACGGCATCCAGCCAAAAGACGAACCATTGCTGCAGAATCGCGAACAGCACCATCCAGCCGAGCCCTGTCAGCATGCAGACCGCAGCCACCATGCGCATAGCGACCACTACACGATGCGCCTGTATTTCATCCGGCAAGGCAGGCAACATGGGAGGACGTCTCAGCATCTGCACACCTCCATACTCCGGCCGGCAGTCATGGTGCGCTGCCGGCCTTTATCGGTCACACCCCCCTGCGCGAGAACGTCAGACTGGCATTGGTGCCGCCGAAGCCGAAACTATTGGAAAGCGCGGTCTGGATGTTGGCGTTATCGATACGGCTGCGCACGATGTTAAGGCCTTCAGCAGCTGGATCGAGGGTTTCAATATTGGCCGAAGCCGCGATGAAATTGTTCTCCATCATCAGCAGGGTGTAGATTGCCTCGTTCACACCCGCTGCACCGAGCGCATGGCCGGAGAGGGATTTGGTAGAGGCAATCGCCGGGTTCTGGCCGGAAAACACCTCGCGAATGGCTTCCAGTTCCTTGACGTCGCCGACCGGAGTGCTGGTGCCGTGGGTGTTGATGTAATCGACCGGCTCCTCGACGCCCTGCAACGCGAGACGCATGCAGCGGGCCGCGCCCTCGCCGCTCGGGGCCACCATATCGTAGCCGTCGGAAGTCGCGCCGTAGCCGATCACTTCGGCGTAGATCCTGGCGCCGCGTGCCTTGGCGTGCTCGTACTCCTCCAGCACGACGATACCGCCGCCGCCGGAAATGACGAAGCCGTCGCGGTTGGCGTCATAGGTGCGCGAGGCTTTCTCCGGCGTGTCGTTGTATTTGCTGGACAGCGCGCCCATGGCGTCGAACATGAAGGACAGGGTCCAGTGCTCCTCCTCGCCGCCGCCGGCGAAGATGATGTCCTGCTTGCCGAGCTGGATCTGCTCGACACCGGCGCCGATACAGTGAGCGCTGGTGGCACAGGCCGAGCTGATGGCGTAGTTGATGCCCTTGATCTGCGCGCCGGTGGCGAGGCAGGCCGAAACGCCGCTGGCCATGGCCTTGGTCACCATGTAGGGTCCGACGCGGCGCACGCCCTTCTCGCGCAGCGTGTCGATGCCCTCGAGTATGCTCTCGTGCGAGGCGCCGCCCTGACCGACGATAAGGCCGGTACGCACGCTGGAAACCAGTTCCGGCGGCAGACCGGCGTCCTGAATCGCTTCCTGCATGGCCAGCCAGGCGTAGGCATGGCCCTTGGCCATGAAACGCATCAGCTTGCGGTCGATCAGTTCTTCCAGCTGCAGGTTCTTGATCGAGCCGGCGACATGCGAGCGCAGGCCTTTTTCCGCATACTCCGGCTGATAGGTGATGCCCGAGCGCCCTTCGCGCAGACTGTCCACCACCTCGGATTTGTTGTTGCCGAGACTGGAGACAATCCCCATCCCGGTGACTACGACACGACGCATCGTGATTCTCCCAATAGCGTTATCCGCATATCCAATTTTATTATCTGGATCAGAAATTGTCGGTCCGTGTGAATAGGCCGACGCGCAAATCGGTCGCCGCATAGATCTCGCGACCGTCCAGTTCCATGGTGGCATCGGCGATGCCCATCACCAGCTTACGCATGATGACCCGCTTGAGGTCGATCCGGTAGGTCACCAGCTTGCCGGTCGGCAGCACCTGGCCGGTGAACTTCACCTCGCCGGCACCCAACGCACGGCCGCGTCCGGGGCCGCCCATCCAGCCCAGATAAAAGCCGACCAGTTGCCACATGGCATCCAGCCCGAGACATCCCGGCATCACCGGATCGTTTTCAAAGTGGCATTTGAAGAACCACATATCCGGGTCGATATCGAGCTCGGCGACGATCTGGCCGTTGCCGTATTTGCCGCCATCCTCTGTGATCGAGACGATGCGACTGATCATCAACATCGGCGGCAGCGGCAGCTGGGCATTGCCGGGCCCGAACATTTCGCCGCGACCGCAGGCGAGCAACTCCTCGTAGGTGTAACTGTGTTGTTTTGACATCAGGGACTTTTTCTTTTGAATAGGATTATTCCGCTATTTTCGCCGGAAATGCCTCTGAGCGAAAGCCCTCGCTATTTTGTAGCGGCCTCAGGGGTATACAGATCTGTTTACACCGGAAAGGAATCCGTTTACCATGCGACTTTGTTACATTATTTTACAAATTCGCAACCTTCATTTACATCATTCATTTGGGACAAGTCAATGAGCGACCGCCAACTGGCCGACTGGCGCGAACATGCGCTGAAACTGGAATCTGAGATCAACAAGGTGGTCGTGGGACAGGAGTCCCCCATCCGCCTGATTACCACCGCCATCTTCGCCCGCGGCCACGTGCTGCTAGAAGGCGATGTCGGCGTCGGCAAGACCACACTGTTGCGCGCCTTTACCCGCGGCATCGGCGGCGGCTACCAGCGCATCGAGGGCACCATCGACCTGATGCCGAACGACCTGGTCTACCACACCTACCTGGGCGAGGACGGCAAGCCGCACGTCAGCCCCGGCCCGCTGCTGATGTCGGGCGAAGACCTGTCCATCTTCTTCTTCAACGAGATCAACCGCGCGCGTCCGCAGGTGCACTCGCTGCTGCTGCGCGTGATGGCGGAGCGCACGCTGACGGCATTCAACAAGGAGCACCACTTCCCTCACATGCTGGTGTTCGCCGACCGCAACCAGGTGGAAAAGGAAGAGACCTTCGATATCCCGTCCGCCGCCCGCGACCGCTTCATGATGGAAATCCCCATCGTCGTGCCGGGCGATGCCGCTATCCGCGAAGAACTGATGTTCAATCCCAAGTATCACGATGTCGACGCGCTGGTAAACACGGTGCAGCCCGAGATTCTGCAGTTCGATCAGGTCAACGGCGTCGCCCGCATCATCCAGGGCTCGATCGACGCCAGCCAGACCCTGCGCCGTTACGCGCTTGATCTCTGGACGGCGACCAAGTCGCCGGAACTGTTCGGCGTGCAGGTGCCGGGCGTGGAAATGAGCCGCCTCATCATCTCCGGCGCCAGCCCGCGCGGCGTCGGCATGCTGCTGTCGGCCGCCCGTGTCAATGCCTGGCTCAACAACCGCACCTCGGTGGTACCGGAAGACATCCACGCCGTGTTCCACGAGACCATCGCCCACCGCCTGGTGTTCAGCCCGGTCTACGAGATGCGCCGCACCGAGATCGCACGCGAACTGCTGTCCGGCATCATCAACGCAGTCTCTGCACCCTGAACGGCAGGCACGGAGCACAGACCGGTGGTCCCCATGATCCACAACAGCCGCACAGCATCTGTCGGACAAAAGAGCCCGGCGCCATGACCGCACTCGACCAGATCAAGCTGTTCACCTACCACATCGGCTGGCGTTCGCGTGGCCGCCGCCCCGGCAGCCACAACAGCACCCAGCGCGGCATGGGCATGGAGTTCCGCGGCCATACCACGCTGTTGTCCTACCCGGACCCGCGCCGCATCGACATCCGCCAGACCATCCGCGACCCGCTGGAGCAGGTCTACGTGCGCATCTTCAACCAGAAGAGCACGACGCCGGTCATCGCGCTGTGCGACATGTCCGGCTCCATGCATTACGGCAGCTACCAGCGAAAGCTGTCGGTCGCCGCCGACATCGTGCAGTCGGTCGCCAAGTCGGCCAACAGCAACGCCGACTCCTTCACCCTCATCGGCTTCGATGACGAGGTGCGCGAGGACTGGCACTGTCCGGCGAGCTTCAGGCCGCATCACGCGCTGGAGATGGCCGAGCAACTGCGCGACTATCACCCTGGCGCCAAAGGCAGCAAGGGGCTGCTCGATGTCTCACGCTACCTGCCGCGCGAACGCTCGCTGGTATTCCTCATCTCGGATTTCCACATGCCGATGGCCGACCTCGAAGCGGCGCTGGCGCTGATGCTGCGCCACCACATCGTGCCTGTCGTGCTGTGGGACGAGGCCGAGTACAGGCAGTTGCCGGAATTCGGCATCGCCAGCGTCACCGACCCGGAGAGCGGTGCCAAGCGCACGCTGTTCCTGCGCAAAAGCTATCGCGACCGCATCATCGCCAATTTCGAGGCACGGCGCGAAGCGATCAAGGCCTTGTTCCTGCGCCTCGACATGCCGCCGCTGTTCATCGAACACGGTTATGACGCTGATGCGCTGACCGATTATTTCCACCAATACGTGGCTGCCTGAACTCATGAAAACCGCCTTTACATCCATGCAAAAAATCTTCCTGCAATGCCTCGCGCTCAGTCTGCTGTTCAGCGTCAGCAACGGCCTGATGGCGGACGAAGCCAAGCTGCCGGCGCTGGACCCCAAGCTGGTCAAGCTGCGCATCGCCGAGCCGGAGCGCGATTCCGGCTACACGGTCGGCGACCTGCTGACGCGCGTGGTCACGATGGAGATTCAGAAGCCGTACAAGCTGGTCGACACCTCGCTGCCCATCGTCGGCTATGAAAAGCGCTACAAGGGGCAGGTCATCGGCATCGAACTGCGCGACATCCGCAAGGAGGTAGAAGAGAAGTCGTCATCGACTGTTTACACGATCACCCTCACCTATCAGGTGTTCACGCGCAACGTCGTCGCCAAGCCGGCTGCCTTGCCGCCCGAGATCGTCAAGGTGCAGAGCGGCAAGGATATCTACGAATACCGAATCCCCAGCTGGAACTTCCGCATCTCGCCGATCGCGGTGTTCGGCGAGGTCAAGCTTGAAAGCGACATGAGTCCTTTCCGCGGCCCGCTGCTCAAAACCGACCAGCGGGAAAGACAACTGCTACAGGCCGCTCTGGCCGTACTGGCACTGTCCGCCATCGGCCTCTTGTACGTGTTCGGTGTCCACGCATGGCTGCCGCGCATGGGCGGTCCTTTCGCCCGCGCCTATCGCCAACTGGGCAAGCTGCGCAAGCTGCCGCCGGACGAAGAAACGCTGAAGCTCGGACTCGGCTCCGTGCATCAGGCGTTCAACAAGAGCATGGGCAGCAGCGTGTTCGGCGGGAATCTGGAGCAGTTCCTGCAACAGAAGCCGGTATTCGCCGCGATCCGGCCTGAGATCGAGCAGTTCTTCGAACTGTCGCGCCTCGTGTTCTTCGAACCTTCCGCCAGCCGGCAATACGGCGCGGAAGAGCATGAGTGGCTGCGCCGGTTTACGCGCCGCTGCCGCGATTGCGAACGCGGCCTGCAACCCGAACCGCAAAAATCATGAGTTTTCTCTACCCTAACGTTTTGTGGCTGTTGCCGCTGGCACTGTTGCCGCTCCTGCTCGAGCGCTCGCATAGCCGCAGCTACTCGTGGGTGGCGATGCTGCCCGGGGACCCCCTGTCCAACGTCATCGCGGTTTTCCTCAAACTGCTGGCGGTGATCGCGCTGAGCTTCATCCTGCTGGGCCTGGCGGCGCCGCACACGCCGGAACAGCATGTCGAAAAAACCGGCGTCGGCGCGCAGATCGCGCTGGTGCTGGACCGCAGTGCCAGCATGGACGACCCCTTCTCCGGCGCCGGCGTCGGTGGCCGGGTCGGCGAAACCAAGTCCGCCGCCGCAAGCCGGCTCATCACCGACTTCATCCGCCAGCGCGAGAACGACCTGATCGGCCTCGTCACCTTCAGCAATTCCGCCATGCACGTGCTACCGCTGACCGACAATCGCGATGCCGTGATCTCGGCCGTGCAGGCCACCGCCAACAACGCGCTGTTCCAGACCAATATCGGCAGTGGCCTGACCAGCGGCACCGCCCTGTTCGAAAAGATCCCCAATTCGGGGTCGCGCGCCATCATCCTGCTTTCGGACGGCGCCGGCCGCATCAGCGCCGACGTGCAACAGAAGGTGCGCGACTGGCTCGACCGCATGGACATCGGTCTTTACTGGATCGTGCTTAAACAGCCGGGCGGCCTCAGCATCTTCGACGAAAACTATGTGCCGCCTGAGGACGAGGCCCTGCCGCCGGTCATCGCGCTGCACGAATATTTTCAGACCCTTAAGACCCCGTTCAACGCCTACGAGGCGGACGACCCGACTTCGCTGGCGAAAGCGATCGCCGACATCAATCAGAAAGAAAAGAAGCCCATCGTTTATCTGGAAAAAATCCCGGGCAAGAATTACACACGTCACTGTTTCATGCTGGCAGCACTGATGATCGCCCTGCTGCTCGGCGTCAAATATCTGGAGGTGCGCACATGGCGCTCAGCTTAAGAAAAGTCACCTGGACCCTGGCGGTGTTGGCCACCGTCAGCACGATCACGGCAACCTATGCCTGGAATCGCATCCATCAGGTACGCAACTTCAATCAGGCCATCCTGGCGGCCAACACACCGGCGACCGATCGCCAGAGCTACGAAGCCAAGTTCTCCACCGCTTACTGGCTGGCGAAGAACGAGCGCTACAAGGAAGCCACCATGTTGTTCCAGCAACTGGCTGAACACGGCGATTTGAACCAGCGCTCCGCCGTACAGCACAATCTCGGCAATATCTTCTTTCTGCGCGGCCTCACGGTGAACGGCAACAGCATGACGGTGCGGGACGAAAGCGAATATCTGTTCCGTCAGGCCAAGGGTGCCTATGTGCAATCGGTGAAGCTGGACAATCGTCACTGGGATACGCGCCACAACCTCGACCGCGTGATCGGCATGCTGCCCGAAACCCCGACCCCCGGCGTCGGCGAATCAGACAACCCCGGCCTCATCATGGGCAACATACCGGTGGGCCTGCCGTGAAATACTTCCACCACCTGCAACGCTGGCTGATCCACCGCCGCGACGCCGCCCTGTTGCTGACGGCATTGCTGCTGCTCGTCATCGCGCTGTTGCAGCCCAGTATCCCGCTCAAACGCAACATCTACAGCTACATCCTGGTGGCCGATATCTCGCAGAGCATGAACGTCGCCGACATGGGCAGCGAGAGCAAGCCGCTGACCCGCATCGCCCATACGCAGAAGATGATGCACGAGATCGTCTCCTCGCTGCCTTGCGGCACCAAGGTCAGCGTTGGCCTGTTCGCCGGCGTCAGTATCGCCGCCATGTACACGCCGATCGAGGTCTGCAGCAACTTCGCCGAGATCAACGACACCATCGACCACCTCGACTGGCGCTCCGGCTGGTCCGGCAACAGCCGCATCCGCGAAAGCCTGCCCAATCTGGCGCGTACGCTGCGCTCCTTCCCTGAGCCGGCACAAGTGGTCTATTTCACGGATGGCGAAGAAGCACCACGGTTGCACGTGTTCAACAAGCGCGATCTCAGCGGGTTCCAGGGCGGCGACGACTGGCTGCTGGTCGGTGTCGGCAGCGACAAGGGCACGCCCATCCCAAAGCTGGACGAGAAGAACCAACTGATCGGTTATTGGTCCGGCGATAGCTTCGCCCTGCAGCCGGGCATCGCGCAGATATCGGAATCCAATATCGGCACGCGCGACGACAATGTTGCCGGCGGCGAAGGCGACCGCTACCTGTCTGTGCTCGATGAAACCTACCTGAAGGAACTGGCGCAGGAAGTCGATGCCAAGTACGTGCGCGGCGACAAACTGCAGAACATCCTGGCCGCCATGAAAGAACAGAAACCGGCACGGCGCGACATCGCTCCGTACGAGATCGACTGGGTGCTCGCAAGCGTTGCCGGCATTTTGTTGCTGCTCGCCTACTTCCCGAAACACCCGCTGCAGCAGACAGGCGAGCGGTTGAAGCGCCTGATGGAACGCTGGAGAAAATCAACGGAGCGCCGGCAGAAATCAGCCTGACTCCGGCCTCGCACTTGCCGGCACCTCCCGCCCCCATTTGAGCCAGACCCGCAGTTGTCTGAAAGCAGCCGGGTCGACGTTGTCCGCCAGCAGCAACAGCGTATGGCATTGACGGCCTTCCACCGACCGCAGGTTCAGCACCGTCAGCCAGGCGGCGACAAAACTGTCCTCACGCACGGTCACCAGCCGCGTTTGACCATCCCTCCGCTCCATCTCCAGACCTGACTCCGGATTCAGGCTCAGCCGCACGATGGCGTCGGGTGCCGTCAGCATGGCATGACGACGATAGGCATGGACGGCAGCGAGGAGGACGAGGCCCATCAGCAAGCATTTCAGGAAGACCGGCACCGGCAGGAACAGCAGCACGAGCACAGCGGTCAGAGCGACAAGGCCGATAACCCGGACGAGAAGTGATGAAGGCATCAACGCGAGTTGCACGGGCTTGGCGCTATAATAGGACAAACGATTCCCTTCAGTGGCACAAACGCTACTTTGAAAACGCTACTGTGGCGAATCATATCCCGACAGACCGCCCGTGGCGACATTATCAACCCGCGATATCTATCAGTGAACAAACCGATCATGACACAGTGGCATTCATTCCTCATCACCCAACAAGCGGAGATCGCCGGCCAGCGCGTTCTGCATTTCGGCGATCCGCAACAGGAACTGCAGGCGAGCGCAAACGCTACCGTTCTGGCAGACCTCTCGCATCTTGGCCTGCTCGACATCGAAGGCGATGACCGCGTGGCCTTCCTGCAGGGCCAATTGACCAACGACATCAAACAACTGGACGGCAGCCACAGTCACTATGCCGGCTACTGCACGGCCAAGGGACGCCTGCTGGCGTTATTCCTTGCATTTGCGCACGACGAGAAAATCTACCTGCAGCTGAACCGGCAACTGCTGGAACCCATCATGAAACGGCTGAAGATGTACGTGCTGCGCTCCAAGGTCACGATTCATGACGCATCGGACGACATCGTGCGACTCGGCCTTGCCGGCACGGATGCGGAAGCACTGCTGCTGCAACACTTCGGCCAGGCGCCGCGGCTTGCGCACGACCAATTGAACCTGCCGGAAGTCCGCATCATCCGCTTGCCCGGTCAACGGCCGCGCTACGAGATCTTCGTGACCGCGGACAAGGCACAGGCGCTATGGGAATCATTGCGCCAACAGGCGAGGCCGGCAGGCGCAGCCTGCTGGGACTGGCTGGAAGTGGAAGCCGGCATTCCGGACATTAGCCCCGCCACGCAAGAAGCCTTTGTGCCGCAGATGGTCAACCTCGACGCACTGGGCGGCATCAGTTTCAAGAAGGGCTGTTACACCGGCCAGGAAATCGTCGCCCGCACGCATTATCTGGGCAAGGTCAAACGCCGCACGCTGCCCGTGCACATTCCGGCCGGCCTGACTGCTGAAGCAGGCGACCCGCTCTATGCCGGCACCGGACAGCATGACGACAAAGCGCAAAATGGCAGCGAAGCTGTTGTGGGTATGCTGGTCAGGGTAGCACCGGCGCCGGACGGCGGCATGGATGCACTGGCAGAATTGCGGATGGAAGCGATGGAAGCGCCAGGTCTCTATCTTACGCAGAACGGCGGAGAAACCTTGAGGCTGGGAACCTTGCCCTACGAGCTGCCGGCCTGAGTATCAGGCCGTTACGTCTTGAGGCCGCTCAGTCGGCGACTGCCGGGCTGGCAGGCGTCTCGACCGCCTTGGGCGTCATGCCTTCGAACACCTGATAGAACACCTCGTCCTGCTTGATCATGCCGAGTTCGCTGCGAGCGCGTTCCTCGATCGCGGCGAAACCCTGCTTGAGGTCGCGCACCTCGGCATCCACTGCGTCGTTGCGCACCTTCAAGTCAGCGTTGAGCTTCTGCTGTTCGCCGATCTGCCGGTTCAGGTCCCAGACCTTGAGCCAACTGCCCTTGCCCAGCCACAACGGATATTGCAGCAGGGCAATCAGGACGACGAAAATCAGCGTCAGCGCTCTCACAAAAGCTCAATATACGGGCCCGGAATCAGCGTGGCTACTGCGGGTCAGCGTGCCAGATGATAGAAGGCGTCCATGCCGGCATAGCTGCCGGCGCTGCCCAGTTCTTCCTCGATGCGCAGCAGCTGGTTGTACTTGGCGATACGCTCGGAACGCGAAAGCGAACCGGTCTTGATCTGCAGCGCATTGGTCGCCACCGAGATGTCGGCGATGGTCGTGTCTTCGGTCTCGCCGGAGCGGTGCGAGATGACCGAGGTATAGCCGGCACGCTTGGCGGTTTCGATGGTGGTGAAGGTTTCGGTCAGCGTACCGATCTGGTTGACCTTGATCAGCACGGAGTTGCCGACGCCGCGGGCGATGCCCTCGCGCAGGATCTTGGCGTTGGTCACGAAGAGGTCATCACCGACCAGCTGCACGTTACGGCCCATGCGGTCGGTCAGCAGCTTCCAGCCGTCCCAGTCGTGTTCGCTCATGCCGTCCTCGATGCTGACGATCGGATACTTGTCGACCCAGGTCGCAAGATAGTCGGCGAATTGCGCGGAGGTGAGCTGCAACCCTTCGGATTCCAGGTGATACAGGCCGTCCTTGTAGAATTCGGAGCTGGCGCAATCGAGACCCAGCAGGATGTCGCGGCCCGGCTCGTAACCGGCGTCAGAGATGGCCTCCAGGATGTACTGGATGGCTGCCTCGTTGGACGGCAGGTCGGGCGCGAAACCGCCTTCATCGCCGACGGTGGTGGCCAGACCGTTCTTGTGCAAGGTCTTCTTCAGCGCATGGAAAACTTCGGCGCCGGCGCGCAGTGCTTCGCGGAAGCTGGGCAAGCCGGCCGGGATAATCATGAACTCCTGCATGTCGACACTGTTCTCGGCGTGCGCACCACCGTTGATGATGTTCATCATCGGTGTCGGCAGCTGCATCTGAGCCGAACCGCCGAGATAGCGGTAGAGCGGCAGGCCGGATTCCTCGGCAGCGGCACGGGCACAGGCCATGGAAACGGCGAGGATGGCATTGGCGCCGAGGCGCTCCTTGTTCTCGCTGCCATCCAGTTCGATCAGCGTGTTGTCGATGAAGCTCTGCTCCTCGACGTCAAGCCCGACCAGCGCTTCGGCGATCTCGGTGTTGACGTTCTCCACGGCTTGCAGCACACCCTTGCCCAGGTAACGCGACTTGTCGCCGTCGCGCAGTTCGACCGCCTCCTTGGTGCCGGTGGAGGCGCCTGAGGGCACGGCAGCACGACCGATGATGCCGGACTCCAGCAGCACGTCGGCTTCAACAGTGGGGTTGCCGCGGGAATCGATGATTTCGCGGGCGATGATGTCAACAATTGCGCTCATGATGCTTTCCTCTACATTGAATTATGGTATTCAGTGCCAATGGTACCGGAATAGATAGCTGTTCCAGTTGCCGGGCTTAAAGCGTCTGCTCGATGAAGCCGGCCTTTTTCACCAGCCGGTCGAGATCGACCAGCACGGTCAGCAAATCCTTCATCTTCGGCAAAGGCCAGGCGTTGGGGCCGTCCGACAATGCCTTGGCTGGGTCCGGGTGGGTTTCCATGAAGATGCCGGCAATGCCGCTGGCGACCGCCGCCCTCGCCAGCACCGGCACGAACTCGCGCTGGCCGCCGCTCTTGTCGCCCTGCCCGCCAGGCTGCTGCACGGAATGGGTGGCGTCGAAGACGACAGGGCAATCGGTCTCGCGCATGATGGCGAGGCTGCGCATGTCCGATACCAGCGTGTTATAGCCAAAGGATACGCCGCGTTCGCAGACCATGATGTTGTCGAGACCGCCGTTCGCCTCCTTGGCTTTCTGCACGACGTTCTTCATGTCGCCAGGGGCCAGGAACTGGCCCTTCTTGATGTTGACCGGCTTGCCGGAGCGGGCGCAGGCGGTGATGAAATCGGTCTGGCGACAGAGAAAGGCCGGCGTCTGCAGTACGTCGACCACCGCAGCCACCGGCTCCACCTGCTCCTCGGTGTGAACGTCGGTCAGGATGGGCACGCCGATCTGGCGCCGGACTTCGTCGAGTATCTTCAGTCCTTCTTCCATGCCAAAACCGCGGAAGGTCTTGTTCGAGCTGCGGTTGGCCTTGTCGTAGGACGACTTGTAGATGAAGGGAATGCCGAGCGCGTCGGTGATTTCCTTCAACTGTCCGGCCGTGTCGATCGCCATCTGTTGCGACTCGATGACGCAGGGGCCGGCGATCAGGAACAGCGGCCGGTCGAGGCCGACTTCAAAACCGCAGAGCTTCATTTGATCGCCCCCTTGGCTTTCAGCGCCGCTTCGACGTAGGACTTGAACAACGGGTGGCCGCTACGCGGGTTCGAGGTGAATTCCGGATGGAACTGGCAGGCCACGAACCAGGGGTGCACGTCCTGCGGCAGCTCGATCATTTCGCACAGTTGCTCGCTTGGCGTGCGGGCGGAAATGACGAGGCCTGCGGCCTTCAGCTGATCGACATAGTGGTTGTTCACTTCGTAGCGGTGACGGTGGCGCTCGTTGACTTCCTTGCCATAGATCTGCGCGGCCAGCGTGCCGGCTTCGATCGGGCATTTCTGCGCGCCCAGGCGCATGGTGCCGCCGAGGTCGGAGTCTTCCGAACGCTTCTCGACCTTGCCGCTGGCGTCCTGCCATTCGGTTATAAGGCCGACCAGAGGATGCGGCGTCTCTGGATTGAATTCGGTGCTGTTGGCATCTTTCAGCTTGGCCACATTGCGGGCGAACTCGATGACCGCCAGCTGCATGCCGAGACAGATGCCGAGGTAAGGCTTTTTGTTCTCGCGCGCGTAGCGGATAGCGGCGATCTTGCCTTCGGTGCCACGCTTGCCGAAGCCACCGGGCACGAGAACCGCATCCATCGCCTTGAGGCAATCGGTGCCGTTCTTCTCGATATCTTCCGAATCGATGTAATGGATCTTGATCTTGGAATGGGTGTGGATACCGGCGTGGATCAGCGCTTCGGTCAACGACTTGTAGGACTCGGTGAGGTCGACGTATTTGCCGACGAAGGCGATATCCAACTGATGCTTCGGATGCTTCAGCGCATCGACGATCTTCTTCCAACTGGAGAGATCGGCGGCCTTGGCCAGAATGCCCAGCTTGTGACAGACGATTTCGTCCAGCATCTGGTCGTGCAACATGCCCGGAATGGCGTAGATCGACTCGGCATCCAGGGCGGAGATGACGGCTTCCGGCGCGACATTGGTGAACAGCGCGATCTTGGCACGCTCCTCGTCCGGAATCGGACGGTCGGCGCGGCACAGCAGGATATCCGGCTGGATACCGATCTCGCGCAGTTCCTTGACCGAGTGCTGGGTCGGCTTGGTCTTCAGCTCGCCGGCCGTGGGGATCCACGGCAGCAGGGTCAGGTGGATGTAGCAGGCGTTGCCGCGACCTTCGCGGATGCCCATCTGGCGGATGGCCTCGAGGAACGGCAGCGACTCGATGTCACCCACCGTGCCGCCGACCTCGACGATGGCGACATCGGCGCCTTCGGCACCGCGCTTGATGTGGTTCTGGATCTCGTCGGTGATGTGCGGTATGACCTGCACGGTCTTGCCCAGATACTCGCCACGACGCTCTTTCTTGATCACGGTCTCGTAGATCTGGCCGGTGGTGAAGTTGTTGCGCTTGCCCATGCGCGCGCTGATGTAGCGCTCGTAATGGCCCAGATCGAGGTCGGTCTCGGCACCGTCATCGGTCACGAACACCTCGCCGTGCTGGAACGGGCTCATGGTGCCCGGATCGACGTTGATGTAGGGATCGAGCTTGAGCATGGTGACTTTGATGCCGCGCGACTCGAGGATGGCGCCAAGGCTGGCGGCGGCGATGCCTTTACCCAAAGAGGAAACGACTCCGCCGGTTACGAATACATATTTGGTCATGGAAGGGGCTTAATGATTTGCTGAATGAACGCTCAGCGACGGGAGCCTATTTTACGTCAAAGCCCCCCCGGCGACAAATGAAAAACCTGTGCAGCGACGCTTGACCACGCCCGTTGAAAAAAACGTTGCGGGCGCCTTGCGTCTGCCCCGGACAAACGGGCGCCGGGTTCTGTCGAGGCACCGTAGCGACCGAATGTCGCAGCGCTTGATTTAAATCAATACGCCATCCCGGCCCGTCCATAAAATTCCAGTCAGGCATCTGCCAGACAAGAACCGCGTCCAAATAATCAGGAGAATTTTCATGTTGATGGATCTATTCGGGACATTTTCCGGCCTGCTCAGCCTCGGCATCATCGTGTTTGTGATTGCGATGGCCGCCTACCTGGGCTGGCTGTTCACGAAGCTGAGCGCAGAAAAACCGGACAAGGATCAATAAGGCCGTTGCGCACTGCCGTAGCATAAAACAGGCGAATGCCGCTGACATGATGTAGCGCCCTACCGCTGCCCGCGCGCTGTCACACGACGGCAACAATCAGCCGTTATTTTCCGTGACTGACTCACAGATGACAGGAGCGGGAGTATGGTCTACGAAAAAACGGCGGCGGGTATCGATGAAATCACTGGCGGCCAGCGCAGGCTAACCCCGAAGCAGCGCCAGGTGCTGATACTGATCGACGGCAAACGCAGCCTCGCCGAAATCGGACAAAGTTTGCCACGGCTGGCGGTGGTCGAGATCGTCGAAGAACTGGTTGCACACGGGCTGATTCAGGACCCGCAGCGGCCGCTCAGTCTCGCGCATGCACATGAGGCGGCTGCCGAAGTGGCCGAACCCTCCGCGGAACAGCTGGCCGAGACCAAAAACATCCTGATCGCCAGCACCACCGAATACCTCGGCCTCATGGGACGCGGCATGACCGAGCAGATCAGTACCGCATCGTCCTACGCGCAACTGAAGGCCTGCATCTCGCGCTGGCACATGGCGATCCGCGAATCCAAGGGTGGACGCATGATCGCGGACGAACTGATGACCAAGGTGCAGATGACCCTCAGCAGCAATTAAACATCGGCTTCCGCCTTTCATTCGGCTGAAGCCTGTTTAAAATACTGTGGATCCCCATGGCCAAAAACATCAAACAACACCCGCCGGTTTGCCCTTGCGGCAGCAACAAACCCTACGACGACTGCTGTCGCCCATACCATGTCGGTCTGGCCGCCCCCTCGGCAGAAGCGCTGATGCGATCACGTTACTCGGCTTATGTTTTTCAGCTTGAGGAATATCTTCTGCAAACCTGGCACCCGGACACCAGGCCAGAGCGGCTCGGCCTGGAAAATGACCCCCAGCCGAAATGGCTGGGCTTGTCAGTCAAACGCCATGAGCTTATGAGATCCGATGCCGCCATCGTGGAGTTTGTCGCACGTTACAAGCTCGGCGGAAAAGCCGAAAAACTGCATGAAACCAGCAGTTTTCTCAAAATTGACGATAGCTGGTTTTATTTTGACGACGCAGGTTCCAGCAACAGCTGAAATTCAAGCGTCACTGAATGCCTCGCACAACATGCTCAGCAAGGCCCCCAGCATGGGAATCACCTCTTCCTTGTCGAACGGCGCCTCTTCATCCGTGCCGGCGATCAGGAATGCGATTGTCGCCTTGTCCAGATCCTGGCGATAATCGACCCAGTGCTCCTGCTTGGCGTCGGCAATCAGCTGGAACTTGCGCGCACCTGACTCGATGATTTCCGCCAACTCCTCATCCGCCAGACCGGCGAACAGCGTCTTGGCGACGATCACGGCCGTCGCCTCGGTATCCGGCGCGACACCTTCCTCGGCCAACGGCAGCATCAGGAACGCGTAAATCAGCATCGCGTAGGTGTGATACACGCTCAGCATGTCGAAATTCTCGACCCGCTCGTCGGCCGGCGAGCGCTCCGCCTGCTGGATCGCCTTGAACGCCAGGTAGCAGGCCAGATAATTGGCTGCCTCAAGCGGATCGTAATCCTGCAGATTGGCGCTGGGGATGGCGCTCGGGTTCTGGCTGACATCGCGGCCGTCGTTCAGGCAAAGCGCGTAAAGCAGACTGAGGCGTTCTGAATATTTCATATCGGTTCCTAGTGATTAAGTCGGCATGGCTTCCAGCTGTTCCTGCAATTCCAGCCATCGTTCTTCGGCCTGTGCGATCAGTTGCGTCAGCTCGGACTGACGCTTGAGCAGAGCCTGCAGGCCGGACTTGTCGGCAGCATTATAAAGTGCGGGGTCGGACAAGCGTTCGTCAAGCTGGCTCTTTTCCTGCTGCCAGTGCGCCATATCGGCCTCCAGCTTTTCCGACTCCTTGATCAACGGGCGGCGTTCGGCCAGCCGCGCCTGCCGCTCAGCCTTGTTTTGCGCGCGCTCGTTCCTGCCGGCCGGCTTGTCTGCCGCAGGTTTTTCCTCGCGCTTCGAAGCAGCTTCCTGAGTGGCGAGCCAGTCGCGGTAATCGTCGATGTCGCCATCGAACAATTCGGCCTTGCCGTCCGCCACCAGAATGAAGCGGTCGCAACTGGCGCGCAGCAGTGCGCGATCATGCGACACCAGCACCATGCCGCCCTCGTAATCCTGCAGCGCCATGGTCAGGGCATGGCGCATCTCCAGATCCAGATGGTTGGTCGGCTCGTCCAGCAACAGCAGGTTGGGCTGCTGCCAGATCAGCAAGGCCAGTGCCAGCCGCGATTTCTCGCCGCCGGAGAATCCTTCGCAGGGCGTTGTCGCCATGTCGCCGCGGAAATCGAAACCGCCGAGATAGTTGCGGTGCTCCTGTTCCCGCGTCTGCGGGTCCAGCCGCAGCATGTGCTGCAACGGCGATTCGTCTGGGCGCAATTGTTCCAGTTGATGCTGGGCGAAATAGCCGATGGCGAGATCCTTGCCTTCGGTGCGCTTGCCCCGCAAAGGCTTTAGCTCGGCCGCCAGCAACTTGATCAGCGTGGATTTGCCGGCACCGTTGCGGCCGAGCAAGCCAATGCGCTCGCCCGGGCGTATGGTCAGCTTGATCCGGCTCAGCACCGTGCGGTCGGCATAGCCGGCATCGACCTCGTCCAGCACCAGCAGCGGGTCGGGTGCCGCCCGCAGTTTTCTGAAGCCGAAACTGAACGGCGAATCGACATGCGCCGCCGAGATCAGCTCCATGCGCTCCAGCGCCTTGATGCGGCTTTGCGCCTGCCGCGCCTTCGTCGCCTTGGCGCGGAAGCGGTCGATATAGCTTTGCAGGTGAGCCACCTCGCGCTGCTGCCGCTCGTACAGCGACTGCTGCTGCGCCAGTTTTTCGGCGCGCTGCCGCTCGAAATCCGAATATCCGCCACGGTACAGCGTCAGTTGCTGCTGCTCGATATGGGCGATGTGGTTGACCACGGCATCGAGAAAATCGCGGTCGTGCGAAATCATCAGCAAGGTGCCGCGATAATTCTTGAGCCAGTTCTCCAGCCAGATGACGGCGTCGAGATCGAGGTGATTGGTCGGCTCATCCAGCAAAAGCAGATCCGAACGGCACATCAGCGCCCGCGCCAGATTGAGCCTGACGCGCCAGCCGCCGGAAAAGTCGGCAACCGGACGCGCCATGTCCGCGTCGCTGAAACCGAGGCCATGCAGCAGGGCAGCGGCACGCGGACGCGCAGTGTAGCCGCCGATGTCGCCGAAACGGGCGTGCAGCTCGCCCAGTCGCGCACCGTCATGCGCCAGTTCAGCCTCCGCGATCGCCTGCTCGACACTGCGCAGTTCGCGATCGCCGTCCAGCACGAACTCGATGGCGGCATCGGGCAAGGCCGGCGTCTCCTGCGCGACATGCGCCAGCACCCAGTCCGGCGGCATCTCCAGCTCGCCGGATTCGTGATGCAGCTCGCCCAGCAACATGGCGAACAGGCTGGACTTGCCGGCACCGTTGGCACCGGTCAGGCCGACCTTGTGTCCGGGATGCAACTGAAAGGAAGCATCGCGGACCAGGACCTTGACGCCGCGCGCCAGCGTGAGATTTTTGAATTGAAGCAAGATTCGGACTGACTGGATTCTGAATGAATTAAAGACCGGCTCGATGTCGGCACATACGGACTAAGCGCGTTATTCTAAAACAAAGCGCGACAATCGCCGGAACTTTCTGATTTATCTGGGCCGGAGGCCGCGAACACCGGCAATATTGCAGTAAAATGCACAGGCACATCACACCTTAGCGCAAGCAGCAAGCAATGGTCAAAAAATCACTGATCTGGACATACAGGGCCGCAATCACTGCGCTGTGGCTGTCCATCATCGCGCTGGCGCTCGCCATCCTCAGCCTGCGCTATTTCGTGCTGCCGAACATCGAACACTACAGGGAACAGATCGCCGCCAGCATCAGCCAGTCGGTCGGCCGCAAAATCACCATCGGCCATATCGATGCAAGCTGGAACGGCATGAACCCCCATCTCAGCATGCGCCAGGTTGCGATCTACGACGCCGAGCACCGCATGGCACTGACGCTGCATGAGGTCGAGACCAGTCTCTCCTGGCTCAGCATCGTCTCGCTAGAGCCCAAACTGGCCGCCCTCGTCGTTCAGGGGCCGGTCGTGTCCGTGCGCCGCGAGGCCGACGGTACCTTGGTCGTGGCCGGCATCCGCATGGGCGGCCAGTCCGAACCGGATCTGGCCAACTGGGTTCTGCGCCAGTCACGCATCGATATCGTCGATGCCACCGTACTCTGGCAGGACGACCTGCGCCAGGCGCCGGCACTGACGCTGAACGATCTGCAGCTGACTGTGGAAAACCCGGTGCTGGAGCGACTCATCAATCGCCACCGCTTTGCACTGAAGGCGACACCCTCGGCAGGATCCTCGCACCCGGTCGAACTGCGCGGCAATGTCTACGGCAGCGATCTTGGCAAACTCAAGGACTGGAGCGGTACCCTCTATGGCCGCATGGACGGTACCGATATCGCCGCGTGGCGCCAGTGGCTGGATTTTCCCTTTGAACTGAACCAGGGCTTCGGCGCCACACGCTTCTGGCTGGACTTCTCGGACGGTGCAGTCGATCGCCTGACTTCGGATGTCATTCTGCAGAAAGTGCGCGCCCGGCTCGCCAGGGACCGTGAAGAAGCGCGACTGGAGAAACTGAGCGCCCGCATGATCTGGTCGCGACAGACTGACGGCCAGACGGTCGACCTGCGGCGCATCAAACTCACGGACAACAACGGCCTGCAACTGGAAGACGGCACATTCAGCGTGCGCACCAGACTGCTGCAGGGCAAGGAAACGATGGAGGGCCGCGTAGAACTGGAGCAGGTCAATCTGGCCGCCATCAACAGCCTGGCCCGCCACCTGCCGCTACCGGAAAAGACTGCCGAACACCTGCGAGAGCTGGCACCGGCCGGCATTGTCAGCAACCTCGACCTGCGCTGGAAAGGCGACCGCGCGCAGTTCAACGAATACGACATCGGCATGCAATTCAAGAACCTCGGCATCCGCGCATACAAGGAGGTTCCGGGCTTCAGCAACTTGAGCGGCAAGCTCAACGCCGACGAGAAACAGGGCACCATCACCATCAATTCCCAGCAGGCTGCGGTCGACATCAAGGATGTCATGCGCTGGCCCATCCCTGCCGAGAAATTGACCGGCATCGTCAAATGGAGCCACCACGCGCAAGGCACCGACGTCCGCGTCAGCAACCTCACCATCAGCGGCCCACACCTCGATGGCGTAATCAACGCCAGCTACAGGCACGGCATCAACACACCGTCCAGCATCGAACTGAACGGCCGCTTCGAACGCGGCGACGGCAAATATGCCCCGTTCTATTACCCGATCATGCTGGGCAAGGACACGCTGGACTGGCTCGACAGCTCGATCGTTTCCGGCGATGTGTCGGATATCCACGTCATCGTGCGCGGCCGCCTTGACCAGTTCCCCTACACCGACCCCAAGCAGGGACTGTTCAAGGTCACCGCCAGGCTGAAGAATGGCCTGCTGGATTATGCGGAGGGCTGGCCCCGCATCGAGAACCTCAGCCTCGACATGCTGTTCCAGGGTTCGCGCATGGAACTGACGGCGGACGGCGGCAACATTCTGGGCAACCGGTTCAAGACGGTCAAGGCGGTGATCCCGGTTCTGGATGCCGACGAGCCAATACTGGAGATCAGCGGCCAGACCGAAGGTCAGGTCAGCGACGGCATACGCTTCGTCAACAACAGCCCGGTGCTGGAACTGACGGACGGCCTGACCAACAGCATGCGTACCACGGGCAACGGCAAACTCGATCTGCAACTGGCGATCCCGCTGGAAAACGTCGATGCCAGCAAGATCAAAGGCAGTTACGAGATCATGAACGCCAGCATGAGCGCCCCCTCGATTCCGGATCTTAACCGCATCAACGGCAAGCTAGATTTCACCGAATCCGGCATCAGCGCCAAAAACATCAGCGCCAGCGTCTACGGCGGTCCGGCCCGCCTCGATATCAGCAGCGGCGAAAACCGCCTGGTCAGGGTAGCCGCACGCGGCAATATCAGCGATGCAGGCATCCGCAGCGCGCTCGGCAGCAAACTCGGCAATCTGGTCAGCGGCAACGCCGACTGGTTCGGCGACATCAGCATCCGACCGCAACAGGTGAACGTCACCATCCGTTCAAGCCTGGCCGGCCTCGCGCTGGACCTGCCGCAACCAATCGGCAAGAGCGCCGACGAAAAGATGCCCTTGCGCATCGAGAAACGCCAGCAGGCACCGAAACAGGACACGATCGTCATCAGCATGGCCAACCAGATTTCGGCCCAGATACTGCGCAACGAGATCGACGGCGCCTACCAGGTCGACCGCGGCCAGATCGGCATCAATCTGCTGCCGGAGATTCCGGCACAACCCGGACTGGAAGTGCGCGGCAGCTTCGAGCAACTCGATCTCGACCAATGGCTGGCGGTGCTGGAAAAGATCAAGGACACGGATGGCGGCGGCTCCACGCAACCGGCAGCGTTTCCGGTGCAGCGCGTCAACATGGCGGTCGGAACGCTGGACGTCTTCGAGCGCCGCATAAACGGGCTGAAACTTGATGCCAACAAGGTGGATGACGGCTGGCAGATGCAGTTGCAAAGCCGCGAAATGAACGGCGACCTGCGCTGGATCAGCAAGGATAACGGCAAGGTCGTCGCCAGACTGCGCAACCTGACCGTACCGGGCAAGTCACCGCAAGTCGGCGAGCCCGCGCAGGAAAGCAAGAAGCTGGAATACCCGGACCTCGATATCGTCGCCGACAGCTTCACCTTCGGCCAGAAGGAGCTCGGCCGGCTGGAATTGCGCGCCAGCGAAGTGCGCGAGGACTGGCATATCGACCAGCTCAAGATCAGCAATCCGGACAGCATCCTGACCGCCAGCGGCGAATGGCACAACTGGCGGCGCAATCCCAATACGCAGATGAACGTCGACTGGGAGATCAACCAACTCGGCAACACGCTGGCCCGCTTCGGCTACCCGGACGTCATCCGCGACGGCAGCAGCAAGCTGAACGGCAGATTGCGCTGGCCCGGCAGTCCGCACGAATTCAACGTCGAGCAGCTTTCGGGCACCATCTCGCTCGATGCGCGCAGCGGCCAGATCCTGAAAATCAAGCCCGGGGTTGGTCGGCTGTTCAGCGTGCTCACTCTGCAGAACCTGCCGCGACGGCTGACCCTGGATTTCCGCGACGTGCTGAGCAGCGGCTTCACCTTCGACAAGATCAGCTCGAGCGCCGAAATCAACCAGGGCATCATGCGCAGCGACGACTTTCTGCTCGAGGGCCCTGTAGCCAAAATCGAGATCAAGGGCGAAACCGACCTGAAAAAGGAGACCCAGCAACTCCGGGTCAAGGTCACGCCCTACATCAGCGACAGCGTCTCGCTGGCCGCCCTGGCCGGCGGCCCGGCCGTGGCCGCTGCCGCCTTCATCGCGCAGAAACTGCTGAAGGACCCGCTGAACAAGTTCGCCGCCGAGGAGTATGCGATCAGCGGCACCTGGGATGAGCCGGTGGAGCAGAAGATCGACAAGAACCCGGACGAGACGGTGAGGAAAATTCCGGGCCAGTAAGGCATACTGTCCATATCGCAGAAACAAGTACTGACAAAGCATTCAATCCAGCAAGAAAGAACATCATGGCAATCAAATCCAGGGGCAAACAGACCAGAACATCCAAGACCAAGGCCGTGCCGAGCATGACCAGGATCGCCGGCATTCAGATGGCATCAGGACCAAACGTCTCCTCCAATCTGAGCGAAGCGGAACGGCTGATCGAAATAGCGGTCAATCAGGGTGCCAAGCTGGTCGCCTTGCCGGAATATTTCGCCATCATGGGCATGAAGGACACGGACAAGGTCGCAGCCCGCGAAACCGAGGGTAACGGCCCGATCCAGCGTTTTCTGGCGAAGACTGCGAAAAAACACCAGATCTGGATCATCGCCGGTTCGGTCCCGCTCGAGTGCGGCAGCAAGAACAAGGTTCGCAACAGCTGCCTGGTCTATGACGACAAGGGCAAACAGGTGGCCCGTTATGACAAGATCCATCTGTTCGGACTCGACCTCGGCAACGAGCACTACCGCGAGGAGGACACCATCGAACCGGGCGGCGAAGTGGTGACGCTGGACACGCCTTTCGGCAAGATCGGCCTGTCCATCTGTTACGACCTGCGCTTCCCCGAGCTTTACCGCGCCATGGGCCCGGTCGATATCATCGTGGTGCCGGCCGCCTTCACCGAAACCACCGGCAAGGCACACTGGGAAACGCTGGTGCGCGCCCGCGCCATCGAAAACCTGGCCTATGTGCTGGCGCCGGCGCAAGGCGGCTACCACACCTCGGGGCGCGAGACCCATGGCGACAGCATGATCGTCGACCCCTGGGGCGTGGTGCTGGACCGTCTGCCGCGCGGCTCCGGTGTCGTGCTGGCGACCATCAACCCGGGTTACCTGGCCAGCCTGCGCAAGAGCTTGCCGGCACTGAAGCACCGTAGCCTGCCCTAGAGGTAGCCGGCATCATGAGCCGAGAATCATGATTTTTCTTATTATCTATTGATATATAAATTGCTATAGTTTATTTAAATCAAACTGCACAGAGCCCCAACACATGAAGCCTGATTCGATTCCCAGCAGTTCCAGCCCGGCGGCAGGTTCGCATTTCACCACCGCGACCGAGACGCTTCTCAAGCCTTCCGGCCTCGATATCCCGGCACTGCAAAACGTGCTCGGCAGCATCATGTCGCACAAGGTGGATTACGCCGACCTCTATTTCCAGTACAGCCGTTCGGAAAGCTGGGGGCTGGAAGAAGGCCAGGTCAAGTCCGGCAACTTCAATATCGACCAGGGCGTCGGCGTGCGCGCCGTCAGCGGCGAAAAGACCGCCTTCGCCTATTCCGACGACATCCATCTGCCGGCACTGCAACAGGCGGCGCAAGCCACCCGCGCCATTGCCGCATCCGGCAATGAGCAATCCGGCCAGTCCATACAGCGCATCAGCGCGCCGCAGCTTTACGTCCCACAGGACCCGATCGCCTCGCTCAGCGCCGAGGCCAAGGTCAGACTGCTGGAGCGGCTGGAAAAATTCGCACGCAAGGCCGACCCGCGCGTGACGCAGGTCATGGCCTCGATCGCCGGCGAATACGAAGTCATCATGGTCGCTCGCCACGACGGCGTCATGGCCGCCGACATCCGGCCGCTGGTACGTCTCTCGATCCAGGTCATCGCCGAACAGAACGGCCGCCGCGAGCAGGGCTCGGCCGGCGGCGGCGGCCGCTTCGACTACAGCTATTTCACCGACGAAGTGCTGCAGGACTATGCGCAGAAGGCCGTGCATCAGGCGCTGGTCAATCTGGATGCGCGTCCTGCCCCGGCCGGCAGCATGACCGTGGTACTCGGTTCCGGCTGGCCCGGCATTCTGCTGCACGAAGCCATCGGCCATGGGCTGGAAGGCGACTTCAACCGCAAGGGCAGCTCCGCTTTCAGCAATGCCATCGGCCAGCAGGTCGCAGCCAGGGGCGTCACCGTGGTCGATGACGGCACCATCGCCAACCGTCGCGGTTCACTGAGCGTGGACGACGAAGGCAACCCGACTCAGCGTACGGTGCTGATCGAGGACGGCATCCTGCGCGGCTACATCCAGGACAGTCTCAACGCGCGCCTGATGGGCATGCCGCTGACCGGTAATGCACGGCGCGAATCCTATGCGCATATCCCGATGCCGCGCATGACCAACACCTATATGCTTAACGGCACCATGGCGCCGGAGGAAATCATCAAGTCGGTGAAGAAAGGCCTCTACGCCGTCAACTTCGGCGGCGGCCAGGTCGACATCACCAGCGGCAAGTTCGTCTTCTCCGCGGCGGAAGCCTGGATGATCGAGGACGGCAAGCTGACCTACCCGGTCAAGGGCGCCACATTGATTGGAAACGGCCCGGACGTTTTGAAGCGGGTTTCCATGATCGGCAACGACATGGCGCTCGATACCGGCGTCGGCACCTGCGGCAAGGAAGGTCAGAGCGTACCGGTCGGCGTCGGCCAGCCGACCCTGCGTATCGACGGGCTCACTGTAGGTGGAACAGTTTAGATTATTGGAGTTATCATCTGTCCTGAAGGTTACCGCTTTCATCATCAGCAGCATGAAGTCCTCAACGAAAGGAACTGAGATGGCTACACCCAAGGCAACAACTGCAAAAACCACCAGCAAACCCGCAGCGGCCAAAAAACCGGCAGCGCCCAAGACTGCAGCCGCAAAAAAGCCCGCAGCAGCAAAGAAACCGGCAGCACCGAGAAAGACCGCCGCCAAGAAACCCACTGTCGGCCCTGAAGAACGCTACCGCATGATCGAAGTGGCCGCTTATTTCCTGGCGGAACGCAACGGCTTTGCGGGCAGCCCGGTCGATTACTGGACTGCCGCCGAAATCCAGATCAGCAAGCTGCTCGCCAAATAATCACGGTGCCGGGCCGCGCCCCGGCTCTCCGAGCGCCAGCAAGCGCGCCGTCCTCTCCAAAGCGCATGCGCCCTGGCCTTGGACTACTGAATCAGGTCCAGCTGAATTAGCCCTTGCCGGCAGGCAGCGGCTATAATTCCGCATTCACATTTTCCAGCCGTCACCTCCCCATGCAGTTTTCCATTCCCGTACCGGCCAGCGGCCAGGCCGAACGCGTTCAAAAAATCGTCGTCGGCGCAGACAGTCTGGCAATGGCCAGGCTGGCGCTAGAGCTGAAACAGCAGGCCGTCAGAAAACCGCTCGCCATCATCACCTCCAGCGCTTTCGAAGCCCAGCGCCTGCTGGAAGAACTGCCCTGGTTCGAACCGGAACTGAAGGTGCACCTGTTGCCGGACTGGGAAACACTGCCCTATGATCATTTCTCGCCACACCCGGACCTGATCTCGGAACGGCTGGCGACGCTTTACCAGATCAGCCAGAACAACTGCGATGTCATCATCGTACCGGCCGGCACTGCGCTCTTGCGCCTGCCGCCGCAATCCTATCTGGCCGCCCATTCCTTCATGCTGCAGAAAGGCCAGCGCCTCGATCTCGAGGCGCTGCGCGAGCAGTGCGCTCATGCCGGCTACCACCATGTCAGCCAGGTCATGAGTCCGGGCGAATTCAGCGTGCGCGGCGGTCTGGTCGACCTGTTCCCGATGGGCAGCGCCCTGCCCTACCGGCTCGACCTGTTCGACGACGAGATCGAGACCATCCGCACCTTCGACGTCGACACCCAGCGCAGCCTCTATCCGGTGCCTGAGATCCGACTGCTGCCGGCGCGCGAATTCCCGCTCGACGAGGCCGGCATCGCCCGATTCCGCCAGCGCTTCCGCGAAACCTTCGAAGGTGACCCGTCGCGCAGCCGCATCTACAAGGACGTCAGCAAAGGCATCGCCGGCGGTGGCATCGAATGGTATCTGCCGCTGTTCTTCGACCAGACCGCCACCCTGCTCGATTACCTGAGCGATGGCACCGTACTTTGCCTGCACGGCGATCTCGATGCCGCGGCACAGAACTTCTGGCTGGAGGCGCAATCGCGCTACCGCCAGCTGGCACATGACCCGGAGCGCCCCATCCTGCACCCGGACCATCTATTGCTGAAAACCGATGAATTCTTCGCCGCCACCCACCGCCACGCCCGCATACTGCTGCAGCCAGAAGCCAAGACCGGTTTGCCAGAACTGGACATCGAACGCCGCGCCGACCACCCGCTGCACAAGCTGAAGGACTTCCTCGGCAAGACCCGGAAACGCGTGCTGATAGGCGCCGAGAGCCTGGGCCGGCGCGAGACCATCGCCCAGCTGTTCGCCGAGCACGGACTCGAGCCCGCACTGTGCGAATCCTGGCAGGAGTTCCTCAATGCCACGGACGACCTGGTGCTGGGCATCACCACGCTGCACAGCGGTTTTCCCACCGCCGATTTCGTCATCATCACCGAGGCCGAGCTGTACGCCGCCACGGTGCGCCAGCAGCGCCGGCGCGAGAAGGAGAAGGCGCGCAGCACCGAGGGCATGCTGAAAGACCTGTCGGAGCTGCGCGAAAACGATCCGGTGGTGCACGAAGATCATGGTGTCGGCCGCTACCGCGGCCTGATCAGCCTGGACTTCGGCGAAGGCGAGACCGAGTTCCTGCTGCTGGAATATGCAGGCGACGACAAGCTCTATGTCCCGGTTTCGCAACTGTTCCTGATCTCGCGTTATTCCGGCGGCCCCCCGGAATCCGCGCCGCTGCATCGCCTCGGTAGCGGCCATTGGGAAAAGGCCAAGAAAAAGGCGCTGAAGCAGATCCGCGACACCGCCGCCGAACTGCTCAACCTCTATGCCCAGCGCCAGGCGCGCAAGGGCCACGCCTTCAAGCTGTCGCTGCACGATTACGAAACCTTCGCCGATGCGTTCCCGTTCGAGGAAACACCAGACCAGCTATCTGCGATCGAAGCCGTCATCGACGACATGCAGTCCGGCCGGCCTATGGACCGCCTGGTGTGCGGCGACGTCGGCTTCGGCAAGACCGAGGTCGCCTTGCGCGCCGCCTTCGTCGCCGTCATGGGCGGGCGCCAGGTCGCCGTGCTGGTACCGACCACGCTGCTGGCTGAACAGCACTACAACAACTTCACCGACCGCTTCGCCGAGTGGCCGGTCAAGGTCGCCGAGATCTCGCGCTTCCGCACGGCAAAGGAACAGAAGGAAGCCTTGCAGGGCCTGGCCGACGGCAAGATCGACATCATCATCGGCACACACCGCCTGATCCAGAAAGACGTCAAGTTCAAGAACCTCGGCCTCGTCATCCTCGACGAGGAGCACCGCTTCGGCGTGCGGCAGAAAGAGCAGCTGAAAGCGCTGCGCGCCGAGGTCGACGTGCTGACGCTGACCGCCACGCCCATCCCACGCACGCTGTCGATGGCGATGGAAGGCCTGCGAGAGTTCTCCGTCATCAGCACGCCGCCGCAGAAGCGCCTCGCCATCAAGACCTTCCACACCGATTACTCCGAAGGCATCATCCGCGAAGCCGCGATGCGCGAGTTCAAGCGCGGCGGCCAGGTGTATTTCCTGCACAACGAGGTGGACACCATCCACAGCATGCGCGAAAAACTGGAGAAGATACTGCCGGAAGCGCGCATCGGCATCGCCCACGGCCAGCTGCGCGAGCGCGAACTGGAACACGTCATGCGCGATTTCTACCACCAGCGCTTCAACCTGCTGCTGTGTACGACCATCATCGAGACCGGTATCGACGTGCCGACCGCCAACACCATCATCATGAACAAGGCCGACATGTTCGGCCTTGCCCAGCTGCACCAACTGCGCGGCCGCGTCGGCCGCTCGCATCACCAGGCCTACGCCTACCTGCTGACCGATCCGCACCGCAAGATCACCCCGCAGGCGCAGAAACGGCTCGATGCCATCCAGCTGCTGGAAGACCTCGGCGCCGGCTTCCACCTCGCTATGCACGACCTCGAGATCCGCGGTGCCGGAGAACTGCTGGGCGACAAGCAGAGCGGAGAGATGCAGGAGATCGGATTCACGCTCTACGCCGATATGCTGAACTACGCCGTCAAGCAGTTGAAACAGGGCAAGGAGCCGGACATCAACGCGCCGCTCGGCGTCACCACCGAGATCAACCTGCACACGCCGGCGCTGCTGCCCAACGACTACTGCCCGGACGTACACGAACGCCTGGTGCTGTACAAGCGTCTCGCCAACTGCAGCACTGACGATGAACTGGACGCGCTTCAGGAAGAACTGATCGACCGCTTCGGTCTGCTGCCGGAGCCGGGCGAGGCACTGATGGCCTGCCACCGCCTGCGCGTGGCGGCTAAACCGATGGATATTTTGAAGATCGACGCCAGCGACAGCGCCATACAGTTGCAATTCAACCCGCGCGCCGACCTCGATCCGACCAAGCTGATCGCCCTGCTGCAACGCGACCGCCGCTGCCGCATGAACGGGCCGGACAAGCTGCGGGTGACGGTGCAGCTACATGACATCCAGCACCGTGCCGACCTGATCAAGGTTCTGCTGAAGGAATTGCGTTAAAGCAGGCAGCGCCGGCAAGAAAGCTCACGCCAGATGAGCGCGGATTCCCGGCATGAATCCCCCGGGGGCAAGAACTGCGCTATCAGGCGGCGTGATGATTGACGATGAAAACGATGACACCCAGCGCCGCGATCGCGCTGAAGATGGCGAGCCAAGTCAGCCGCACCATGTGCCTGCGATTGGCTTCGATACGGCGTATCAGCTGCGCATTCTGATCGGCCAGGTTCTTGATCAGCTCAGACGATGAAAGCATCTGCTGGTGCAGTTCGGCATTGGACTTCTCCAGCACCGTAAGGCGCTGCCGCAAGGCCCGCAAGGCTGCCGTCTCATCGGCAGCCGGCGGCACATCGACCACCTCGTCATCTTCCAAAGGTGGTTTTTTCGCCACCGCGCTCCAGAACTTCTTCGCGCCGTCCACCACCTTGGGCGCATTGTCGATCACCTGCCCCCAGGGCACGGCCTGCAACACTGAAAACCATGGGATTGCCATCATTTTTCCTCTATCGAATCAATTGTCCGCTTACGCATGCCGGCCCGCAGCCCGCGTGCATGCTCACATGTTATTTTTGCTTATTAAAACAGTAAAAATTCCTAATCTTTTTGCTATTGCATGCGGGTTTGCAATCCATTAATTTTGTTCCTCATAAAAACACATGACATCGATTCAGATCACTTTATTGGAGGAACACACCATGAATGCAAAGAATATCAAGGGCTGGGGCATGTCAGGCAGCACGACCCCGTCTGCCAAACGCGCCAGTTCGACACAATGGATTCAAAGCTCCAATCCGCATACGCGCATCCAGGCCTTGTCCGCCTTCAAAACCTGGTATTTCCAGCAACACAAGAACAGCCAGTAATTTGCCAACCATATCTTGCGGACTCTGTTGAATCTCACCGGTTCCCGGCGGCAGAGTCCGCTTTCATAAGCCAAGCATCAATCCAGTTCCACCAGCCGTCCCACACTCAGAAAACAAACCGCAGTCTTCACCGGCAAACCTTCCGCATCAAACAAGCGGGCGTAACTTTCCAGCTGTGACCGATGCGCTTCCGCCTGCTGGCGCAGCGTCTGTTCGCTGACATCAGACGCAAAGGCCGTCGATTTATAGTCGATAATCCAGCGCACGCCATCCTCGACAAAGGTCAGGTCCAGCCGCTGCATTCTGGCGCTTTCCTCATCCAGCGTGGCGATCGGCAACTCGGCACTGGCGCCGGCGCGTGGCTTAAGTAGCCAGCGGCCGTCTTCACTATGCAGCGTAGTCTGCAGCATGGAGATGGTGCGCTCCGCCGCCGCATCCAGTTGCTCCACCTTCACCCCCTGCCGTTGCAGCCATTTCAGCATCGCCGGTTTCAGGCTGGCGAAACGCATCGCCGGCCACTGTTCGACCCCTTGTCTGGAAACGAATTCCAGATAGCGGTGTGCAAGCACGCCGATCAGCGCATCGAGCTTAGCCTCGGGTGTCGAGCCCGGCGCCTCCCTCCCCTGTTCAGCTTGACGAGGATTAGCCGCGACCTTGTGCGCACGTTGGCTGAATATCGCCGGTATCGCCGGCGCTGCCAGCCGCACCAGTTTCGGTACGAATGCCGCGAGCGGCACGCCTTCCTCCTCGTCCAGCGTATCCGCCGGCTGCGTCGATTCGCCGGCGGCGGCGAAATCGGCATGCACATGTGGCCACAGCAGTTCGAGGAAGGTGTTCTTCGGTGCTTTCAGTTCGCCCTGATCGTTGCGCCGGGCGATTCCGACCAGATGCAGGCAGCGCTCGGCACGCGTGGCGGCGACATAGAGCACGCGGGCATCCTCGTTGCCGGCGCGCGTGCGCTCCAGATGCTTCAGATAGTCATACGGTGTCGGCGCCGTCGATTTGCGCTTGCCCTTGGCCGGTAGCGGCGCGGCGATGAGGTCGAACTGCGCGGCATCGTGCATGGCGTTGTCGCGCGGCACCTCCTCCCACATCAATAGCGGCTGCTCGTTGCCGCCGGTCTTGCGGTCGAGCCCGGGCAGAATCACGGTATCGAATTCCAGGCCCTTGGATTTATGGATGGTCATGAACTGCAGCCTGTCGTCAGCCTCGGCATCCGGTGCGGCATATAGCTTCTGCACCTCGACCGCCAGTTGCTCGGTGGTGAACTGGCCGCCGGCGTCGAGCTTCGCGATACGCTCGAAGAAGGCCTGCACATCGCGCACGTCGCCCGGCTCCCACAGGCAATCCGGACCTCCCAGCATGAGCCAGACGCCGTGCACCCAGCGCGCGATGCTCTGGCGGCCGCGCTGGTCCAGGGCCTCGTCCAGCACATTGCGCACGTGCAGCAACCGGGCGCGGCCATCCTCGCTCATAGCGTTGAGCCGTGCCGTGTCGTGCATCAATTGATAAATCGTGCGGTTGCGGTCACCGCCGGCCAGCGCGTGCAGATCGGCCAGCGTCAGCCCGCACCAGGGCGCGCGCAGGATGGCGAGCCAGTGCACGCGATCGGCGCGATGATGCAGGGCATTGGTCAACGACAGCAGATCCTGCACGATCTGCCGGTTGGCCAGTTCCTCGATCTCCACCGCCTGAAAGCTGAGGCTGGGGTGGTGCCGGCGGATCTGACTCACCAGCGCCTGCAGATGGGAACGCGCCCGCACCAGCACGGCGATCTTGCTGTCCGGCTCCTCGACCTTGGTGTGGTGGATGATCTCGATGATCTTGTTCGCCTCCTGCAATCGCAGCGCTTCGAGCGACGGCGATGGCAGCTCATCGCCCTCTTCGGTTTCCGCCTCCATGCCGCCCGCGATCAGGGGGTGGACGTAAACGGCCGAACCGGCTTCCGGCGGCTTGGTGGCGGCGAACGGCCGGTAACTGATGCCCCCTTGAAGCTCATTGTCAAAGCGTGGAAAAACGCCTGCAAAGGTGCGGTTGATCCAGTCGATGACCGGCGCGCAGGAACGGTTGTTGCGCCACAGTCGCAGGCTGACCAGGCTGAGATCGCCGATGCCCTTCTCCGCCACGCGCAGGAACAGGCCGACATTTGCCTTGCGGAAACGGTAGATGGACTGCATGGGGTCGCCGACCGCGAACAAGGTGCGGCCGTCGCCCGGCTCCCAGCCGCGCGTCAGGCGCTGCAGCAACTTGACCTGGGTCGGGCTGGTGTCCTGGAACTCGTCCACCAGCAGGTGCTGGATACGGTAATCGAGCTTGAGCGCGAGATCGGTCGGGTTGCCGGCCTCGTCCTCCAGCGCCTTCAGTGCGCGTTGCGCAACTTCGACGAAGTCGACATCGCCGTGCGACTGGAACACCAGCCAGAGCTGTGCCACGGCAAGCTTGAGCAGACGGCCGAGTGTGGCGATGAGTTGCCAGGCTTCGTCTTCGTGCCGCGCATCCGGCAACAGTCGCAGATTGGCCAGCGCCGCTTCGGCACCGGGCAACATCCGGAGGTCATCCAGTAAGGCCGTCAGCTGATCCTTGAACGGCTTGGCCTCGTCCGTGGCCGGCATGCCCATGTTCTTGTCCAGGCGCTTGCGCAAACCGCCCTTGTGGTCCTTGCCGGTCAACAGCAAATCGCAGACGGCGCGCCACATGGCAAGTGCTTCCGGCCTGGCCGGAATCTCCGTTTCCCAGTCGCGCAGCAAGGCGATCGGATGCTCGCAGGGAAGGTTGGACGCAGCATAGCGCGCCAGCGGCATCAGCACCCGTTGCCGGCTGGGTGTCAGGCAAGCGGCGGCCGCTTCGACATCCTGCAGCAGCATGCGGCCCAACGCCTGCTCGGCGATCTCGGGTGTTGCGTTGTCCTGCGTGTACTCCAGCCACTGATCGCGCCTGGCCAGCATCTCGGCGAGCAGCCGGTTCAGCCGGTAGGCGTCGTTGTCGAAATAGCGCAGCGCCTGCTGCACGATCTCGCTCGCACCTCCATCCTCGGTTTCCAGCAGTTCCAGCGTACGGGTGGCGGCTTCCTCGTAGTACGGCATGGCGTCTTCGCGCACGCCGGGCTGGGCGCCGAAACGGCTCATCAAGGGCATCTGCCGCGCCAGATGGCTGCTGAACGAGTCGATGGTGTAGATGCGAAGGCGCGATGGATTGTCGAGCAAACGCCAGCCGCGTTCCGCGCTGCGCAACAGCGCGCTCAATGCCAGCGCACGGGTCTGCTGCTTGTGCTCCTTGTCGATCGGCACTTCGTCAGCCGCGTCCTGCAAACTGTCCAGAATGCGGGCGCGCATCTCGGAGGCGGCCTTGTTGGTAAAGGTGATGGCGATGATCTCTTCCGGCTCGTCCACCGTTTGCAGCAGTTTCAGAAAACGCTGCGTCAGCAGTTCGGTCTTGCCCGCGCCAGCCGGCGCCTCGACAATGAAGGACTCACTGGCATCCAGCGCGCGGATGCGGCTTTGAGCGTCCTCTTCCAGCAAGTGCTGCGGTGTGCTTGCGCTCATCGCTGCTCCCCCGCCGGCAGCTGCCCATGCATCTTCTCCGTCAGCTCCGGCCGTTCATACTGAAGCCACCGTTCCGGCAGACGCAGCAACGGCAACACTTCGCAATAGGCCAGCTGTTTTTCATCCTCGAAACGGATCGAAGCCTCGCCGGATTTCAGCTCGCGCGCGATGTTCTCGATGCTGTTCCTCCAGTGCATCAGCAGCGACGACCAATCCGGGAAATCGGCCTCGGGAAACAGCTTGCGGCCCTTGCTGTCGATCAGCGCCGTAGCGCCGGGCACCACGTCGGCATCACGGCAGATACCGAGAAAGCCATTGTCGTCGATTCTGACCCGGGCGAAACAGACCGCTGCCACATCCTGATCGGCCAGCACAAAAGCCGCGTAGATCGGCAACTGCGGTTCGGTGATGCGGTCCTCGGCCCAATTGCGGAAATCATTCTGGCGCCCGGTCTTGTAATCGAGCAGGACCAGGCTGCCGTCTTCCAGCGTATCGATGCGGTCCAGCACCAGCCGGATGGCGATGCCCTCGATCGTGACGCGCGTCTCCTGCTCACGGGCGGTCACGACAAAATCCATGTCGCGCCGCAACTCCGCTTCCTGCAGCCAGGCCAGGGTCAATTTGCGCAAGCGCTCGCGCTCCAGCGCGATGAACGGCGCGGACAGACTGGCGTCGCGCTCCTGATTGAAAACCGTCAGCGCCTGATCCGTTGCTTCCGTCACCGCCGTTTCCAGTGTCTCGACCGGCATGGCCTGCACTTCGCTCAAGCGTCGGTCGGCCCAGAAACGCTCAAGCACGGCATGCACCAGGGTGCCGCGCTCCATCGCATCCAGCCCGTTGACCGGCGCTTTCAGCGCCCGGGCGTGCAAACGGTACTGGTAAAAAGCCCAGGCCGGGCAAATGGCCTGCGCCTTCAACAGGCCGGTACCGCCCGAGACATGCTCGCCTTCCTGAATCTGCGGCGCCCTGGCATCGTCGAGAAAATGCAGGTGCTTGGGTGCATCGACCGCCAGCGTTTCCGCCAGCGTGGCGAACAGCGGGCAGTCGTCTTCGGCCGGCGCCACGTCGTGCAGCAACGGGCTGATACGCAGCAGGCGCTCGCCGTCCTTCTGGGCACTGGAAAACACGACCTTGCCGGCGCTCGAAAGCAGCCGGCGCTGGATCGCCTCGGCGAACTCCATCTGCACACGACTATCGGCGTTCGGCGTGCCAACGGCTCTTTGTAATTGCGCGGGGAGCAAGGGGTTGGGATTCGGCGCAGGTGGCCAAACGTGGTCGTTCATGCCCATCACCCACATGGCGTCCAGCGGCTCGGCCGCAGCCTCCAGCATGCCGAGCACCTGCAATTGCGGCAGGTCTGCCGCCTCGGGCTGGAATATCTGCTCCTTGCACAACTGGGCGAGACGCTTTATAGCTTCGGTCGCATGGGTGGGCCCCAGCAACGGGTCGAGTTCGCTCAGCGACTGTAACGATTTCTCGAACGACTGCAGCGCCTGGTATTCATGGCTGGAGAGGCTGCGCTCACCGGGCCAGTGAGTTTCATGCAGTATGTCGCGGAATACCGCCGCCCATGCCGAAGGCAGCTGCCTTGCACGCTGCGACTGCCCGTGCTTGAGCAAGGCCTGCAGGTCCTGGCTGAGAGCGGCAAGCGGCAATGGCCGCTCGCCATTCAGGGATTTCTCTACGAAATGTTGGAACCGATGCGGCGTCAGGGTCAGCGGCAGCCATTCGCGCATGTCGGCATCGAGCTGGGCGCGGGCGTCGGCCTCGGAGAAACTCGCCGACCAGTAAGGATTCAACAGCAACTCGGAAATCTCAGCCTGCGGCAAGGCCTGCCGCTGCAGTCCGAATCGCAAGAGGTTCAGGCCGGCAGCGATGACGGGCTGCGAACTAAGCGGCACGCCCAGCGAAAAGTCATAACGGCGGGCCGATTGCGCCAACATCGGCGTCACACAATCCGCATGAAAAGCCTCGTCCAGCAGCGCCGCAAGCGTATCGCGCAGCGCACTGAGCTCGGGCACGACGACAGCCAGCCGGGCCGCCGGGTTACGCTCCAGCAGCCGTTTGGCCCACTCGACCGCTGCGCGGCATTCGGCCTCCCGGTCGTTCAATTCGACACGACTGGCTGCCTGCGACCGGTCAAAGCCCAGAGTGTGTGTGCCGACTTTGGCGCCGCGCGTGCGCAAGGCATCGATCAGTCTTTGCTGCAAAGGGCTGAACCGGTCGAACCCGGCCAGACTGATATCGGCCGGCACCTCGCCGCTACCGCTTTCCAGGCATTGCAGCTGCCAGCTGAAATAACGCACCGGCTCCAACCAACCGCCCTGCTTGCACAGCGACTGGAACCGCTGCCGCCAGATCAGGAACTGCCGCGTTTCCTCGGCAAGGTCATCCGTATCCAGGCTGAGGTTCCATTCGATCAGCAGGCGATTGGCCTCCTGCGCCGCGGCGGCCAGACCGGCCGTGTCGAACAGCGGTGCGGCATCAAGGTCCTTCAGCGTGCTCTCGATCGCCTGCTCCCACAGCAGGCGCTCCTGTGCGCCGCTCAGCATGCCGCGCGGCATCTCGTCCGGTGCGATGTCGCCACAGAGCAACGCCTGCTCAATCCACTCTTCGAGCCAGACATTGATGGTAAGGGCCGGCAAGGGTTGCCATTGCTGCCGGCCGGCTGCCTGCTGGCGCGCATGCAGGATACGCAGGCTGCGTGCGAGACGGGCGGTGGAACAAAGGACGAGTGATGGTGAGGAGTTCACGGAGTCATTTTAACTTGTTAAAAACAATAAGCCACAGAGAGCACAGAGGACACAGAGAAAACCGTCTGGATATAACTCTTGACCTGTTTTGCGGAGTGGTTCTGCACGACATCTGCATTATCTGCGCAAAATGCATCATCCATGTTTTCACTCTGTAATCTCTGTGTCCTCTGTGGCCGGCAAGGTTTGACCAGACATGACTGTGCGCTACCATACGCGGCATGGAAGCAAATAAATCAGCACCTCCCAAGAACTACATCACGCCCGAAGGCTTTGCCGCACTGGAAGAAGAGTTCCAACATCTGCGCAAGGTGGAGCGGCCGGAGGTCGTGCGCACCGTAGCCTGGGCGGCGAGCAACGGCGACCGTTCGGAGAACGGCGACTATATCTACGGCAAAAAACGCCTGCGCCAGATCGATTCGCGCATGCGCTTCCTGATAAAGCGCATGGACAACGCCGAGGTGGTCGACCCTGCCCTGCAGCAGGGACTGGAAAGAGTCTTCTTCGGCGCTTGGGTCACGCTCTACTCGCTGCAGCGCGACAGCGAGCATCTCTACCGCATCGTCGGCCAGGACGAACTGGC
>JAVEWT010000072.1:0-9354 GCA_034004425.1 Methylophilaceae bacterium
AAATCGAACGCATCCGCTTCACCACCTCGCATCCGAACGAGATGAGTCAGGCGCTGATCGACTGCTTCGCCAGCATCCCGAAACTGGTGTCGCATATCCACTTACCAGTGCAGTCCGGCTCGGACCGCATCCTGATGGCGATGAAGCGCAACCACACGGTGCTACAGTACAAATCCATCATCCGCAAACTGCGCGCGGCTCGGCCGGACATCTGCATCGGCTCCGACTTCATCGTCGGCTTCCCGGGCGAGACCGAGGCCGATTTCGAAGCCACCCTGCGCCTGATGGAAGACGTAGGCTATGACTACTGCTTCAGTTTCGCCTACAGCCCGCGTCCCGGCACCCCGGCGACCTATCTGCCGGACGACACGCCGGCGGAAATCAAGCAGTCGCGGCTGTTGCGTCTGCAGGCCCTGAACGAAGCCCAGGGCAAGGCCATCAGCGATGCCATGGTCGGCAGCGTGCAGCGGGTGCTGGTGGAAGGCGTCTCGAAGAAACACGAACACGAGCTGGCCGGGCGCACCGACAACAACCGCATCGTCAATTTCCCGGGCAGCAAGGCGCTGCTCAACCGCTTCGTCAACGTGCGCATCACGGCAGCCCTGAGCCACACGTTGCGCGGCGAACTCATAGAAGACTGAATCTTGGAACTGACCCTCACCCCCGAAGACAACATCCGCCTCGCCAACCTCTGTGGCACGCTGGACGAAAACATCAAGCAAATCGAGGACGCGCTCGACGTCGGCATCTCGCGGCGTGGCGCCCACTTCCGCCTGAGTGGCGAAAAGCAGAACATGGAACTGGCGGCACAGTTGCTGGAGAGCTTCTACCTGCGCGCGAAGAAACCGATCGAACTGGAAGAGATCCAGCTCGGCCTGGTCGAACTGGACAAACTGAACCCGGAGACCATCGCCGTCAACAGCATGCCGACCCTGATGACGCGGCGCAGCGACCTGCACGGCCGCACGCCGCGTCAGGTCGAATACCTGCAGCAGATCCAGGACTACGACATCACTTTCGGCATCGGCCCGGCCGGCACCGGCAAGACCTATCTCGCCGTCGCCAGCGCCATCGACGCCATGTCGCGCGACCGCGTCAAGCGCATCATCCTGGTGCGGCCGGCGGTGGAGGCCGGCGAACGCCTCGGTTTCCTGCCGGGCGATCTGGCGCAGAAGGTCGACCCCTATCTGCGGCCGCTCTATGACGCGCTCTACGACCTCGCCGGCTACGACAGCGTCAACAAGATGTTCGAGCGCGGCGCCATCGAGGTCGCGCCGCTCGCCTACATGCGCGGCCGTACGCTGAACCAGAGCTTTATCATCCTCGACGAGGCGCAGAACACGACGCCGGAACAGATGAAGATGTTCCTCACCCGCATCGGCTTCGGCACCAAGGCCGTCATCACCGGCGACGTCACGCAGATCGACCTCGCGCGCCACCAGAAGAGTGGCCTGGTCGAGGCCAAACAGGTGCTGAAGGACGTGCGCGGCATCGCCATGACGCATTTCCTGTCGGAAGACGTCGTGCGCCATCCGCTGGTGCAGAAGATCATCAACGCCTACGAAACCTATGACAAGGCGCGCGAGGAGCAGGAACAGAAAAACGCGAGCAAGGACGCACCGAAATAATGCCAAAACTCTCTATGGAGGTGCAGTACGCCAGCGCGCTTAGCGGCCTGCCGACCGCGGCGCAGTTCAGGCGCTGGGCGCGAAAGACGCTGCGTGTCGATGCCGAGATCGCGCTGCGCATCGTCGACGAAAACGAGGGCCGCGCGCTCAACCGCGACTATCGTGGCAAGGATTATGCTACCAATGTACTGACTTTCCCGCTGGCGGAAGAACCGCACTTGATGGGCGATATCGTGCTATGCGCGCCGGTCGTGCTGCGCGAGGCCGCGGAACAACACAAAAATATTGAAGCTCATTTCGCCCACCTGACGGTGCACGGTGTTCTTCACCTGCACGGCTACGATCACGAGACCGAGCCGCAGGCGGAATTGATGGAAACCCTGGAAACCGGGATCGTCATGAATCTTGGCTACCCCGACCCTTACAAGGAAAATATTCACCCATGAGTGAAGACGATAAAGAACATATCAACGAAAAACCACACTGGCTGGAGCGCCTGAGCAACTTCCTGCTGCGCGAGCCGGAAGACCGCGAGCAGCTGATCGAGCTCTTGCATTCCGCCTACGAAAACAATCTGCTCGACGCCGATGCGCTGTCCATGATCGAGGGCGTGCTGCAGGTTTCCGAGATGCAGGTGCGCGACATCATGATCCCGCGCTCGCAGATGGATGTCATCGACATCACCGATCCGCCGGAGAAATTCATCCCTTTCGTCATCGAGACCGCGCACTCGCGCTTTCCGGTAATCGAGGAAAACAAGGATGACGTCATCGGCATCCTCCTGGCCAAGGACCTGTTACGCTATTACGCCGGCGAGGATTTCGAGGTGCGCGACATGTTGCGCCCCGCCGTCTTCATCCCCGAATCGAAACGCCTCAACGTGCTGCTGAAGGAGTTCCGCAGCAACCGCAACCACATCGCCATCGTCGTCGATGAATACGGCGGCGTCGCCGGCATGGTGACGATCGAGGACGTGCTGGAGCAAATCGTCGGTGACATCGAGGATGAATACGATTTCGACGAGACCGAAGACAACATCATCCGCGACGTCAACGGCCGCTACCGCGTCAAGGCGCTGACCGAGATCGCCGACTTCAACGAAGCACTGGCGACCGATTTCAGCGACGAGGAATATTCGACCATCGGCGGCCTGGTGGTGAGCAAGTTCGGGCATCTGCCGAAACGCGGCGAACAGATCACCATCGGCAACCTGCGCTTCACGGCGCTGCGGGCGGACAGCCGTCGCCTGCATTCGATGAATGTGGAAATCATCGCAGCGCCCGAAACCGAGGCCGAATCCGCCTGATCGATCCATAAATGCCGGCAGCGCGGGCGGGAACTTTTCCCGCCAGCTCCAGCTCATAAGTTGGTGATTTCATTAACTTTCAGGAGCACCGGCATGCGCGCATTCCTTCTTTCCCTGCTACTGGCCTTTTCCGGTGCAGCCTTGGCCGAGAACACGGCAGAAACCGCCCCGGCCAGCGAGATTCCGACGGCCGAACAGGAGTTCGTGGCGAGCATCAACCAATACAGCAAGGCGCAGATCATCGAACAGTTCGGCGAACCGTCGAAGATGGAAGACATGAAGATCGCCTCCACCGGCGAGATCATCGCTTCCATCTGGCACTATCACTTCATCAACACCAATCCGGAAGGCGAGTATTACGAAACCACCGAACTCGATTTCCTCGGCGACAAGGTGGTCATGGTGGTGTTCATGAACCACGATGGCCAGGAGAAGATATCGGTCGAGCCTCCGGCCGCACCGCAGAACGAAGAACCGGCACCGGACATGGTGCTGTAACTTTTATCAGCAATAAAAAAGGGCGTTGAACGCCCTTTTTTATTGCCCGAATCTGTCGCGCTTATTTCTTCAGCGCATCGCGGATCTCGCGCAACAGCAACACATCTTCCGGTGTTGCAGGCGGCGGTGCAGGCGGCTCCTCGGCCTTCAGGCGATTGATGGTGCGCACCAGCAGGAACACGGCGAATGCAACGATGATGAAACTCACCAGCGCATTGACAAAAAGGCCGTAGTTCAGCGTCACGGCACCCGCCTCGCGGGCGGCAGCCAGTGTCGCGTAGGGCTCGGCGGTCGCACCGGCCTTCAACACGAGGAACAGTTCGCTGAAATCGACGTTACCGAGCAGTAGACCGATCGGCGGCATGATGACGTCATCGACCAGCGACTTGACGATGGAGCCGAACGCGGCGCCGATGATGATACCCACTGCCATGTCGACCACGTTGCCGCGCATGGCGAAAGCCTTAAATTCCTTTAACATTGCATCCCCCGAATCAAGTTGAACAAGCCAGCCGCTATAATGCAGGAAACCTCTTCTTCAAGTCCAGGATTTCGATTGCGCCCATTGTTCCGTTCGCCCCGCTTCAGGCTGATTGCAGCCGCCCTGCTCGGCTGCATCGCCGTCGCCGGTTACGCACCGTTCTATTTCTATCCCGCCACTCTCGTCAGCATCGCCGGTCTTTTCTATCTCTGGCATCAGGCTGCCGACCGCCGTCAGGCCGCATGGCTCGGTTTCTTTTATGGCCTCGGCCTGTTCAACGCCGGCATCTACTGGATTTACATCAGCCTGCACGATTTCGGCGGCATGCCGTGGTGGATGGCCGCTTTCTCCACTTTCTGCCTGTGCGCCTTCCTCTCGCTGTTTCCGGCACTGGCGGGCTGGCTCGGAAAACGCCTGTCGCCGGTCTGGCTCAGCGCACCGCTGTTCTGGGCACTGACCGAATGGGTGCGCAGCTGGATATTCACCGGCTTTCCCTGGCTCGCCATCGGCTACTCGCAGACGCCTGACAGTCCGCTGGCCGGCTTCCTGCCGGTGCTCGGCATCTACGGCGTTTCGCTGCTGACCGCCGCCACTGCAGCGCTGCTGGCCTGCCTGCTGGTCAGGTCACAACGCAAGCCCCTGCTGGCGGCGCTGCTCGCACTCTGGATCGCCGGCGCGCTGTTGAAGATGGTGCCGTGGACCACTCCCGTTGGCGCCCCGATCCCGGTCGCTCTGCTGCAAGGCAATATCGCGCAGGATATGAAATGGCAGGCCGACGAGGTGCAACGCACGCTGGACAAATACCTGCAGCTGACCACGGACACGACGGCAAAACTCATCGTCTTGCCGGAAACGGCGCTGCCCATGCTGCATCAGCAGGTACCGCACGACTATCTCGCCGCTTACCAGGCACACGCCGTGCGGCACGGCAGCGATATCCTCTACGGCGTCGTCGAATACGAGAACGAATCCTTCTATAACAGCATGCTGAGCATCGGCACTTCTCCGCAACAAGCCTACCGCAAGACCCATCTGGTTCCGTTCGGCGAATTCATCCCGCTCAAGGGTGTCTTCGGCTGGGTCTACGAGGACTGGCTCAACATCCCGCTGACCGACCTGTCCCGCGGCGGGTTCGACCAACGGCCGCTGTCCGTCGCCGGCCAGAAGGTCGCGGTCAACATCTGCTACGAAGACGTGTTCGGCGAGGAAATCATCTACCAGCTGCCGGAGGCCACGCTGCTGGTCAACACCAGCAACGACGCCTGGTATGGCGAATCGCCAGCCGCCCACCAGCACCTGCAGATATCCCAAGCGCGTGCGATGGAGAGCGGCCGCATGATGCTGCGCTCGACCAACACCGGCGCCACCGCCATCATCGCCAGAAACGGCGAGGTATTGGCGCAGTTGCCGCATTTCCGTACCGGCATTCTCGAAGGCGAGGCGCAGGGCTACACCGGCAGCACGCCCTACATCCTGTTCGGCAACTGGCTGTTCCTGCTGCTCAGCGCCACAGGCCTGGTTTGCCTTTTGTGGCTACGCAAAAAGAAGTAAAATCAGGCCTTTCGCCCAAATCCGAATCGGCTCACATCAGATGTCACTCACATTTCAGGAAATCATTCTCACACTGCAGCAATATTGGGACAAACAGGGCTGCACACTGCTGCAACCGTACGACATGGAAGTCGGCGCCGGCACCTCGCACACCGCCACCTTTCTGCGCGCGCTCGGCCCGGAACCGTGGAAAGCCGCCTACGTGCAACCGAGCCGCCGCCCCAAGGACGGCCGCTACGGCGAGAACCCCAACCGCCTGCAGCATTACTACCAGTACCAGGTCGTGCTGAAACCGGCACCGGCCAACATCCTGGAACTCTATCTGGGTTCGCTCGAGGCACTGGGTTTCGACCTGAAGGAGAACGATATCCGCTTCGTCGAGGACGACTGGGAAAACCCGACGCTGGGCGCCTGGGGCCTGGGCTGGGAAGTCTGGCTCAACGGCATGGAGGTGACGCAGTTCACCTATTTCCAACAGGTCGGGGGCATCGACTGCAAACCGATCACCGGCGAGATCACCTACGGCCTCGAACGTCTGGCCATGTATCTGCAGGGCGTGGAAAACGTCTACGACCTCACCTATTCGCCCGGCGTCAGCTATGGCGACGTCTTCCTGCAGAACGAAAAGGAGCAGTCGGCCTACAACTTCGAACACAGCGATGTCGACTTCCTGCTGACCGCCTTCAACGCACACGAAAAACAGGCCAAACATCTGATGGAAAACCAGCTGGCGCTGCCCGCCTATGAACAGGTGCTGAAAGCCGCCCACACCTTTAACCTGCTCGACGCACGCGGCGCCATCTCGGTGACCGAACGCGCCGCCTACATCGGCCGCATCCGCAATCTGGCGCGCAGCGTCGCCGCCAGCTACCTGGACAGCCGCGCCCGCCTCGGCTTCCCGATGGCGCCGAAAGCCTGGGCCGAAGAAGTGTTGGCAAAACTGGAAAAAGAAAAGAAAGCCGCCTGAACATGAGCAGCAACAACCTGTTAGTCGAATTATTCGTAGAAGAACTGCCGCCGAAGGCACTGAAAAAACTCGGCGATGCATTTTCCACCGCACTGGTCGAATCCTTGCGCGCACAAGGTCTGGCCGATGCCAACGCCGTCGTCACCAGCTTTGCCACGCCGCGCCGGCTCGCCGCCCACATCGGCAACGTGGCCGCCAAGGCAACCGACAAACCGGTCGCGCAGAAACTGATGCCGGCCAGTGTCGGCCTCGATGCCAGCGGCAACGCCACACCCGCACTGCTGAAGAAGCTCGGCGCTCTGGGCGTGGACGCAGACGCAGTGGCCAAGCTGCGCAAGGAAAACGACGGCAAGGCCGACATCCTCTATCTGGATACGGTGCAAGCCGGTGCCAGCCTCGCCGAAGGCCTGCAGCAAGCGCTGGAAGACGCCATCGCCAAACTGCCGATCCCCAAGGTCATGACCTACCAGTTGCAGGAAAACTGCGAACAGCCGGGCTGGGACAGCGTCCACTTCGTGCGCCCGGCGCATGGCCTCGTGGCCCTGCACGGCAGCGACATCGTGCCGGTCAGCGTGCTGGGCCTGCAATCCGGCAACATCACCTGCGGCCACCGTTTTGAAGCCAAATCCGATTCCATCAATCTACTCAATGCCGACAGCTACGCCCAGCAACTGCAGGACGAAGGTGCTGTGATCGCCAGCTTCGATCAGCGCCGTGCCGAGATCGTCAGCCAGCTCAACCAGGCCGCAGCCAGACAGAACCTCAAGCCGATCGACGATGATGCGCTGCTGGACGAAGTCACCGCGCTGGTCGAACTTCCCAACGTGCTGCTCGGCCAGTTCGAGCAGGAGTTCCTGCAAGTGCCGCAGGAGTGCCTGATTCTGACCATGAAGGCCAACCAGAAATATTTCCCGCTGCTGGACGCGCAAGGCAAGCTCACCAACAAGTTCCTCATCGTCTCCAACATCAGTCCTGCCGACCCGTCGAAAGTCATCGGCGGCAACGAGCGCGTGGTGCGCCCGCGCCTGGCAGACGCCAAGTTCTTCTTTGACCAGGACCGCAAGAAACCGCTGGAATCCCGAGTCTCCGCGCTGGAGAAGGTGGTCTATCACAACAAGCTGGGTTCTCAAGGTGAGCGCATACTTCGGGTTCAGGCCATCGCCAGGGCGATCGGACATGAGCTTGGCGGCGACGCGCTGGCTGCACGCGCCGCACAGGCGGCACTGCTGGCCAAGGCCGACCTCACCACCGACATGGTCGGCGAGTTTCCGGAACTGCAGGGCATCATGGGCCGCTACTACGCCCAGCACGACGGCCTTGACGACGAGGTCGCCTACGCCATCGAGGACCATTACAAGCCGCGCTTTGCCGGCGATGCGTTGCCGGCCAACCCGGTCGGCACCTGTGTAGCGCTGGCCGACAAACTGGAAACCCTGGTCGGTTTGTTCGGCATCGGGGAAAAACCCACCGGAGAGAAGGACCCGTTCGCGTTGCGCCGTCATGCGCTCGGCGTCATCCGCATCCTGACGGAGAAAGCCCTGCCGCTGGAACTGGATAAACTGATTTCCATCTGTTACCGGGTGTTCGAGGCAGCGCTGTTGCCAAAACTTGGCGCCAAGGAGCAGGAAGCATTCGGCCTCAACATCGCCACCACGCTCGACAGCTTCTTCATCGACCGTCTGGCCGGAAGCCTGCGCGAGCAGCAATACTCGGCGCAGGAGGTCGATGCCGTACTGGCGCTGCGTCCGCAACGCATGTCCGATATCGGAGATCGTCTGGCCGCCGTTCGCGCCTTTGCCGCGCTGCCGGAAGCAGAAAGCCTGGCCGCCGCCAACAAGCGCATCATCAACATTCTGAAAAAGGTCGATACCGATCTGCCGGCGGAGCCGGATATCGCGCTGTTCGCCGAAGATGCCGAAAAAGCTCTGTTCGCCGCCATGCACGCCATCACGCCGGAGATCCATTCGCTGCTGGCCAACGAGGATTACACCGATGCGCTGAGCCGCCTCGCGAGCCTGCGCGAACCGGTCGACCGCTTCTTCGATGAAGTCATGGTCATGACCGATGAACCGCTGCTGCGCCAGAATCGTCTCAGCCTGTTGAACGCGCTGGCGAAGCTGCTGAACGGCGTCGCCGACATCTCCAGGCTGGCGGCTTGAGACAGGCCGGACTGACATGCCGAACCGGCCATTGATTCAGGAGCGTGCCCCATGAAACTCGTCATCCTCGACCGCGACGGCGTCATCAACTATGACAGCCCGCACTTCATCAAGAGTCCGGACGAATGGAAGCCGATTCCCGGCAGCCTCGAAGCCATCGCCCTGCTCAACCAGTCGGGTTTCCGCGTCGCGCTGGCGACCAACCAGTCGGGCATCGGCCGCGGCCTGTTCGACATGACGACGCTGAACGCCATCCACGACAAGATGACTCGCGCGCTGGCCCAGTTCGGCGGTCGCATCGACGCCCTGTTCTATTGCCCGCACAGCGCCGAAGCCAACTGCGACTGCCGAAAACCGAAATCCGGCATGATCGAGGACATCGCGCGCCGCTTCGCCATCGACCTCAGCACGGTCTACAGCGTCGGCGACTCCCTGCGCGACCTGCAGGCCAGCGCCGCGCTCGGCGCCCAGAGCATCCTGGTTCGCACCGGCAAGGGCGAAAAGACGCTGGAAGAAGGTGGACTCCCGGAAGGCACTTGGGTCTGCGCCGACCTGGCCGAGGCCGCCCAGCGCATCATCGCCCACGACAACCGCTGACAGGCGCAAACGCATGCTGATCTTCCTGCGTTCCTTGCTGTTCACGCTCGGTCAGTGGCTGTTCACGCTGGTGTTCAGCCTGTTCGCCATCCTCACCTTTCCGTTCCCGCCGCTCACCCGTTACCGCATCATCTCGCTCTGGGCGCGCTCCATGCTCTGGTGGCTGG
>JAVEWT010000073.1:0-8927 GCA_034004425.1 Methylophilaceae bacterium
TATTTTTAACGCAAGAAAAAGGGCTAGCGAAACGCTAACCCTTTTGATGTTTGGTGGGCTGTGCGGGGATCGAACCCACGACAAACGGATTAAAAGTCCGCTGCTCTACCAGCTGAGCTAACAGCCCGAGTAGCCAGTGTTTGCCGACTACGGAAAGGGCGTGATTATCCTGAAATCTGCCCCCTGCGTCAATGCAAAATCAACGCATGCCGGGAAATCTGCCCTGCATGGCGCGCATCATCTTGCTCATATTGCCCTTGGAGAACATCTTCATCATTTTCTGCGCCTCCTCGAACTGCTTGAGCATGCGGTTGACTTCCTGCACCTGCACGCCGGCACCTTCGGCGATGCGGCGCTTGCGCGTGGCCTTGATCACCTCCGGTTTGCGCCGTTCCAGGGGCGTCATTGAATTGATGATGCCCTCGATGCGGCGAATCGCCTTGTCTCCGGCATCGCTATTGATCTGACCGGCCATGCCGGCGATATTGGCCGGCAGCTTGTCCATCAGGGCTCCCATGCCGCCCATGTTGCGCATCTGCTGCATCTGCATCTTGAAGTCGTCGAGGTCGAAGCCCTTGCCCGACTTGACCTTGTCCGCCAGCTTTTTCGCTTCGTCGAGATCGACCTTTTTCTGCGCCTCCTCGATCAGCGAAAGCACGTCGCCCATGCCAAGGACGCGAGAAGCCATGCGCTCCGGATGGAACGGTTCGAGGCCGTCGACTTTTTCGCTGACGCCGATGAACTTGATCGGCTTGCCGGTGACATGGCGCACGGAAAGCGCGGCACCGCCGCGCGCATCGCCGTCCAGTTTGGTCAGCACGACGCCGGTCAGCGGCAGGGTCTCGCCGAAGGCGCGTGCCGTATTGACCGCATCCTGGCCCTGCATGGCATCCACCACGAAGAGGGTTTCGACCGGCTTCAGCAGGCCATGCAAGTCACGGATCTCGGCCATCATCGCTTCGTCGATGCCGAGCCGGCCGGCGGTATCGAAGATGACCACATCATAGAAATGGCGCTTGGCGTAATCCAACGTGGCTGCCGCGATATCGAGCGGTTTCTGGTCTGCGTTGGAATCGAAGCAGTCAACGTCCAGACTCTGCGCCAGCGTCTTCAATTGCTGGATGGCGGCAGGCCGGTAGACGTCGGCACTGGATAGCAGTACTTTCTTCTTCTGTTCCTTGAGCAGGCGCGCCAGCTTGGCTGAGGTCGTGGTCTTGCCCGAACCCTGCAGACCGGCCATCAGGATAATAGCAGGCGGCACTGCGGCAAGATCCAGCCCGACACTCTTGTCGCCCATCAGCGCAGTCAGTTCATCATGCACGACCTGGATCACGGCCTGGCCCGGGGTCAGACTCTGTAGTACTTCGCGGCCCTGCGCGCGCTCCTTCACTCTGGCAATGAAGTCCTTGACCACCGGCAATGCGACGTCGGCTTCGAGCAAAGCCATGCGCACTTCACGCATGGCGTCCGCGATATTTTCTTCCGTCAGTCGGGCATGACCGCGCAGAGTCTTGATGACGCCATTTAACCTACTGCTGAGATTTTCTAACATTCAGGAGCCTCTTGATGTATTGCCTGGCGCCGTCATTCCGGAAAATGACGGCGTTAACTTTAACTTGTGCCGCATGCTATAGTGACAAACGAACTCGGATTTTAACCCATACACGCATTGCCAATGATTCCATGAGCGCGTTTTTACCCTATCTGATCGTTGCCTTGATCTATGCCTTCGTCGCTTTCGACTTCTGGCGCAGCAACAAACTTCCGCCCGGCGAACGCAAACTGCACTGGCATTCGATCGCCATCGCCGTCGGTCTGCTGCTGCACGCCTGGTTGCTTTACCGCAGCATTTTTGTCGGCTCCGGTCAGCAGGTCGGCCTCAGTCTGGATTTCGGCAACGCTCTGTCGATGATTTTCTGGCTGACGGTCCTGATCTACTGGATCACCGACATCCGCCAGACCTACAACAGCCTGCAGGCGTTCGTATTGCCGCCGGCCGCTGTGTTCGTGCTGATCCATGGCAGCATCCATGAATACAACGTCCTGCCTTATACCGACGAGCCTTTGTTCCTGGCGCACCTGATCATCGCCCTGCTCGCTTACAGCCTGTTCACCTTTGCCGCCCTGCATGCGCTGCTGATGGCAGCAGCGGAACGCAGCCTGCACAACAAGCCCAGCTTGATCAGACTGGCGGACTTTCCGCCGCTGATCACCATGGAAAAGATGCTGTTCCGCGTCATCGGCATCGGCTTTCTGCTGCTGACACTGACCCTGATCAGCGGCGTGATGTTCTCCGAGCACATCTTCCATCAGGCGATGAAGTTCAACCACAAGAACGTCTTTACCCTGCTTTCCTGGTTGATCTACGCCAGCCTGCTGCTCGGTCGCGTCGTTTATGGCTGGCGTGGACCTACCGCGATACGCCTGACATTGAGTGGCTTCGTGCTGTTGTTGCTGGCCTATGCCGGCACCAAGTTCGTCATGCAGTTCCTGCTGCACTGAATCCGACCAACATTCAACCAAGCATTATCAACGCAGGCTGATGATCGGCCAGCCCTGCTGCTCGGCATGCGTGCGCAGGATATCGTCCGGATCGACCGCCACCGGCTGCTTCACTTGACTCATCAAGGGCAGGTCATTGTGTGAGTCGCTGTAGAAAAAGCTCGTTCCGAAATCATCCAGCGACATGTCGCGTGCGTTCAGCCATTCGTGCAGGCGCTTGACCTTGCCCTCCTGAAAGCTCGGCAGGCCAGCGACATTGCCGGTGAATTCGCCGTCGATCTGCTCAGGGTCGGTGCCGATCAGATGCTCGACACCGAACGCCGTCGCGATAGGGCGCGTCACATAACTGTTGGTCGCCGTGATGATCATCAACAGGTCGCCGTTGGCCTTGTGCCGATCAACCAGCGCCTTGGCCTTGTCCGTCATCATCGGCCGCACCTTGCGCTCCATGTACTGCTGCAGGAATGCGTCCAGCCTGGCGCGCGGGTGATCGGACAGCGGTTTCAGCTGAAACTTGAGGAAGGCATAGATATCGAGCCGGCCGGCCTTGTAATCCTCGTAGAACTCGATGTTCTTCGCCTCATGCTCCTCGCGCTTGAGCAGGCCCTGTTCGATCAGGAACTGGCCCCATTGAAAATCGCTGTCGCCCGCCAGCAAGGTGTTATCAAGATCAAATATCGCTAGATTCAAACTGTTCCCCAATCCACTTAAACTTCTGATTTGGCCCTGAACGGCATCACCATCAGTACGGCGACGATGATGATGCACAGTGCCACGATTTCCTGTGCGTCGATGACCTCGTTCGCCAGCCAGACACCCAGCAACATCGCCACCACCGGGTTGACGAAAGTGTTACTGGTCGCCAGTGCCGGCCGCACGGTTTTCAGCAGGTATTGATAGGCGCTGTAGGCGATCATGGAGCCGAAAAAGACAAGAAATATCATCGCCCACATGGACTTCGCCGTGACCGTGGCCGGCCAGGATTCGCCCTGTATAAGACTCAGCACGATCAACACCGCGCCGCCCGCCACCATCTGTGCTGCACTGCCCATGACGCCGGCGGGCATCGGCAGATGCTTGCCCCAAACCGAACCGAACGCCCAACTGACCGTCGCCAGCAGAATCAGTAGCGCGCCTTCCGGACTGGCTCGCAGGGCGCCGCCACTGGCCAGTACGACTGCTCCCGTGATGCCAAGCACGATTCCCAACCACTCGCGCCGACTATGCGACTCACCCCACAAACTGGAGAAGAGCGCGATCCACAGGGGGACCGTCGCCACTGCCATGGCCGCGGCGCTGGTCGAAACAGTTTTTTGTGCGATCGCCACAGCGACGTTGCCGACCGACAACAAGAGGACGCCGACTACCGCTGCCCCGGTCCACTCTCTGGCGCTGGGTGCGCGGTAGCCGCGCCAACGCAAGAGCACATAGAGCAAACCTCCCGCCAGGCTAAAACGTATCGCCGCCATCATGAATGGCGGAAAACTCTCGATGGCGAAAAACATGGCGAGATAGGTGGCGCCCCAGATGAAATAGAGCGCCAACAGGCTGAAAGTGATCAGCAGGCGCTGGCCGCTGGCTGGATGCGCTCCCATCATCGCGCCAGCAATGACGCATCAGCCCGGCGACAAAGCGGACACCGGCATCCGCTCAGGCTCATAGCTGATAATTACCGGCGGCTTCCGGCTGATAATGTACGGCCTCGATCTGCAATTCATGTACGCCACTCGGCATCTGCCAGCGGATCCGGTCACCGACGCGGTAACCGAGGATGGCCATGCCCAGAGGCGCCAGCACCGAAATGCGGCTCTGCGAAGAATCCGCCTCGTCCGGGAAAACCAGCGTGCAGGTGATTTCCTTGCCGGACGTCAGGTCCTTCAGCGTCACCTTCGAATTCATGGTGACGACGTCGGCCGGCACCGTTTCCTGACTCACTTCGGCGCAACGTGCCAGCTCCTCTTCCAGCTGATCGAGCGCCGCCGGCGGCTGGCCACCTCGCTTGCGCAACTGTTCGGCCATGGCGAACAGCCGGTTCATGTCATAACTGGTCACTTGTATCTTGCCTTGCGGCAGTGCTGCGTTTTTCATTGTTCTGTCTCTTTATACTTGTGGATGTGCACGTTCGGATTTCGAGTGCAACTTGTTCAAACCATTCAGATACGCCTTGGCCGAAGCGACGACGATATCGGTATCCGCGCCTTGTCCGTTGACGATACGGCCGCCGAGCGAGAAGCGCACGGTCACTTCACCCTGGGCATCGGTGCCGCTGGTGATGTTGTTGACCGAATACAACTGCAGCTCGGCACCGCTGTTGACGATGGACTCGATCGCCTTGAAGGTCGCATCGACCGGGCCGCTGCCGTCGGCTTCGGCCTTTTTCTCCTGACCGTTATCGGCGATGGTCACTGTCGCATGCGGCACTTCGCCAGTCTGCGAACAAACGTTCAAATAGACCAGCTTGAAGGTTTCCGCCGCATCGCTGATAAACTCGTCGCTCACCAGCGCGTGCAAGTCCTCATCGAAGATCTCCGATTTCTTGTCGGCCAGATCCTTGAACTTGGAGAACGCCGCATTGAGCAACTCCTCGCTTTCGAGCTCGATGCCGAGTTCCTTCAAGCGGGTCCTGAAGGCGTTGCGGCCCGACAACTTGCCGAGTGTCAGCTTGTTGGCACCCCAGCCCACGTCTTCCGCGCGCATGATTTCATAGGTTTCGCGATGCTTGAGCACACCGTCCTGATGGATACCGGACTCATGCGAGAAAGCATTGGCGCCGACCACGGCCTTGTTCGGCTGCACCGGGTAGCCGGTGATGCTGGAAACCAGCTTGGATGTCGGCACGATCTGCGTCGTATCGATGGTAGTTTCGAGATTGAACACGTCCTTGCGGGTGCGCACGGCCATGACGATCTCTTCAAGGCTGGCGTTGCCCGCGCGTTCGCCCAAGCCGTTGATCGTGCATTCGACCTGGCGCGCGCCGCCCAACACCGCCGACAAGGAATTGGCCACGGCCATGCCGAGGTCGTTGTGGCAGTGCGTGGACCATACCACCTTGTCGGAATCGGGCACACGCTCGATCAACTGGCGCATGCGCTCGCCCCACTGCACCGGAATCGAGTAACCGACCGTATCGGGCACGTTGATGGTCTTGGCGCCAGCCTTGATCACGGCATCGAACACGCGCACGAGGAAATCCATGTCGGAACGCACGGCATCTTCGGCCGAGAATTCGACGTCATCGGTGTATTCCAGCGCCCACTTCACAGCCTGCACAGCGCGCTCGACCACTTGGTCGGGCGTCATGCGCAACTTGTTCTCCATGTGGATCGGCGAAGTGGCGATAAAGGTATGAATGCGGCCCTTGGCTGCCGGCCGGATGGCTTCACCGGCACGGCGCACATCGTTTTCGCTGGCGCGCGCCAATGAGCAGACCGTCGAATGCTTGATGACTTCGGCGATCGCATGGATCGACTCGAAATCGCCCTGGCTGGCAGCAGCAAAGCCGGCCTCGATGACATTGACACCGAGTTTTTCCAGTTGCCGTGCAATGCGCAACTTTTCCTCTTTGGTCATGGCCGCGCCCGGACTCTGCTCGCCGTCGCGCAAGGTGGTGTCAAAAATGATCAACTGGTTATTTTTCATAATCTTTCCATCAACTGAATGGCAAGCGCCTGCCTGCCTCGATCAATAAATTTTAGCGCCTTCTTTTTCAGATGGCGTAACGTTGGTAAAACTGGATTGGGGGGTATGGTATCTGTGCGCGCTTAGCGCAGCAGAAGCAGGCGCTGCAGGTATGGGCGCAGCAAAGAGAACGGCAGCAAGGCTGCGGCACGAGCGCAGGCGGACTGCTCAGCCACCGGATGGTGAACAGCGCTTGCGACTGAAATGTGCGGATATGCAAACATAGTAGACGCAATATAAAGCTTTTGCGGCGGAATGACAACCATATGGCGCTTTGTTTTTTTCTATCAAGACGATAGCGTTTTATCCCGCTGCTGCAGAAAGCGGTTTCTCCCCCACATCACATAACCGGAAAGCGCATAGGCCAGCGAGATGACGAACAGGATGACGGGCGGGCTGTACGAGATCAGCACGATCGCCAGCACGATCGCCAGAATGACGATGAAGGGGACGCTGCGACGCAGGTTGATGTCCTTGCCGCTGTAGAACTTGAGATCGCTGACCATGGAAAGGCCGGCGAACACGGTGATGCCCCAAGCCAGCCATTTCATGTGAATGAGATCGAACAATAAGCCGGTACCGGCCACGCGGTTGTCGAACGAGATCCAGACCAGACCCGCCAACAGCGCGGCCGCGGCCGGGCTGGGCAGACCCTGGAAATAGCGCTTGTCACTTTCGTCCAGTCGCGTATTGAAACGAGCCAGGCGCAGTGCAGCGCAGGCGCAGTAAATGAATGCCGCGATCCAGCCCAGCTTGCCGAGCGGTTTCAGCGCCCAGACATAAAGCACCAGCGCCGGCGCCACGCCGAACGACACCATGTCGGAGAGGCTGTCGTATTCGGCACCGAAGGCACTTTGCGTGTTGGTCATGCGCGCAACCCGGCCATCAAGGCCGTCCAGCACCATGGCGATGAAAATGGCAGCAGCGGAATGCTCGTAATTGCCGTTCATCGCCTGCACGATGGCGTAAAATCCGGCGAACAGCGCTGCCGTCGTGAACAGATTGGGCAGAAGATAGATGCCGCGTTCGCGCAAGCCGGGTTCCATCAAGGATTTTCTGCGACGTAAAGGGTGCGGATTTTCAGCCATGGACTTGTTTCCTGAATGATCGGCCTAGTATAGCAAAGAGCACGGAAATGATGATGACCAGTGCGATGTCGGGAAAAGCAGGCACCCGGCAAGATGCCGGCAATATGATAGTATCGCGGCTTTCCATCACTGACCGTCTCACGTACTGACCGTCTTATGCAATTTACCCTCCTCCATCAGGACGGTGCCGCCCGACGCGGCACGCTCAAACTGGCACACGGCGACGTGCAGACCCCGGCCTTCATGCCGGTCGGCACCTACGGTTCGGTCAAGTCGCTGTCACCTGCCGAAATACGCGACATCGGCGCCCATATCATCCTCGGCAACACCTTCCACCTCTGGCTGCGGCCCGGGCTTGAGGTCATTGCCGCGCACGGCGGCCTGCACCAGTTCATGAGCTGGGACGGCCCGATCCTGACCGACTCTGGCGGCTTTCAGGTCTGGAGCCTCGGCGACCTGCGCAAGATATCGGAAGAAGGCGTCAAATTCCGCTCGCCGATCAACGGCGACAGCTGCTTCCTGACACCGGAAGAATCCATGCGCATCCAAAAAGTGCTGAATTCCGACATCGTCATGATCTTCGACGAATGCACGCCCTACCCGGCGACGCACCTGGAAGCCAATGAGTCCATGCAGCTGAGCCTGCGCTGGGCCGCACGTAGCAAGGCGGCGCATGAGGGCAATGCGAACGCCCTGTTCGGTATTGTGCAGGGCGGCATGTACGAGGACCTGCGGGACGTTTCACTCAACGGCCTGGTCGATATAGGTTTTGATGGTTACGCCATCGGTGGGCTGTCGGTCGGCGAGCCGAAGGAAGACATGCTGCGCATCCTCGCTCATACCGCGCCACAGATGCCGAAAGACAAGCCGCGCTACCTGATGGGCGTCGGCACGCCGGAAGATCTGGTCGCCGCCGTGTCGGAGGGCATCGACATGTTCGATTGCGTCATGCCGACGCGCAATGCGCGCAACGGCTGGCTGTTCACGCGCAACGGCGACATCAAGATCAAGAACGCGCGCTACCGCAACGATACTGGTCCGCTCGACCCGGACTGCAGTTGCTATACCTGCCGAAATTTCACGCGCGGCTACCTGCACCATCTTTACCGGCTGGGAGAGATCCTCGGTGCGCGCCTCAACACCATCCACAACCTGCATTATTACCAGGAACTGATGGCCGGCATGCGCAACGCCATCGAACAAGGCGGGTTCAGCAGCTTTGTCGAGGAATTCAAACGCCGGCGCAACAGTCTATGCTAGAATTTTGCGATTGTTTTACTTACCGGCATTCATTCTGTCATTCGCGCTTTTGAGAAAGGTTTACCGTGTTGATTAGTTCCGCTTTTGCTGCCGATGCAGCCGCTGCCGCTCCCGACTGGACCAGCTTTCTTCCGCTTATCATCATTTTCGTTCTGTTCTGGTTCATGCTGATCCGCCCGCAGATGAAGCAGGCCAAACAGCATCGCGCCATGGTCGCCGCCCTGCAAAAGGGCGACGAAGTGACGGTAGCTGGCGGCATCGTCGGACGGATCACCAAGGTCAGCGACGATTTCATCGATGTCGAGATCGCACCTGAAATCAACATCCACGTCCAGAAACATTCGGTACAGACCCTGTTGCCCAAGGGCACCATCAAGGCGCTGTAAGGCTGGGGGCACA
>JAVEWT010000074.1:0-8664 GCA_034004425.1 Methylophilaceae bacterium
TGACCGTTTCTGGAAGTCGTAGACGCCGAGCGGTGAAGAGAAACGCGCCGTGCGCGAAGTCGGCAGCACGTGATTGGGGCCGGCGCAATAGTCGCCAAGCGCCTCGCAAGTGTTGCGCCCCATGAAGATGGCTCCGGCATGCTTGATTTTTTTGCTGTAGGCGAGCGGCTCTTCCACCGACAACTCCAGATGTTCGGGCGCGATGTAATTAGCGATCTTTGCTGCTTCATCCATGTCCCGTACCTGAATCAGCGCACCACGGCCTTCCAGCGATGTACGGATGATCTCCTTGCGTGGCATTTCTTGCACCAGCCGTTCGATACTGCTCGCCACACGATCAAGAAACGCCGCATCGGGCGACAACAGGATGGATTGCGCCAGCTCGTCGTGCTCGGCCTGCGAGAACAGATCCATGGCGATCCAGTCCGGATCGGTCTTGCCGTCGCAGATGACCAGAATCTCCGACGGACCGGCTACCATGTCGATGCCGACGACACCGAACACACGTCGCTTGGCAGCTGCAACGTAGGCATTGCCGGGGCCGACGATCTTGTCCACCTGCGGCACGCTATCGGTACCATATGCGAGGGCCGCGACGGCTTGCGCACCACCGATGCAGAACACGCGATCGACACCGCAAATGGCCGCAGCCGCCAGCACCAGCTGATTCTTTTCGCCGGCCGGGGTCGGCACCACCATGATCAATTCTTCGACCCCTGCCACCTTGGCCGGAATCGCATTCATCAACACGGAAGACGGATAGGCCGCCTTGCCGCCCGGCACATAGAGGCCGACGCGGTCGAGCGATGTCACCTGCTGGCCCAGCAGCGTGCCGTCTTCCTCGGTATAGGTCCAGGAAGCCATCAGCTGCTTTTCGTGATAGCGGCGCACGCGGTCGGCTGCCTCCTGCAAGGCCTGTCGCTGGTCTGCCGGCAAACTGTCGAGCGCCTGCTGCAATTCAGCACGGGAAAGTTCCAGCGCCTGCATGTCGGCGACATCGAGGCGATCGAATTTGCGCGTGTATTCAAGCACGGCCTGGTCGCCGCGCTGCTTGACGTTGCGCAGGATATCGGCAACGACGTTGTCGATACTGTCATCCTGCGCGGTCTCGAAAGCCAGTAGCGCTTTCAGCTTCTGGTCAAAATCCTGATCTGTGGTTGCAAAACGTCTGATGTTCATGTTTTCCTGCTTGTCTAATATCCGAATTCCGTTCAATACGGCTTATGCCGCAGATTGCCTGCTTGCACCGACCGCGCGTTCGAAATCATCCATGATCGGCTGCAGCTGGCTGCGTTTGAGCTTGAGCGAGGCCTGATTGACGATCAGCCGGGAACTGATGTCGCATACCTGTTCGACTGCTTTCAGGTTGTTCGCGCGCAAGGTACCGCCGGTGCTGACCAGATCGACAATCGCGTCCGCCAACCCCACTAGCGGACCGAGTTCCATAGAACCATAGAGCTTGATCAGATCGACATGCATACCCTTGTCGGCAAAATGCTCGCGCGCCGTCTTCACGTATTTGGTCACCACCTTCAGACGCGCTCCCTGACGGATGGAACCGAAATAGTCGAAATCCTCGCGCACAGCGACCATCATCCGGCACTTGGCGATTTCCAGATCCAGCGGCTGGTACAAGCCTTCACCGCCATGCTCGTACAACACATCCTTGCCGGCGATGCCGAGGTCGGCCGCGCCGTACTGCACATAGGTCGGCACATCGGTCGCCCGCACGATGATCAGGCGCACGTCATCGCGATTGGTGGCGAGGATCAGCTTGCGCGAGGTTTCCGGATCCTCCAGCGCGTGGATGCCTGCTGCCGCCAGCAATGGCGTCGTCTCCTCGAAGATGCGTCCCTTGGATAAGGCAATCGTAATCATGGTGTTCCCGTCAATGCACCCGGCGCACGTTGGCACCCAATGCCGTCAATTTTTCTTCCAACCGCTCGTAGCCGCGGTCTAGATGATAGATGCGCTCGATCGTCGTTTCGCCGCGCGCCACCAGGGCAGCCAGCACCAAACTGGCGGAGGCGCGCAAATCGGTAGCCATCACCGTTGCGCCGTCGAGACCATCCACGCCGTGCACGATTGCGGTATTGCCTTCGACTTCGATATTGGCGCCCAGGCGCTGCAATTCCTGCACATGCATGAAGCGGTTCTCGAAGATCGTCTCCACCACACTGGCACTGCCCAACGCCACCGCATTCATGGCCATGAACTGCGCCTGCATGTCGGTGGGGAACGCCGGATGCGGCGCCGTGCGGACATTGACCGACTTCAGTTTCTGCCCGGCGGTCACCGTGATCGTGCTGGCGTCATATTCAACTGTAGCGCCGGCTTCGCGCAGCTTTTCCACAACGGCATCCAGCAGGTCGGCCCGAGCATTGTGCAATTTTACCCGGCCGCCGGTCATGGCGGCGGCCACCATGTAAGTACCCGCTTCGATACGATCGCAGACGATCTGGTGCTGTGCGCCGCTGAGACGCTCGACGCCATGTATGGTGATCACATCGGTACCCGCGCCTTCGATTCTGGCGCCCATCTTGATCAGGCATTCCGCCATGTCGACCACTTCCGGCTCGCGCGCCGCGTTCTCCAGCACCGTCGTGCCCTGCGCCAGCGTCGCCGCCATCATCAGGTTCTCGGTACCGGTGACAGTCACCAGATCCATGAAGACGCGGGCGCCCTGCAATCTGCGATCTGGCAGATGGGCAGTCGTTGCCTCGATGTAACCATGCTCGATATGGATCTCGGCACCCATCGCCTTCAGCCCTTTGATATGCAAGTCGACCGGACGCGAGCCGATAGCACATCCACCGGGCAGCGAAACGCGGGCATGGCCGAATCGTGCCAGCAGGGGCCCCAGTACCAGGATAGAGGCACGCATGGTCTTCACCATCTCATAAGGCGCCTCGTGCGACACGATATGGGCCGCATCCAGCGTCACCTCTCCGGCCTGTCCGGCCGTCACGTTGACACCCATATGCTCCAGCAAACGATAGGTCGTGCTGACATCGCGCAAGGCCGGCACACTCGACAGTTGCAATGGTGTTTCCGCCAGCAGGGATGCGCAGATGATGGGCAAGGCCGCGTTCTTGGCACCCGATATGGTGACATCGCCATGCAAAGGCGCGCCACCGACGATGACCAGTTTATCCAATTAAGCCGCTACTTCCTGCAGCATCTTCTGCAATTCGCCCTGCTCGTACATGCTACGCATGATGTCGGCGCCGCCGACAAACTCACCCTTGATGTACAACTGTGGAATGGTCGGCCAGTTGGCATATTGCTTGATGCCTTCGCGGATCGCCGGATCGGCCAGCACGTCGATGGCGACGAAATCCTTCAGGCCGCAGGCCTGCAGGATCTGCACTGCCAGACCGGAGAAACCGCACTGCGGGAACCGCGGACTACCCTTCATGTAAAGCACGACCGGATTGGACGTGACCTGATTCCTGATCAATTCCTGTGTATCCATTTCCTGATTCTCCAAAATAAATTCAACCAGCCTGAAACTGCGCCCAGGCTTCCGGCGTAAAAGTGCGCATCGACAGCGCGTGGATTTCTTCGCGCATGCGGTCACCCAGCGCCTGATAAACCAGCTGGTGTTGCTGCACCATGTTCTTGCCGGCGAACTGCGGGCTGACAATCATCGCCTCGAAATGCTGGCCGTCATCGCCCACGACCCGGACATAATCACAGGCCAGACCATGTTTGATATAACTTTCCACTTCCGCCGCACTCAACATAACTTTAACTCTATCCTATCCACGTAATTTGTAACCGGACTTGAGCAAATGCAAAGCCAGCCATGATATGGCAAAAAAGCTCATTACAACAATGCCTAAACTCACCATTGGCGACATGTCACTCACCCCAAAGAAGCCATACCTGAATCCGTCAATGATATAAAAGAAGGGATTCAGATGAGACACCTGTTGCCAGAACGTCGGCAACGAATGTATCGAATAAAACACACCGGACAGGAAAGACAACGGCATGATGATGAAATTCTGGAACGCCGCCATCTGGTCGAACTTGTCCGCCCAGATACCGGCAATGATGCCGAAGGCGCCGAGCAGCGCGCTGCCGAATATCGCGAATACCAGCGCCCACAATGGCTGCTGCAAGGGCAAATCGACGAATAAAACCACCGCCAGATAGATGCCGAGCCCGACGACCAACCCGCGCGCGATGGCCGCTGCCAGAAAGGCCAGAAAAAATTCCAGATAGGAAATCGGCGTCAACAAGACGAACACCAGATTACCCATGACCTTGGACTGAATCAGGCTGGATGAACTGTTGGCGAAGGCATTCTGCAATACCGACATCATGATCAAACCGGGAATCAGGAAGGAAGTGTAATTGATGCCGTGCACCTGCACCCTGCCTTCCAGCACGTGCGAGAAAACCAGCAGATAAAGCAACGCCGTCATCACCGGCGCCGCCACTGTCTGAAAACTGACCCGCCAGAATCTGAGCAGTTCTTTCTTGAACAGCGTCCATGGGCCGCGCGTTTGGCTAGTGAGCAGTTTCATGACTGGCCCACCAGATCGACAAACACATCCTCGAGATCAGCCTCGATCAGTTGCATGTCCTCAACGACGATACCCGCCTGACGGACCGTCGCCAGCACCTGCTCGATTTCGCTCACGTCGTTCAATGCCAGCATGTAATCCCGCCCCTCCTCGTGGCGCAGGAGCGGCCGCAACACCTCCGGCAACGGCGCCGACAGCTTGAGTCCGAGATTCTTGCCGGGCATTTTCTTCAACAGATTGGCGGTACTGTCTAGGGCGACGATCTGCCCCTGTTTCATCATGGCAACGCGCGAACACAGGGTTTCCGCCTCTTCCAGATAGTGCGTGGTCAGGATGATGGTATGCCCCTCGCGATTGAGGCGCTTGATGAACTCCCACATCATCTGACGCAGTTCCACGTCCACCCCCGCCGTCGGTTCGTCCAGCACGATAACCGGCGGTTTGTGCGCCAACGCTTGCGCAATCAGCGCGCGACGCTTCATGCCCCCCGAAAGACGGCGCATGTTGGTATGCGCCTTGTCTGCCAAACCCAGCGACTCGATGATTTCATCCACCCAGGGGTCATTTTCCTTGCCGAGGCCAAAATAGCCGGCCTGAAAACGCAACATCTCACGCACATTGAAAAACGGATCGAACACCAGCTCCTGCGGCACCACGCCCAGCGCGTGACGCGCCTGCCGGTATTCGGCCTGCACATCGAAACCCATTACCGATAACTTGCCGCTGGTCGGACGGATCAGACCCGCCAGCAGATTGATCAGGGTCGACTTGCCGGCACCGTTGGGACCGAGCAGGGCAAAGAACTCACCCTGCTCTATGGTGAGGTCTATGCCCTTCAGGGCCTGCAGGCTACCGTAATGCTTTTGCACCTGCTCGATTTTAATGGCGGGAATCATGCGGGATAAACGAGGCCAAAGCCCCTATTGAATCAATGATTTGCTACGTTATCAGCAGCAAGAGGCAGGAAATCGAGCACGCCGTAAAGCGTTGCCAGGCTGACCAGATTCGCGGGCAGGTTACTGTAACCCAGCTTGCATCGATTGGCGCGCGCCTGGCGCACCCACTCGAACAGTAGGCTGAGCGCGACCGAATCGACTTCGGCGACACCGGCAAGATCGACCTCCAGCGCCTGCGAACCATCCACCATCAGATTCCGCGCCAACAGCCGCTCGACGTCATCGAGCAAGAGATTGCCGCTGACCAGCCATTTTCCCTCTTTTTGCGTAATATCAACCACGGTCGTCAGTTCAAAGCGGATTAAACGCCAGCTTCCCTGTTCTTCTCGGCCAAGCGTTGGATCAGGCCATCCATGCCGCCGACCTGACGAATCTCATTGCTGAACTGGCTGCGATAATTGGTTACGAGACTAACATCCTCAATCACGATATCGAAGACCTTCCAGCCGCTCGGACCTTTCTCCAATGCGTAATCAAGGCCGATAGGCTGACCGCCCGGCTGCAGTATCCTGGTCTTCACCGTGGCTCTGGTGGCTTCCGGCTGCAAACGGAACGGCAGATATTCGATGGTCTGATTCCGGTATTTGGACAGCGCGCTGGAATAGGTGCGCAACAGCAGACTGCGGAACTCCTTCTGGAATTGCGCTTTCTGCTCGTCAGTCGCGTTCGCCCAGTTGCGGCCCAACACCAGTCGACAGACCCGCTCGAAATCGAAATTGGGCAGGATCTTGGTCTCGGCCAGATCAAAGATCTTTTTCTGATCGCCGTTCTGAATGTCTTTGTCGTTCCTGACGATTTCCAGCACTTCCTCGGCCGTCTTCTTCACCAGCACGTCCGGCGCGACCTCTGCCGCCGCCACCGTACTGAAACCGACCAATGCCAACACCCATACAAATCTGGTCCACAATGCTTTCATGTCTCGCTCCACTGTTGTTACAGCAAATTATTCCTTGGTTTCCGTTGCCTTGCTATACAGGAACTGGCTGATCATTTTCTCCAGAACCACGGCGTCCTGGGTCTGCATGATCCTGTCGTTCTCCTTGAGGTACTCCTCGTCACCGCCGGGTTCCAGCCCGATATATTGCTCGCCCAGCAGACCCGCCGTGTAAATATTGGCAAAGGTGTCCTTGGGGAACTGGTAACGTTTGTCCAGCTTGAGAGTCACGCGGGCTTCATAAGTTGCGCTGTCGAACTGAATGCTATCGATCCTGCCGACCACAACGCCGGCGCTTTTGACCGGCGAGCGCGGCTTGAGACCGCCAATATTCTGGAAACCAGCCGTCACGGTATAGGTGTCGCCGATGCTGGACGTCGTCAGATTACCCACCTTCATTGCCAACCCGAGCAACGCCGCGATACCGATCGCGGCAAACACGCCCACCCACAAATCTATCTTGGTTCTATCCATCATTTCTCCTCAGAAACCCCGATACCGCTCAGCTGATCATGAACGAAGTCATGACAAAATCCAGCCCCAACACCGCCAGCGACGAATTCACCACGGTACGCGTTGTCGCGCGGCTCACGCCCTCGGCAGTTGGCGGCGCATCGTAGCCCTCGAACAAGGCGATCATGGTGCAAGCGACGCCAAAGACACAACTCTTGATAAAACCGTTGACGATATCCTCCCGGAAATCGACCGCATCCTGCATCTGCGACCAGAACGCCCCGCCATCGACGCCGATCAGAGGCACCGCCACCAGATAACCGCCCAATATACCCACCATGGAGAACAGCCCGGCCAGCAGAGGCATGCTGATTACGCCACCCCAGAAACGCGGCGCTACCACCCGCGCAATCGGACTGACCGCCATCATCTCCATCGCCGATAACTGCTCGGTCGCCTTCATCAGGCCGATCTCAGCCGTGATTGCCGTACCGGCACGGCCGGCAAACAGCAGCGCCGTCACCACCGGCCCCAGCTCACGCACCAGCGACAGCGCAACCAGCACCCCGATCGCTTCCGATGAGCCGTACTTCTGCAAGGTATTGTAGCCCTGCAACGCCAGCACCATGCCGACAAAGAATGCCGACACCAGGATAATGATCAGCGACAGCACGCCGGTAAAATAAACTTCGCGGATCACCAGAAACGGCCGGCGCAGACTTTCGCCGGATGATAGCAAGGTGTAGGCAAACAGCCTGCTGGCAGATCCCAATCGCCAGAACTGGTCGATCAACCGGTGACCGATGTTCTGCAACACCGCTGTCAGTTTCACTGCCACCTTTCTAGACATCGTGCCCCCTCAGCATATCGCGCCGGTAGTCCGGCGCAGCATAATGGAACGGCACCGGTCCATCGACCTCGCCGTGCACGAACTGGTGCACAAAAGGCAGGGTGGACTCGCGCAGCTCCGCCGGCGTGCCTTCAGCCGCCACCACGCCGTCCGCAATGAAATAGACATAATCGACGAAAGAGAAAGCCTCTTTTACATCGTGCGTCACGACCAGTGAGGTCGCCCCCAACGCATCGTTCAGGTTGCGGATCAGATTGCAGATCACCCCCATGGAGATCGGGTCCAGACCGGCAAACGGCTCATCGTACATGATGATTTCGGGGTCGAGCGCCACCGCCCGTGCCAGCGCCACACGTCGCGCCATACCGCCGGACAGTTCGGTCGCCATCAAATCTCGCGCACCGCGCAAACCGACCGCATTCAACTTCATCATGACCAGATCACGAATCATCGATTCCGGCAGATCGGTGTGCTCGCGCATCGGGAAAGCCACGTTCTCGTAAACCGATAAGTCGGTAAACAGCGCGCCCTGCTGGAACAGCATGCCCATCTTGCGGCGCAGTTTCTGCAAGTCGTTACGCCCCTGCTCATGCACCACCTTGTCACCGACGCGCACCTCGCCCTTGACCGGCTACAACTGCCCGCCGATCAAGCGCAGGATCGTGGTCTTGCCGCTACCGCTACCGCCCATGATGGCCACGATCTTGCCGCGCGGAAAAGACATATTGATGCCTTTATGCAGCAAGCGGCCCTTGTAGCCGAACGATAGATTGTCAATTTCGACGATATTGTCAGTCATACGCAATTTGCTGGTATTGTCAGCCGGTTATTTTAATGCAATTAGCGCTGTTAAGGCAGTAACACAAAATAAAAAGCCCGCCGAAGCGGGCCATAACACATACTTAAAATCAAACGCCATAACAAACAATTTATGAA
>JAVEWT010000075.1:0-8646 GCA_034004425.1 Methylophilaceae bacterium
CTCGGTCCGCTATGCCTATCACGCTTCCTACTGGGTGAAGCAGATGCCGCCGCTGCTTGGCTTGCACGTGCGGCCGCCGACCGCGCAGGAACAGGAAGATGGGCTGATCGTCGTCGCTGTCATCAAGAACTCGCCGGCCGAAAAATCCGGCTTGCAGATGCTGGATGTCGTTCTGCAGATCGGTGACGAGGTGCTGGACAAGCCGGAGAGTCTGTCGCAGGCAGCCCAGCGCTATGCCGGTCAGACCGTCGACGTGGCGTTCAAGCGCGGCGACGAAATCAGGAAAACCAAGGTAAGCTTGAACCCTGCACGCTGACTGCGGTTAGAATGACAGACCGTCGCCGACAGAGGTACTGGCGGGGTGACGGTAACCGGGTGACTGCCGGGAATAGGGGACAAAACAACAAGATGACGATAGAAACCGTACTGGACCGATATATCGACGACAGCGGCCGCGAGGCGCGCTTCCTGGCCGAACTGGTGGACGAGATCCGTCCGCCGCGGCTGAGCGGCGTCGATCATGCGACGCATGCTTTGCAAGCCTTGTGTTATGTGCTGAACAACGAGCCGGCGAAGGCTGCTGCGCTACGTAACGCCATCCTGACCTTGCTGGCCGCGCACAAGCCGGTTTCCCTGTTCGTCGAATCCGGCATCCAGCCCAGTAGCGGCTTCTTTTCCGAACTGTGGCGCAAGCTGGGGCACAAGATTCTGCCGGCAGCGGTCGACAAGCACTATCTGAAGGATCTGTTCGCGCTGATCTTTCCCCGCCCCAGTGACGAGCAGTGGGTGTTGGAAGTGCCGACGGCGGTCTGGAGCCAGCTGATCGAGGCCTTGCGCTTTCACGAGGCGCCTGCGGAGCAGCGCGCCGCTTGTGCCGAGAACTTCCTCGATGCGGTCGAGGTGCTGTCCTACCGCATTTCCGCCCTCGGGCTGGAGCCGGAACTGCTGCGCAGCCGACCGGAGCTGGAAGACCATCAGTCGCCGTTCATCATGCAGAACGTGGAGTTGCGCGCCTTTCTGGCCAGCCCCGATCAGGGCGGCGACGTGCGTCAGGTGCTGGTCATGCTGGACCAGTGCAGCAAGGTGATTGCCAAGGTGCGCAGCAGCAGCTCCCAGACTGGCACCAGCATCAATCTCACCTATCTGCTGCAGCGCATCTCGCAGAAGGTCAGGCGCCTCGAAAGCATGCTCAACATCGTCGTCAGCCTGCGCGCCGGCGAAGCGCCGAACAGCGCTTTCGCCGAGCTGTTCAAGACGCTGGTACAGGGCGAATGCCGCAAGAACAACGTGCGCCAGCACCTGCGCGAGAACATGGAGCTGATGGCCTTGCGCGTGACCGAGAACGCCAGCCGTGCCGGCGAACACTACATCACTGAAACCCGCAGCGAATATTTCACGCTGATGCGTTCGGCCATGGGTGCCGGCCTCATCATCGCGGTCATGGCCATGATCAAGATCATGACCGCCAACCAGCATCACGCGCCGCTGACCGAGGCCATCCTGTTCAGCCTGAACTACGGGCTGGGCTTCGTCCTGATCCATATCCTGCATTTCACGGTTGCGACCAAGCAGCCGGCAATGACCGCAGCCGCCATCGCGGCCAGCATCGACGACAGCGACGGCAAGAATCGCAACATGGACAATCTGGTCAGCATCATCGCCCAGACAGTCCGCAGCCAGACCATCGCCATCCTCGGTAACGTTTCGCTGGCGGTACCGACCGCCATGCTGATCGGCGCGCTGTTCTACCTGATCGGCGGCGAGCATTTCGTTTCGGTGGAAAAGGCCGGCAAACTGCTGGCCGAGATTGACCCGCTGCACAGCGGTGCGCTGTTCTATGCCGGTATCGCCGGCGTCTGTCTGTTCCTGTCCGGCCTCATCGCCGGTTATCACGACAACATGGCGATCTATAACAAGATTCCGCAGCGCCTACGGGCGCTGGGCTGGTTGCAATTCCTGCTGGGTGAGGCACGGCTGGAGCGCGTGGTGCGCTATGTCGAGAACAATCTGGGGGCACTGGCCGGCAACTTCTATTTCGGCTGTCTATTGGGCGGCATGGCGGCGGTCGGCGTATTGCTCGGGCTGCCGGTCGATATTCGCCACATCGCCTTCTCTTCGGCTTTTGCCGGTTTCTCCTTCGTCGGCCTCGGCTTCGATATCAGTCTGGGGATGGCGCTCTATGCCGCGCTTGGCGTGATGCTGATCGGCAGCGTCAATCTGCTGGTGAGTTTCAGTCTGGCGCTCTATGTCGCCATGAAGTCGCGCAAGGTCAGCTTCGTGCAGTGGCGCCGCCTGGCGGTGGCTTTGGTGAAGCGGTTGTTCAGCAACCCGCGCGAGTTTTTCATGCCGCCCAGGGCGCAAGTCGAGCCGGCGTCCGATACGCCGTCACAAAGCCCGCATTAGTCGGTCGGCGCTGAATCCGCGTCGCCGGACTGGCGATCGCTTTCGACGATCTCCCGCAGCAACTTGAACAGTTCGCGGCTGCTTTTCGGCGGCTTGTTCGCCAGCATCTCGCGCTTGTGGTTGCGGATCAGCGTGCGGATCTGCTGGCTGTCGGCATGCGGGTGATCGCGCATGAATTCAGCCAGGCTGTCTTCGTCTTCCAGCAAACGGCTGCGCAGACGTTCAAGCTGGTGGAAATGTGCGTTTTCTTCCGCATTCTTGCCTTCCCAGCGCTGGAACTGTTCGATGATGGGCGCGGTATCGACTTCGCGCATCAGGCTGCCGATGTACTGGTGCTGGCGCCGCAGGGCCCCGTTGGAGGTGATGCGCCTTGCTTCCTTGACCGCGTCCAGCAGCCTCTCCGGCAGTTCGAGCTTGGCCAGCTTGTCGCCCGGCAGCTTGGTGAGTTTGACGCCCAGATCCTGCAGGGCGTCCATTTCGGCCTTGCGCTGGGTTTTGCTGACGGGTTCCTGGGATTCTTCTGACATGCTGGGAATGGGATGTTGACGGGTGAGGTATGATAACAGCTTTTGTCTTTTTCATTTTCCGCGTTGCGGCGCTAGCCGTCTTTCGAGTATCGAGCCATGAGTGAATCCCGTTTCAGCTATTCCCTTGAACAACTGCAGGAGATGAGCGCACGCGTGCTGCGGCTGGCGAAGGCCGCCGGCGCCAGCGCCGCCGAGACCGACATCAGTCTTGGCATCGGCCAGAATGTCTCGGTGCGCATGGGCGAAACGGAAACCATCGAATACAACCGCGACAAGGGTGCCTCCGTGACGGTCTATTTCGGACAGCGGCGCGGTCATGCCAGCACCTCGGACCTGTCCGACCAGGCGCTGGCGGACACGGTGGCCGCGGCCTGTAACATTGCCCGCTACACTGCGCAGGATCCGTTCTGCGGCCTGGCCGATGCCGAGTTGATGGCGACCGAATTTCCTGATCTCGATCTGTATCATGCGTGGGATATTTCGGTGGAGGAGGCAATCGAACTTGCCAAACGTTGCGAGGCGGCAGCCCGTGCAGTCGATACGCGTATCAGCAATTCCGAAGGCGCCAGCGTCTCCAATTCCGAAAGCCTGTCGGTCTATGCCAACAGCCATGGATTCTGCGCCGGCTATCCGACCTCGCGCCACGGCATCAGCGCCTCGGTCATCGCCGAGCAGGGCGACAGCATGCAGCGCGATTACTGGTACACAACGGCGCGCGCACCGGCTGACCTGGAAACGCCAGAGCATGTCGGCCGGCTGGCCGGCCAGCGTACCGTCAGGCGGCTGGGCTGCCGCAAGCTGAAGACGGCGCAGGTGCCGGTGCTGTTCGAAGCCCCGTTGGCCGGCGGCCTGATTTCCAGCCTGATCTCGGCCGTTTCCGGCGGCAACCTCTACCGCAAGTCCTCGTTCCTGCTCGACAGTCTCGGCAAGCCGGTGATTGCCTCTATCGTTGATATCGAGGAACAGCCGCATCTGCCCAAGGGGCTGGCCAGCAGCGCCTTCGATGCCGAAGGCGTGGCGACCCGCCCGCGCATGCTGGTCGAGCAAGGCGTGCTGCAGGGTTATCTGCTTTCCAGTTATTCGGCGCGCAAACTGGGCATGACCAGCACTGGCAATGCCGGCGGCAATCATAACCTGCTGGTGCGCCATGCCGGCGGCGCCGGGCAGCAACAGAGCTTCGAGCAACTGTTGCAGACCATGGGCACCGGCCTGCTGGTAACCGAACTGCTCGGTCACGGCCTTAACATGGTGACCGGTGATTATTCGCGCGGTGCTGCCGGTTTCTGGGTGGAGAACGGCGTGATCGCCTATCCGGTGGAGGAGATCACCATCGCCGGCAACATGAAGGACATGCTGATGCAAATTGTCGCGCTGGGCAGCGATGTGCTGGTGCAGAGTTCGCGTCAGGTCGGTTCCGTTCTGATCGAGCGCATGACGGTGGCCGGTGAATAGAAGCTGATGCGATAGGCCTGAAACTAAAAGCCAAAACAAAAAGGCCCTGAAATCTCAGGGCCTTTTTGTTGAATACACATCAGGTGCCTGATGCGCTATCAGTAGTCGTACTCGCCATTCTGCACCGGCGGGTTGCCGTCATAGACCTGGTTCTGACGACGCTGGTTGTAAGCGTCGCGCATGAAGGCGTATGGATCGAGCGCGGCTTCGTCCAGCAGGTCGCTGCCCGGCAGCAATTGCGCGCGGCGGTCGAGGATTCTGAGGGCGACGGCGCTGTTGCGGGTGGCCGGGTCATCGACATAGCCGAGCGGATCGAAGGTCGTGCTGTCGACGATCAGGCCGGCAGTGTCACGAATGCTGGATGGGCCGAGGAAAGGCAGCACCAGGTAGGGGCCGCTACCAACGCCCCAGTGGCCCAGGGTTTGACCGAAGTCTTCCTTGCGTTTTTCAATGCCGTCCATGGAAGCCACATCGACCAGGCCGGCGATGCCGAAAGTGGTGTTGATGACGAAACGGCCGGCACCTTCTGCTGCCTTGTCGAACTTGAACTGCAGGAGATCGTTGATGACGGAGACGAAGGTGCTGAGGTTACCGAAGAAGTTGTTGACACCACTGCGGACCGGGGTCGGCAATACGGCCTTGTAGGCACCGGCGACCGGCTTGATCACGGCCTTGTCGGCCACATCGTTGAACTTGTAGATGCCGCGGTTCAGCCCTTCCAGCGGATCATTGTTCGCGGTTGATGCGCACCCCGATAGCATCAGGCCCAGCAAGGCGGTGAGGACGATGGTTTTAATCTGTGTCTGCATTCGGTAACCCGTTTGTCTTGTTTGTTTATGCTAGTTTGTTACTGCTAGATTTTTTATTATTGCCAAGTTGATTGTTGCCAAGATATTACAGAAACAAGGTCTTGATTAGAGCGAACTTTAACCGAGAGGCCGGGCCTTGTCCACTGTTTTGACCATGTGCCGGAACGGCCGCGGCGGGCCCATCCGAGCTAGGTGGCCGATCCGCTGGCCTGCTTGTAGAGTGCCAATGCCCTGGCGCGCTGCGTGGCGTGATCGACGATGGCAAGCGGATAGCGGCTGCCGATTCCTAAAGCCTGGCGACGCATCGGCGGCAACAGCCATGGCGCATGAATCTCCTTGTTAGTGCAGTCGGCGAGTTCGGGCACGTATTTGCGAATGAACTTGCCTTCTGGATCGAATTTTTCCGATTGTGTGACCGGGTTGAAGATGCGGAACCACGGTTGCGCATCGCAGCCGGTCGAGGCGGCCCATTGCCAGCCGCCGTTGTTGGCGCTGAAGTCGAAATCCAGCAATTTTTCCGCAAAGTAGCGTTCGCCCCGGCGCCAATCGACCAGCAGGTCTTTCACCAGAAAACTGGCGGCTACCATGCGCAGGCGGTTGTGCATCCAGCCTGTCTGGTTAAGCTGGCGCATGGCGGCGTCGACCAGCGGATAGCCGGTAAGGCCGGCGCACCATGCCTGAAACAGCGATTCGTCATCAGGGAAGGCCAGCATGTCGAATTCCGGCTTGTACGCGTGGCCGGCCGCGAGGCGGGAGTGGTGATGCAGAATCTGGAAATAGAAGTCGCGCCAGATCAGCTCGCTCAACCAGGTTTCGGCGCCGGCGCCGCCCGTCTGCCAGGCCGTGCGCGCCAGCTGGCGGATGGAAATGGTGCCGAAGCGCAGGTGTACGGACAGATAGGAAGGGCCTTTGACGGCAGGAAAGTCGCGCGCGGCCTGATATTTCGGCATGCGCTCGATGAAGTCGGAAAATAACCGCTGTGCGCCCGACATGCCGGTCGGCAGCTGCATACGGCTGAGGTTGGTGCGCTCGAAGCCGATGGATTCCAGCGTCTGTAGCGCTGTCGGCGCGAGTGTGGCCAGGTGTGCGGCATAGCGATCGACCGGATAGGCTTGCAGGTAGAAGTCACTGAGCTTTTTTAGCCAGGCGTTCTTGTAGGGCGTGAAAACGCCGTAGGGTTTGCCGGTCTGGGTCAGTACCTCGTCGCGTTCAAAGATGACCTGGTCCTTGAAGCTGTGAAAGGCGATGCCGTCAGCGGCGAGACTGCCGGCCACGCATGCATCCCGCTCTATGGCAGCCGGCTCGTAATCGTGGTTGACGTAGACCGCGGCGGCTCCAAGTTCCTTCGCGAGTTGCGGTATTTCCTGGCGGGCAGGACCGTGGCGCACGATGAGATCTGTGCCGTGTTGCTGTAGCGCCTGTTTCAGTTCCCGGACGCTCTCCCAGATGAACTCGACCCGGCGGTCGGCCTTGTCTTGAAGATGGTCGAGGATCTCGGTATCGAACACGAAGGCACAGTAGACCTCCGGTGAGGATTTCAGTGCCTGGTAGAGCGCGGCGTGATCGTAATCGCGCAAATCCCGGCGGAACCAGACCAGCGCGCGTTGGCGGGAGACGGACATTTAAATAGTGGGGTTGTCGGAACGAAAACCCCGATGATACGGCAAGTCCGTTTCCGCTGGCTATGTCATCCGCGCGCGCCGAACATGTACTTGCCGGCGGGGAGCGTTGGCGCAGGCATCTGCTCCATCGCAAGTTCGGGCATGGCCTCCTTGCCGCTTGTCCCGATGTCGAGCAGACCGAGTTGCTGGCGTAGCTGCAAGCTGAGCAGGATGAGGTCGGCATCATCCGACGCATCCACTCTTTCGAAAACGGCTTCACTGTAATCGGCATCCTTCAGCAACCGGGCGGGGTTGACGGTGCCGATGACCTTGCGAGCCTCAACCGTGAATTTTGACAGGATGATGAAGCTTTGATTGTCCATAACATGCTCCGAGTTAGTGCGGGTTCAGAGAGAAATTCAGCAAAACAGGCAGCGTTTTTGTCTTTTTTGCTGCGTAACGGTGCGCTGGCGGTATTCTGCGCAGGCATTCAGTGATGAATTAGCACTTAATGTGCCAATTGTTGCGAGCTGGGGTTATTCGCGGTGGTAGGGGTGGTTCTGGATCACGGTCCAGGCGCGGTAAAGTTGTTCCGCCAGCACGACGCGCACCATGCCGTGCGGCATGGTCAGTTTGGAAAGACTCCAGAGCCAGTCGGCTTTCTTTTTGAGCGAGGCGTGCAGGCCGTCTGCGCCGCCGATGACCAGCGCGACATCGCGGCCGCCGGCTAGCCAGTTTTCCATGCGTTGCGCCAGTTGCGTGGTCGTGACTTCCTGGCCGTGTTCATCCAGCACGATCAGCAGATCCTTGCCGGCGGCTTCCAGGATTCTGGCGGCTTCGGCCTCCTGCACGACTTCTGAATTTTTACCGGAAGCACGTTTGTCCGGCCTGATTTCGATGATCTCGACGCTGGCTTCGCGCGGCATGCGCTTCAGGTATTCGGCGCAAGCCTGCTCCACCCAATCGGGCATCTTGTGACCGACCGAGAGTATGCGCAGTTTCAAGGCAGGGAGTGGAGCTTCAGGCGGCGGATTTTTTGCCGGCAGTGCGGCGGGTTTCCGTTTCGCCCCAGAGTTGTTCGAGGTTGTAGTAAGCGCGCGCGCTCGGGATCATGATATGGACGACGATATCGTCGAGATCGACCAGCACCCATTCGCCGTCCTTCTCGCCCTCGGTGCCGCGCAGGTCGGCACCTTTTTCCTTCAGCTTTTCGCGCACGTTGTCGGCGATGGCCTTGGCCTGGCGTGTCGAGTTGGCGCTGGCGACGATCATGTAGGAGGTCATGGAAGTCAGATTGCGTACGTCCATGACGGTGATATCAAAGGCTTTGATGTCTTCCAGCGCGTCGATGACGGCCAGCTTCATTTCTTCAAGATTCAGCATTAAATTGGGGTGTGCTTTCAGGCGGCCTGATTGGATACTTGCACCGGGATGGCGTTGCGCTGATCCTTGATGCGGTTGTTACTGTCGACGTAGACCAGCTGCGGCTTGAACTTCTCGAGTTCTACTTCTGTATAGCTCGCATAAGTGGCGATAATCAACAGATCGTTCGGACTCGCCTTGCGCGCGGCAGCACCGTTGACCGAGATGGTGCCGGAATTGCGCTCGGCACGGATCGCGTAGGTAGTGAATCTTTCGCCATTGTTGATGTTGTAGATCTCGATCTGCTGAAACTCGCGGATGTCCGCCGCTTCCAGCAAAGCCTCATCGATGGCGCAGGAGCCCTCATAGTCCAGCTCCGAATGCGTCACGCGCACGCGGTGCAACTTGGATTTGAGCATGGTTCTTTGCATGGACTACCTTGTTGATTTAAAAGGACGCTTATTATAGTCAGTTCGGGGCGCCGGTGCAAAA
>JAVEWT010000076.1:0-8583 GCA_034004425.1 Methylophilaceae bacterium
CTTCGCGCTAACGATCTTGCCGATGCACATCGACAACAGCAAGGTCTATAATCCTTACATCCATCTGCAAAGATCGAAGTCACAACACCAACGGGAACCGATCATGAAAAACACCATATTGATTAGCCTGTCACTTGTTGCCGCACTTCTGTCTGGTTGCGCCACGACCACCGCGCCTGGCGTTTCCGGTGTCGAGCGCAAGCAATTCATGATGCTGAGCGAAGCTCAGGTCGTCAGCATGTCGAAGGAAAGCTATCTTGCCACCCTGCAGGAAGCGAGCAAGAAGAAGACTCTCAACACCAACGCGGCGCAGGTGAAACGCGTGCGCGACATCTCCCAGAAACTCATCCGGCAAACCTCGCATTTCCGCAAGGATGCACTCAACTGGCAATGGGAAGTGAATGTGGAGCAGAACGACCAGGTCAACGCCTATTGCATGCCGGGCGGCAAGATCATGGTCTACACCGGTCTCATCGACAAGCTGAAGGCAACGGATGACGAACTGGCCGCCGTCATCGGCCACGAGATCGCCCACGCCCTGCGCGAGCACGGACGCGAACGCATGTCGATCGCCTATGCCCAGCAGGCCGGCCTGCTCGGGTTGGCCGTGCTGGCCGGCAGCAGCAAGAACCAGAACGCCGCAGCGATTGGCGTGCAGGCGGCCGCGCTCGGCTCCACACTGTTCTTCGCCCTGCCCAACAGCCGTGAACAGGAACGCGAAGCCGACCGCATCGGCCTGGAACTGTCGGCACGCGCCGGCTACAACCCGAACGCCGCGGTCAGCCTCTGGCAGAAAATGGGCCAGCAAGGCGGCAGCGCGCCACCGGAGTTCCTCAGCACCCACCCCTCCAACCAGAACCGCATCAACGAGCTGAAAGGCATGATTCCCGCCGTCATGCCCTTGTATCAGAACGCCAGAAAATAAGCCCGCGTGGCCGGAACTGTCCACTGTTTCGGCCCGCCCGGCCAGATCACCTTCCGCAAGTGACTGAACCTTAGACAGTTTTACACGAGCACGGCAGCTTGTTCACGGGCTTTGTTTCGACCCGCAGGCACTTTCCTAGTAAAATGCCGGATTCACCATTGTCATAAGTCGAGAAAGCATCATGAGCGATTTGCAAAGCACCATCGAAGCGGCATTTGAAAACCGCGCCAACATCACCCCCGCCAATGTCGACCCGACCGTCAAGGAAGCGGTGTTCAGCGTGCTGGAACAACTGAACGACGGCCGATTGCGCGTTGCCACCCGCAAGGGAGACTCCCAGGAATGGGAAACCCACCAGTGGATCAAGAAGGCCGTGCTGCTGTCCTTCCGTCTGGAAGACAATGTGCTGATGGATGACGGCGTCACCAAATACTTCGACAAGGTACCGCCCAAGTTCGCCGACTACACCGAAGCCGACTTCAAGGCCGGCGGCTTCCGCGTCGTGCCCAACGCCATCGTTCGCCGCGGCTCCTATATTGCCAAGAACGCCGTACTGATGCCCTCCTACGTCAATATCGGCGCCTATGTCGGCGAAGGCACGATGGTCGACACCTGGGCCACCGTCGGTTCCTGCGCCCAGATCGGCAAGAACGTGCACCTGTCCGGCGGCGTCGGCATCGGCGGCGTACTGGAACCAGTGCAAGCCGGCCCCACCATCATCGGCGACAACTGCTTCATCGGCGCGCGCTCAGAAGTGGTGGAAGGTGTCGTCGTCGAAGACAACTGCGTGATCTCCATGGGCGTCTATATCGGCCAGTCGACCCGGATCTACGACCGCGAAACCGGCGAGATCCACTACGGCCGCGTGCCGGCAGGCTCGGTCGTCGTCAGTGGCAACCTGCCTTCCAAGGATGGCAGCTACAGCCTCTACTGCGCCGTCATCGTCAAGAAGGTCGATGCCAAAACCCTGGGCAAGGTCGGCATCAACGAACTGCTACGCGGCATCTGAGTCGACCGTCGACAATTCGACAGCCCCGTTGCAAGTCCAACAACACCCGCTCCGGCGGGTGTTGTCGTTTTTAGGCAGAAAAATCGCTATACCCATCTAATTTAATGAATTAAAAGGAATTTTTATTGAATAAAAGCAGTAAATATCGATGGTACGGAAGTTGCGGATTGAATGGCATGCAATCCCCGAACAAGGAGCGGCGCCTTCCATGATCGCCAACTTCAACACCCTTATTCTCTGGCTCGCGATGCCTGCCATCATCGCGCTCGCGGTCTGGGCCGGATACAGTTACAAGAAGCGCAGCATGCTGCAGGACACACAACACTCGCGCTTCGCGCTGGAAGACCTCAACAACAACCTGAGCCGCATCGCAACGACCGACGTACTGACCCAGCTGCCGAACCGCAACGCCTTCAAGCAGCAACTGGAAGCAGGCATACGCCGCTGCAAGCGGATGAACAACTCGCTGGCGGTCGCCTTCATCGACCTCGACGACTTCAAGCCGATCAATGACGATTACGGTCACCATGTCGGCGACGAAATGCTGCAGATGGTGGCTCAACGCCTGAACGGCGCCGTACGTCACTGCGACCTGGTCGGCCGCATCGGCGGTGACGAATTCCTGGCGCTGATCGAGGACATCAAATCCAACCAGGACATCGTCACCATCGTCGAGCGCATCATCGACTCACTGCGCCAGCCCTTCTACGTCAACAACCACGAACTGCACGTTTCGGCCTCGGTCGGTATCGCGGTCTACCCGCGCGACGGCAATCTCGACCGGTTGCTGATTGCCGCTGATTCGGCCATGTACCACGCCAAGAGCGCCGGCAAGAACCAGTTCCGCTTTTACGATGCCGAAATGGAGCTGGCATCGGACCGCCTGCTGGAAATGCAGCGCGACCTGAAACTGGCGCTGGAACGCAACGAGTTCGAGCTTTATTTTCAGCCCAAGATCGACAGCAAATCCAGTTCGCTCGCCGGCGTCGAAGCGCTGCTGCGCTGGCAGCATCCGAGCAAGGGCTGGATTGCGCCCAGCGTCTTTATCCTGGCGGCAGAACGCTTCGGCATGATGAACCAGATCAGCCAATGGGTGATCGAGGAAAGCTGCCGCACCTTGCACCGCATGCGCAGCATGGGCATCCATCTGCAAATCTCCATCAACCTCTCGATGCAGCAATGCCGCAATCCAGACCTGGTGAAGAATGTCTTGCAGGTGCTGAAGCGCTTCGAACTGCCCAACGGCTGCCTCATGTTCGAGATCCGTGAAGCCAGCGGCTTGGTCAATCACGAACCTTTCAACGCACGGCTGGCTGAATTCCGCAGCGCCGGCATCGACGTCGCCATGGATCATTTCGGCATCGGCGACTCCAGCATCGCCGGTCTGCGCAAGCTCAACATCAGCCAGGTCAAACTGGATCAGTCGATCACCAACAAGATCGGCGAGGATGCGCAGTCATTCAAGATCGCCGACGCCCTGATCCGCTTCGCCCATGCGCTCGACCTGCTGGTGATCGCCCAGGGCGTCGAGACCGAAGCGCAGCGCAAGGCGCTGGTCGAACTCGATTGCGACCAGATGCAGGGGTTCCTGTTCGGCCGTCCCGTGCCGGAGAACCGTCTGCCGCAACTGGTGAAACAGATCGCGCTGATGCAGTAATACTGCGTGGCGCGTCTTGCGCAAGGCTCGCCTCACCCTGCCGTGACTGCTAGAATGCCGTTTTGCATCACGAACCCCATGAAGCCATACCTCCCATGAAGCTATACGGCATTCCCAACTGCAACACCGTGAAAAAGGCCAGAAGCTGGCTGGAACAGCACGGTATCGCCTACGAATTCCACGATTTCAAGAAACAGGGCATCGACGCCGCCACGCTCGAAACCTGGCTCAGACAGGTGCCGTGGGAAAAGCTGGTCAATCGCGCCGGCATGACCTGGCGTAACCTCGACGACGCCAGCAAGGCCGCAGTCGTCGACAACACCTCGGCCATCGCACTGATGACGGCAAAAACCTCGGCCATCAAGCGGCCGGTGCTGGTCAGGGATGGTGCTGTGTTCTGCCTGGGCTTCGATGAAACCACTTACGGAAAGCTGCTTTGACATGTCCAAGACTCTGGAACTCGCCAAGAATCTGATCGCCCGCCAGTCGCTGACACCGGATGACGCCGGCTGCCAGGAAGTCATGATCGAACGCCTGCAGGCGCTGGGCTTCCATATCGAGCGCATGCGCTTCGGTGATGTCGACAACTTCTACGCGCGTCGCGGTAGCAGCGGTCCCTTGCTGGTGTTCGCCGGTCACACTGACGTGGTACCGACAGGCCCCGTGGAAAAATGGCACACGCCGCCGTTCGAGCCGACCATCAAGGACGGCATGCTCTACGGCCGCGGCGCCGCCGACATGAAGACCTCCTGCGCCGCATTCATCACCGCCATCGAGGAATTCGTCGCCGCGCATCCCGACCATAGCGGCTCCATCGGCCTGCTCATCACTTCGGACGAGGAAGGCATCGCCATCAATGGCACGGTCAAGGTGGTCGAGGCACTGAAAGCGCGCAAGGAGCATTTCGACTACTGCATCGTCGGCGAACCCACCTCCAACAAGGTGGTCGGCGACATGATCAAGAACGGCCGTCGCGGCTCGCTCTCCGGCAAGCTGACGGTCAAGGGCGTGCAGGGCCACATCGCCTATCCGCATCTGGTCAAGAACCCGATCCACATGGTCGCGCCGGCCATCAAGGACATGGTCGACACCGTCTGGGATCAGGGCAACGAATACTTCCCCCCGACTTCATGGCAGATCTCCAACATGAACGGCGGCACCGGCGCCACCAATGTCGTACCGGGAGAAGTCGAGATCCTGTTCAACTTCCGCTTCTGCCCGGAACTGGACGGCCAGGGCAGCACGGAACAGAACCTGAAATCGCGCGTACACGCCATCCTGGACAAGCACGCACTCGACTACGACCTCGAATGGGAATATTCGCCGCCCTACATCACGCCGCGCGGCGAACTGGTCGAGGCCATCAGCCGGGCGATCGAAGCCTCCTACGGCGTCACGCCCGAGCTCTCCACCACCGGCGGCACCTCGGACGGCCGTTTCATCGCCGACATCTGCAAACAGGTCATCGAGTTCGGCCCGCTCAACGCCACCATCCACAAGCTGAACGAATGCGTAGCGGTCGCCGATATCGAACCGCTGAAAGACACCTATCGGCGCACCATGGAAGCATTGCTGAAATGATGCATTACCCGCGCCTGACCGAAGAACTCTTCACCGTCCGAGACTGGCTGCGCTTTACTGTCAGCCGCTTCGAGGAAGCCGGCATCTTCTTCGGTCACGGCACCGACAACGCCTACGACGAAGCAGTCTGGCTCATCATGCGGGCACTGCATCTGCCGCTCGATACGCTGGACAATTTCCTCGATGCCGCCATCACCGAAAACGAACGCAAACATCTCGAGCACCTGATCGAACGCCGCATCACCGAGCGCGTACCGACCGCCTATCTGCTGCGCGAAGCCTGGCTGCGCGGCTACAAATTCTACGTCGACGAGCGCGTCATTGTGCCGCGTTCCTTCATTGCCGAACTGCTGGATGATGGTCTGAGTCCGTGGATCGAATATCCGGAGTTGGTGGGCCGTGTCGCTGATATCTGCACCGGTAGCGGTTGCCTCGGCATCCTGCTGGCCGATGCCTTCCCCGATGCCGAAGTCGATGTGGTCGACATCTCGGCCGACGCCATCGCCGTCTGCAATATCAATATCGCCAATTACGGGCTGCAGGAGCGCGTGCACGCCGTGCGATCGGACATGTTCAAGGGCTTGCAAGGCCGCACATACGACCTCATCATCAGCAACCCGCCATATGTCGATGCACCCTCAATGGCACAACTGCCACAGGAATACCGGACTGAACCGCAGATCGCGCTCGGCAGCGGTGAAGCCGGTCTGGACCACACGCACACGCTGCTGCGCGAAGCCGCCAACCATCTGAACGACGGCGGCATCCTCGTGGTCGAGATCGGCCACAACCGCGATGCCCTGCTCGACGCCTACCCGCAGCTGCCTTTCACCTGGCTGGAAGTCGAGTCCGGCGACCAGTTCGTTTTCCTGCTCACCAAGGAACAACTGCAAGGACTCAGTTAATCCTGAACCAGCGCCTGCGGCCTGCCAGCAATATCAGCAGCAGCAGGATCGGCAGCCCGAGCGACCAGTAACCGCAAGTCAGATAGCCCAATGCCGCTGCCAGCGCGCCGGCAAAGAAGGCCGCGACCGCAGGCAGCAACTGCCGCAATCGTGTTCTGGCTTGCGCCTTCAATTCTGCATTTCTGCTGTATACGATATCGGTGATGTCGATGATCATGAGCGTGACGTTGCCGGTCATGAAGGTGGTGTTGACCGATCCGGTCAGTGTCATGCGGCCGCCGGCGCTCTGCACCGCCATCGCAGACGCTCCCAGCATGCCGGCAAGGATAGCTGCCGGCTCGGTGTCTGATGTCAGCGGGAACGGCGCCATCAGCCCGGCAACCATGAAACCGCTCAGCAACAAGGTCTGGATCACGAACAGCGTATGCATGGACGATTGCCGGCGCGCCTCGTAGTTCAGCACGATGATGCGTGCCGCCGCCACGCCGAGCAGAAAGGCCGGGAACGCCAGCAACTTGAGCAGACCGCCCTGCATGGGATGTACCAGCATCGCGCCCATCAGCACGAAGTTGCCGGTGATGTGTGCAGTGAACAGGCCGAACAGCGCAATGAAACCGAAGGTATCGACGTAGCCGCCGATAAACGACAGCAGTGCGATCATCAGATAGGAATGCCCGGCAGCATGGGCGTCATGCGGGGCTTTTGTGGCTACAGATTCGGGTTCAGATGGCCGGCACTGCATGACGGATCATTCAAACAAAGCGACCAGACGAACGAACCGGCGTGTCACTTGTGAGCGCCTTCCTAACCCCGGCCGCGATTGCGGTCGCTGCGTTTCTGCTGCCTGGGCGGTGAAAGATCGCTGCTCTGACGCACGCGCCGGCTGGGTGCCGGTTTTTTCACCGCCGGAGCACGGCTCCTGCCCGGCGCATCATGCGCTGCTTCCGGCCGGCCCGATGGCGCGCGTGCTCTTTGTGACGACTGCCCTTCAGTGTCACGGGCAGCGGCCTTGGTGCGCGCCTTGGGCGTAAAGGCAGTCGCTGCCTTCTCGATTTCGCGCTTGCTGCGCTGCTTCAGCGGCCCTTTCGGGGTCGGCAGGCCGGCCCATTCCAGCAAGGCCAGCACTTCCTTCGGTTGCAACGACAGCATCATGCCGCGCTTCAATCGCGGAGGTAGCGTGACCGGACCGAAACGTACGCGCATGAGCCTGCTGACCGGCAACTGGAAAGCCTCGAACAAACGCCGTACTTCGCGGTTACGACCTTCGCGCAGGATGACCTGATACCAGTGGTTGGAGCCCTCGCCGCCTTGCGGATGGATGGCATCGAAAGCAGCCGGGCCGTCTTCCAGTTCGATGCCCTGCGTCAGTTGCAGCATCTGGCCTTCGCTCAGCTCGCCGAAAACGCGCACGGCATATTCGCGCTCGACTTCGTAGCGCGGGTGCATGAAACGGTTGGCCAGTTCGCCGGAAGTAGTGAAGATGAGCAAGCCGGAAGTGTTGATGTCGAGGCGGCCGATGGCGATCCACTTGCCACCCTTGACGCGCGGCAGCTTGTCGAACACGCTGGCGCGCTTTTCCGGGTCGTCCTGGCTGACGATCTCGCCTTCCGGCTTGTGATAGAGCAGCACCTGCGGCAATTCAGGCTCGAACGGCAAACGCACCGGCCGGCTGTCGATGCGCACGACATCGGAAGGCACGACGCCGGCACCGACCGCTGCCACCTTGCCGTTGATGGTCACGCGACCGCTGGCGATCAGCTGCTCCATGTCACGACGTGAACCGAGACCCGCCAGCGCCAGCAATTTGTGCAGACGTTGCGGGACGGCATCCGGGTCGACTGCGACCGGTCTGGTTTTGCTGACGCCGGGGGCGCGCTGCTGCTTGAAAGGACGAGCCATGAGAACTGCCTGCAATGAATTGCGATGAGGAATGAACGACTATTATAAAGCACCGGCCGGTTTAAAACGCATGGCTGCGGCTTGGCCGAGCTTTATAGTTGCAGCTGAATGTCCTGCTGCGCGAATGTCTCCATCGGCGGGAGTTCGGACAGAGAACGCAGATTGAGGTCGTCGAGAAAGGTCTTGGTGGTGGCATACAGCGCTGGGCGGCCCGGAACGTCGCGGTGGCCGACGATATCGATCCAGTTGCGTTCCTGCAGGCTGCGCATGATGTTGGGATTGACCGCCACGCCACGGATCTGCTCGATGTCGCCGCGGGTCACCGGCTGCCGGTAGACAATGATGGCCAGCGTTTCCATCGCCGCGCGCGAATAGCGCTGAGGCCTCTCCGGATTGAGCCGGGCGAGGAAAGGCACGTATGTGCTGCGCGCCTGAAAACGCCAACCGCTGGCGACCTGCACCAGTTCCATGGTGGCTTTCGGGCTATCCGGCTGCCATTCGCTCTTCAGTTCGTCCAACAGCATGCGCAGCGTGGCACGCTCCATGCGGCCGGCGAACAACTTCAGCAGATCGTCGAGCGCAAGCGGCTCCGGGCTGGTAAGCAAGG
>JAVEWT010000077.1:0-8567 GCA_034004425.1 Methylophilaceae bacterium
GCATCGAACAGAACAGCTTTGACCTGCCGATGTCGATCGATTCGGTAGAAGGCGAAACCATCCGCGAGGGACAACTGCAAGTCAATCTCTCGGAATCCGCGGCACGCGTGCCCGGTGTTGTCGTCAATAACCGCAACAACCCGGCACAGGATCTCGCCATCCAGATCCGCGGCTTCGGCTCCCGCTCCGCTTTTGGCGTGCGTGGCGTGCGCCTGTATGCCGATGGCATCCCCCTGACCATGCCGGACGGCCAGGGCCAGACCGGTACATTCAACCTGGATACGGCAAAACGCGTCGAATACCTGCGCGGACCGTTCTCGGCGCTGTACGGCAATTCGTCCGGCGGCGTCGTGCAGATTTTTACCGAAGACGGCCCGGATGATCCCACGCTCACTGGCGGTGTTACGTTCGGCAGCTATGGCACCCATCGTGAAAGCGTCAGTTATGGCGGGGACTTCGATAATTTCAATATTGTCGTCAACGCCAATACGGTCAGGTCGGATGGTTATCGCGACCAGTCGGAGTTCAGACGCGATACCTACCATGCCAAGATCAAGATGCAATTGAACGAAGACACCAGGCTTACAGTGGTGGCTACAGCACTCGACCAGCCTGACAATGATGATCCTCAAGGTCTGAACAAAGATCAGTACCGCGAAGACAGGAAACAGGTGGGCCAGAACACCAAGCTTTTCAACACCCGTGTCAGCAAGAGCCAGGAACACATGGGCGCGACACTCGAACATCAGCTGACGGAAAACGACTCCCTGCGTTTCATGGCCTACTACGGCCAGCGTGACAACGAACAATACCAATCCATCCCAATCGGTGCTCAGTTTAGCGCCCAAAGCGGTGGCGGCGTGCAAGCGATAGAACGTGAATTCGGCGGCATCGACCTGCGCTGGACGCACCACGGCATCATCGCAGACAAACCCTTCAATTTCACCATCGGCGCCAATGCCGACCGCATGAGCGACGACCGCAAGGGTTATGAAAACTTTGCCGGCGGTGCCGGAGCTGCCTGTAATGTGGCAGGCAGAGTTTGTGGCATCAAAGGCAAGCTGCGCCGTGATGAGGTCAACCGTCTGAGAGCCTTTGACCAGTATGCCCAGGGCTCGATCGACCTCGACCCACGCTGGAACCTGAATGTTGGCGTGCGTCACAGCAAGATCAAGTTCGAAACCGACGACAAATATATCTCCGGCCTCAATCTGGATGACAGCGGCTCTGTCACTTACAGCGAAACCACGCCGGTCATCGGGATCATTTTCAAGGCCACCGACACACTCAACTTTTATGTGAATGCGGGCGAAAGCTTCGAAACCCCGACATTCGTCGAGGCCGCCTACAGAAGTACCGCCGCCGGTGGCGGCCTCAATACGGACCTGAAAGCCGCAACCAGCAAGCAATATGAAGTCGGCGCCAAATGGATGGCAGGCGACTCGACCATTATCAATGCCGCGCTGTTCAAGATCGATACCGATGACGAAATCGTCGTCGACACATCAGCGGGCGGCCGCACCGTCTATACCAATGCCAAGGAAAGCGAGCGCAAGGGCTTCGAGTTGTCGATCGACAGCCAGTTTGCATACGGCCTTTCCGCCTATCTGGCATACACCTATCTGGATGCGGAATTTACCAAGGACTTCCGCTCGGGCGGTAACAATGTTGAGGCAGGCACTGATATTCCTGGCGTATACAAACACACCATGTTCGGCGAACTGGCCTGGCGTCATGAGCGCAGCGGATTCTCGACGGCAATCGAAGGTCGCGCCTTCAGCAAGAGCTATGTTTCATTCGACCCGGTTCAGGGCAATGCCAATGGTTACGCCATCGCATCCTTGCGCGCGGGCTTCAATCAGAACATCGGCAAGTGGAAGCTGAACGAGTTCCTACGGGTTGAGAATCTGTTCGACAAGGAATATGTCGGCTCGATTCGGATCGGTGACTCGAACGGCAACTACTACGAAGCGGCTCCCACCCGCAACTGGCTGCTCGGCCTCAACGCCAGCTATCAGTTCTGATCTTTCCAGCAAAAATTTGAGCGTTGTGTGCCGGCAAAGCCGCACACAACGCTCAAACAAGATTAAAATCATTTCAGATGGCGTGCATGAATTCGCGCCGGTGCAGGCGAACTTACGTCCGGCATTCCCGTCAAAATCCATTATGAACAAGTCGCTGCAACGCCTTGCAAATATTGAGGAGAACACCATGTTCAAACCCATATCCAGAATGCGTTATCTGGCACTGGCCGGGCTGATGTTGTCCTTCAGCGGCAACGCGCTGGCAGAAGCCGACCCCAAGATCTGGCCCGTGATCAAGGAAGCGTTCTTTGCCAATCGCTCGATCGAAGAAGTCGACTTCATCCAGCTCACCGCCCCGAAGCGGGCCGAAAGCGGAGCGCAAGTACCGTTCAGCATTGCGCTTGATCAGACCCAGAACGATGCTTCGGCCATCAAGAAAATCTATGTGATTGTCGATGCCAATCCGATACAACTCGCTGCAATTTACAATCTGACGGAAGAGTTGGGGCGGTTCAGTCTGTCCACCCGCATTCGCCTTGAAACCGATTCCTTCGTGCGCGCGATAGGCGAAACCGCCGATGGCAAGCTCTATATGGCGGCGGTGCCGATTCGCGCTGCGGGCGGTTGCGGCGGCATCATCGACGCCGATGAAACGGCAGTGCGCGCCTCGGCCGGCAAGATCAAGATGAACGTGGAATCGCCGGTCAAGTTCGGCGCATCCACCCCCGCCACCTTCATCATCAAGCACCCGATGCGCACCGGCCTGCAGCGCGACCTGGTTTCACAGGGCTTCCTGCCGGCATTTTTCATCAACAAGGCCACGTTCACCTACAACGACAAGACCGTATTCGATGTCGACCTGAACGTAGGCACCAGCGAAGATCCGTACCTGAAGTTCGATTTCGTGCCCAAGGAGCCGGGCATCCTGAAAGTCAAGGCAACGGACAACGAAGGCAAATCCTTCACGCATGAAATGGAAGTGAAAAGCTGAATTAAAAAAGGGGGCGTCAAGCCCCCTTTTTTTGATTGCCGTACCGCCGGTCCGGCGACAACCGCTTGTCAGTGCAAGGACATCCGCTTCATGGTTTCGTCCTTGTTGATGAACTTGTGCTTGAGAGCACCGGCGATATGCAACAGGATCAGCAGCGCGAATGCCACACCTACCCATTCGTGGACGACCATGAAAAACTCGCGCACACCCTTGTCGTCGAGGCCGGGCAGAAAGGCCAGACCGAACCATTTGACGCCATATTTGCTGTAGAGCGCCATCAACAGACCGCTCACCGGCATGGCGATCATTAGCGCGTAAAGCAGCACGTGGGCGCTTTCCGCCAGCTTCTTTTCCCAAGCCTTTAGCGAGCTCAGCAGGGCAGGCGGCTGATGGGTCAGGCGCCAGTAGAGGCGGAAGGCGATCAGCGCCAGCAGGGTAACGCCGACTGACTTGTGCAGATTGAAATAGAAGGTACGCGGGGAGACTTCTTCCGCCAGTTGCCAGGTATAGATACCGAGGTTGAACAGGTCGTAGGCATTCGACTTTGCGCCCTCGCGCGGCAGACCGGTCATGAACCAGCCCAGGCCGAGCATGAACAGGACGCCGACGGCGATCAGCCAATGCAGAATGACAGCGGTTTTGGTGTAGCGGGTATTGGAATTATTCATTTTTTGTCCTGACTGAAATAAACCGGTACCTTTGAGGGCGCCGGTTAGAATGGGTTTTCTATAATCTGGTTGTGATGGATACCTCGTTATTGTAACGTTATCGACGCCGATAACTCATGCAAGTTCCTTTCTACCAGGAAACCGTCTACACGGCTTGCATGAAAAATTTGAGATACACAAAGGAATTTTTCCCATGATGCAATTCATCGCCGCAGTATTCGGACTCCTGTTGATCACTGGTCAAACGCAAGCGCAACCCCTGCATCTGGAGAAGGTGGCCGACGGCATCTACGTCCACCATGGCCTGCACCAGGATCTGGCGGAAGGCTATCAGGGCGATATCTGCAACATCAGCTTCATCGTCGGCAGCAAGGGCATCGCCGTCATCGATACCGGCGGCACATTCAAAGTCGGACAGCGCTTCCACCAGGCCATCCGCGAGGTCAGCGATCTGCCGATTCTTTACGTCATCAACACCCATGTACATCCAGACCATATCTTCGGTAACGCCGCCTTCAGCGCCGATGGTCCCCAGTTCGTAGGCCACCACAAGCTGGCGGACGCCATGGAACTGCGCAAGGACGCCTACGCCCGCATGCATCAGGACTGGCTCGGTGCTGCCTTCGACGGCAGCGTGATGGTCAAACCGACACTGGCCGTCGATGGCGAAACCACCCTGGACCTCGGAGACCGCCAGCTGAAGCTGCAAGCCTACCCGGTCGCCCACACCAACACCGACCTCACGGTCATCGACAGCAAAACCAACACGCTCTGGAGCGGCGATCTGTTGTTCGTCGAACGCACGCCGTCCGTCGACGGCGACATCAAGGGCTGGATCGCCGTCACGGAACAACTGGCCAGGCTGCAGGCCAGCCAAACCATTCCAGGCCACGGCCCGGTCGTCACCGACCTCACGGCCGCATTGAACAATCAGCACCGCTACCTGTCAGCCCTGCTGACGGACATACGCGCCAGCATCAACAAGGGCGAAGGCATGGAGCGTGCCATGGACACGGCCGCCGCGTCCGAGAAGGACAATTGGCTGTTGTTCGATATCGTCAACCGGCGCAACGTCAATATCATCTACCCCGGACTGGAGTGGGAGTAAGGCCGCGGATAAACTCGACGCCAGTGTGTCCGCCGCTTAGGCCTGAAGAATCAATGCTGTATAATCACCGGCTTTGACTGCACTGCCGCCAACAGCCGACCAACGCTAGACTTTTGTGAATACAATCGCCCTTAACCTCCCCCTGCTGCAACCCGCGCCTGCGGCATCGAATCAGACTCTGGTCTGGGCGGTCATCATTTCCGTCATCCTGCATCTGTCGGCGATGCTCTTTTTGCCCAATCTGCAAATCGATACGTCCGACCCGTTACCCGAAGTGCTCAACGTTCAGATCGAGGCCCCCAAGGCACCGGAACCGGTAGAGATGCCGGTCGCCGAGCCAGAGCCGGAACCGCCCAAACCCGTGGTCAAACCCAAACCGGAACCCAAACTGATCCCGGTTAAGAAACCAGCGCCCATCGAGACTTACGAACCTCAGGCGACACCGCCAGAAACGGCTGAAGACCCCGTATCAACCCCTGTCATGTCGATGGCGCCGACCGTCGAAGCAACGCCAGTGTTTACTGCGCCGCCACCCCCGCCGCCGCCACCCGGCCCCAGTCAGGCTGATCTGGATGCGGCCCGCCGCGGTTATGCGGAACGACTGGCGCGCGCCATTGCCCAGCATAAGAAATATCCGCGCGTCGCGCAGATGCGCGCCTGGCAAGGCGAGGTCCTGGTCGACCTGAAGCTGGACAACCAGGGGAATGTACTGGCGTCCGGCATCGAGCGCTCCAGTGGCTATGAAGTCCTCGACAAGCAGGCGCTGGAAATGGTCGCCAGGGCCGCCCCTTTCCCTGCGCCGCCGGATATCCTGAAAAGCAGCGTCTTCAACATTCAGGTTCCGGTTTCGTTCAAACTGGAGTAAGTCGTGTCCGGATCGAAATCCCTCAAAGACCTGCTGCTCATCCATGAGCTGGCGTTCATCCTGCTGATCATACTGGCGGGTGCCTCTGGCGCGGTCGGTATCCATCTGTGGGACAAGTCATCGCTCGAATCCCAGCGCATCAATCAGCTGGTTCAGGAAATCCAGCAGACCCGCGGCGACCTCTACCGGCAAATGAAAGAGCTGTTCGACGCCTACTTCCTCAATGACATCGCGGCGGAAGACGAATACAACGCCTACACCGCATCGATCGAACAACACTTTGCGACCCTGCGCGAGCTAGCCGAGGGCGAAGAGGAACGGTCGGCCATCCGGGACCTGCAAGCCAGCTACGAAGACTTTCTAATCAAGACCCGTCCGATTTTCGACCGGCAGCTGGTGTTCAGCAGCAGCGCGCTGGAAAAGAAACTGAACACCGACCTGGAATCGGACATCTTCGAACGCTATGAATCCATCTCCGCCCGTACCGAGCGACTGCTCTCCCTCAAGCAACAGGAGCTGCAACAGAAGCTTGCCGAATCCAAACGCACATCGACCGCCCTGCTGATCATCCCTATCCTGCTGGCCACGCTCCTTCTCATATTCTCGCGCTTCTTCCTCATGCGCGCGATCGTCAAACCGATCAAGGGCCTGGTGAGAGCCACGGCACAGATCAGTGCCGGCAAACTGACGCAAAAGGCGCCGGAAACCGGCACCGAAGAACTGGTCGCGCTATCGGCGGCCATCAATCACATGGCCGACGAACTGGCGATCAGCCAGGAAGCGCTGGTACGTACCGAGAAACAGGCCGCTCAGGGCCTGCTGGTGCCGATGCTGGCGCACAATATCCGCAACCCACTCGCCAGCATCCGCGCCATTGCTCAGGTCGCAGACAACAGCGAACTCGACAAGGACACGCGCGAATCGCTGCACGACATTATCAGTACCGTGGACCGGCTGGAACGCTGGACCGGCGCCTTGCTTGCCTACCTGCACCCATTGCGCCCGCAACCCAGTCACAGCCGCCTCAGCCAGATCATTCAGGGCGCCTTGATCCCATTGCAGCAAAGACTGCGGGCCAAATCCATAGAACTCATATTGCCTGACTGGAACAAGGCCGACGACCAGATTCATACGGACGAACATCTGCTGGAGCAGGCTTTCTACAATCTGATATTGAACGCGATCGATGCGGCGCCCGATGGCAGCCGGCTGATCATCGCCAGCGACAGCGGGCCGCGCAGCCTCAGCGTCACCATCATCGATCAAGGGCCGGGCATGCCGTTCTCGCCAGAGCCGACTAGCTTGAGCCCCGGCCCCACTACCAAACGTTTCGGCACAGGTCTCGGCATTCCCTTCGTGTTCAAGGTATGTGAGGCACTGTCGGTCAAGATCACCTATAGCACCCATCCGGACGGCGGCACCCAGGTCGAACTGGTGCTGCCGCGCCGCATCAAATCCGCCGAGATCGAAGAAAATAATCTTTGAAAATTCCGTTGGCGGTGCTTGCCTAATCCGCGTTTTTTAACAACAATGGAATTGCACACAACGTGATTGAGATTATGCTAAACCAACCCGTTCCAGATTTTGAATTACCGGCTACCGGCAGCAGCAGGTTCAAGCTTTCAGAACATCTCGGCAAGATACTGGTTTTATATTTCTACCCCAAGGATTCCACTCCCGGCTGCACCTCCCAGGGCCAACAGTTCCGCGATGCCCATGCCGATTTTCAGGCTGCAGGCGCAGAGATCTTCGGCATCTCGCGCGACAGTTTGAAGTCGCATGAGAACTTCAAGGCAAAATTCTCCTTTCCCTTCGAACTGTTGTCCGACTCTGAAGAACTCGCCTGCAAGCTGTTCGATGTCGTCCGCATGAAGAACATGTACGGCAAACAGGTACGCGGCATCGAACGCAGCACCTTCATCATCGGACGCGATGGCAAGTTGCTACGCGAATGGCGCAAGGTCAAGGTCGACGGCCACGCGAAGGAAGTGCTCGACTATCTACAATCACTTTAATGCAGAGGGAATACGGACAACATGACAAAAAAGCGCGACACCTCCAATAAACTGTTTGTCCTCGACACCAACGTCCTGATGCACGACCCGTCCTGCCTGTTCCGTTTCGAGGAGCACGACATCTACCTGCCGATGGTGACGCTGGAAGAACTGGACAACAACAAGAAGGGCATGACGGAAGTCGCCCGCAATGCACGACAGGCCAGCCGCAATCTGGAAGAGATCGTCGGCCACCAACTCACCTCCTGCCTGGAAGACGGTTGCCCGCTGTCCATCAACGGTAACAAGCATGTCAGCGGCCGACTGTTCCTGCAGACGCATGCCATCAGCGTGGAACTGCCGATGCTGGCCGGCGGCAAGGCCGACAACCAGATCCTCGGCGTCGTCTGGGATCTGCAGAAGAAATACTCGGACCGCCCGGTCATCCTGGTCAGCAAGGATATCAACATCCGCATCAAGGCGCGCGCCATCGGTGTGCCGGCTGAAGACTATTTCAACGACAAGGTGCTGGAAGACACCGAACTGCTCTACAGCGGCATGCGTGAACTGCCCGCAGACTTCTGGGACAACCACAGCAAAGCCATGGAATCCTGGCAGGATGCCGGTCGGATGTTCTACCGTTTGACCGGCCCCATCTGCAAGAACATGATCGTCAACGAATTCGTCTATTACGAATACGAGCAGCCCTTCCACGCTATCGTGCGCAAGGTCGAAGGCAACACCGCCGTGCTGGAAGTGGTCAAGGACTACACCCAGACCAAGCATAATATCTGGGGCATCACGGCGCGCAACCGCGAACAGAATTTCGCGCTCAACCTGCTGATGGACCCCGAGGTCGATTTCGTCACGCTACTGGGCCAGGCCGGTACCGGCAAGACCCTGCTGACGCTGGCATC
>JAVEWT010000078.1:0-8374 GCA_034004425.1 Methylophilaceae bacterium
CATCCGCACCGCGTTCCTCGATCTGGATTTCGCGCAGGCCGTCGCTCATGCTCCAGTCCATAGTCGGCGTCGGCACGGCTGCGTAGAACGGCAGCCGGTTGTCGAAGGCGGCCAGCGCCTTCAGATAAGTGCCGATCTTGTTGCAGACATCGCCTGTGGCGGTCACGCGGTCTGCACCGACGATAACGCAATCGACCCGGCCATGCTGCATCAGGTGGCCACCTGCATTGTCGCTGATGACGGTGTGCGGCACACCGTGCTGCTGCAGCTCCCAAGCCGTGAGGCTGGCGCCCTGATTGCGCGGGCGGGTCTCATCGACCCAGACATGCACGGCCAGACCGGCATCATGCGCGGCATAGATCGGTGATAGCGCTGTACCCCAATCCACGGTCGCCAGCCAGCCGGCGTTGCAATGGGTGAGGATGTTGAGCGGACGTTGCAGTTCTTTTGCCAACGTCCGCAGCATGGTGAGCCCATGCTGGCCGATGGCCTGATTGATGGCAACATCCTCGTCACAGATGGCAGCGGCCTCGTGCCAGGCAGCGGCACCGCGCTCCCTCTCAGGCAATGCCAGCAGCACCAGCAGCATGCGCTCCACCGCCCACGCCAGATTGACGGCGGTCGGCCGGCTTGCCAGCAGGTCGTGTGCGGCCTGCTTGATGGCGGTTTCGCTGTCGTCAGCATTCACGCCCAGCGCCATGCCGTAGGCGGCAGCGGCGCCGATCAAGGGAGCGCCGCGTACCTGCATGGTCTTGATGGCGTTGACCATGCTCGCTACGCTATCCACGCGCTGTGTGACGAAACGGTGCGGCAATTGGGTCTGGTCGATAATGGCGACCGTTTGGCTGCCGATCGGCAGGCTACGCTCCGGCCAGATGGTCCGATAATGCTGTCCACCGACTTTCATACACGTTCACCTTTGCGGTTTTTGCCAGCATCAAAGCCAAACATCAGCGTTGCAGGAGTGACCCCATAAGCCTCGTGGGAATCCACAGAAACTGTGGATAACTTTGTGGATTGATGTTGCGTCAAAATGTAAGCTGCCATTCCATAACGATTTTTTGTTTTCGCCTATTTTTTAATCTCGTGTTTTTATATATATAAATCAGATACTTATCGTATGTTATTGGATTATTAACATTTTTTAACACGACTTAATGTGACTTGTGAGCTGGTGTGCATAAATGGGCCAGTTTCGGTAAAGCCTGCAACACATTACAGCCCGTCATATCAATGATTTGCGCGATTTCGACGCCTCTAAGCTCAGCCAGAACCTGTGCAATCCGCGGCAATTGTTCCGGGCTGTTGCGTCGGCCGTGACCCAGCCATTCCGGTGCCATATCGGGCGCATCGGTCTCGAGCACCAGGGCTTCCAGCGGTAGTTGCGACGCCAGCTGGCGCAGTTTGGTCGCGCGCGGATAAGTCATGGCGCCGCCGAAACCGAGCTTGCAGCCGAGCTTGATGAACTCGTGCGCCTGCTGCTCGCTGCCATTGAAGGCGTGCGCGATGCCGCCGCACACTTTATATATGCGCAGATACTTGAGGATGACATCGATCGAGCGCCGCACGTGCAGAATCACCGGCAGATCGAAAGCCTTGGCTAGTTTCAACTGCTCGACGAAATAGAACTCCTGCAGTGCGCGGTCGTAACCCTCGACGAAAAAATCGAGGCCGATCTCGCCGACAGCAACGACATTCGGGTCAGCTAGCAAGGTTTTCAGTGCGTCGAGATCTTCCGGCGCGGAGCGCTCGACGTACATGGGATGGATGCCGAGCGCGCATGCACACTGCGGGTGCTGTTGCGACAGGCGCAGCACCGGCACAAATGTTTCGCGATGCACCGCCGGCACCACCATCCGGTCGATACCGGCGGCGACAGCCGCGCTGATCACCGCCGCTCGATCGGCATCGAACTCGGCGGCATCCAGATGGCAATGGCTATCGATCAGCATGGCTCAGCGCCTGCGTTTCGCCCGCACGCGGATATCCGCACCCAAGCCATCCATGTCCAGAATCTCCAGCTCGACGCGTTGTGCCATCTCGGTCATGGACGGCAGGCCGAACATGCCACGCGCCGCGCTGCCCATCAGCACCGGCGCGAAATAGAACAGGTATTCATCGATCAGGTCGGCCTGTTGCAGCGCACCGTTCAAGCCCTCGCCTGCTTCCACCAGCACCTCGTTGATCTCCAGCGAGGCGAGGTGCTGCATCAGCTTCTGTAGATCGACCCGACCGGCGCCATCCGGCAGGCAGACCAGCCGGGCACCGGCGGCCTGCAGGGCTTGCGCCTTGGACTCCGCATCGGCTGCGTAAGCCACCAGCGTGTTGCCGCCTTGCAGGATGCCGGCTTCGGGGGACAGATGCAGACCGCTGTCGACCACCACGCGCAAGGGCTGACGACCGCCGGAGATTTGCAGCAGGTCAGGCCGGCGCACGTTCATCTGCGGGTTATCGTAGCGTACGGTGCCGATGCCGGTCAGGATGGCGCAGGAACGCGCACGCCAGTGCTGTACATCGGCGCGGGCCTCCTCGCCGGTGATCCACTGGCTCACACCGTTGGCCAGTGCAGTGCGGCCGTCGAGGCTGGCGGCGACTTTGCAGCGGACGAACGGCAGGCCGCGCGTCATGCGCGAGATGAAGCCGGGGTTCAATGCCTGCGCCTCGCGCTCGAACAGCCCGCACTGGACTTCGATGCCGTGCCGGCGCAGGCTCTCCAGCCCGCTGCCGGCGACTTTCAGGTTGGGGTCCTGCATGGCGACGAACACGCGCTTGACGCCGGCCGCGATCAGCGCATCGGCACAGGGCGGCGTACGGCCGTGATGGCTGCAGGGTTCCAGCGTCACATAGACATCGGCACCTCTGGCCTTTTCACCGGCTTCGCGCAGGGCATGCACTTCGGCATGCGGCTCGCCGGTGCGCAGGTGCGCGCCGCGGCCGACGATGACGCCGTCCCTGACGATGACGCAGCCGACGCGCGGGTTGGGCATGCAGGTGTACAGGCCCTGTGCCGCCAGCGCCAGCGCTTCTTCCATGTAGTGATAATCGTGCTCGTTCAGCATTTGCGTGTCTCTATCGCTCTGGCCGGGCAGTCCGGTCGAGCGTTGGTCAGTGTGATTGAACCGCATGGGCCGACATGGCGGCGCGGGCCTGGCATCGACTGCCGGCGCAGTCGCCTAATGCTGGACAATGCGGCTGCGTATCAGTTTGTCGTTGTCGTCAAAATACAACCTGAGGCCGTGTTCGCGCCAGAGACAATAGCCGAGTTCGTATTCGATCTGGCCGTGGTCTTCCCAGGTCGGACGCCCGAGCAGGATGGTGGCGATATTGCGTGGCATGCCGCGCAGCAGGACGCGCTGCTTGAGGTCGAAGGCCATGTCGCCGCGATAACAGGGTTCATCAGCGCTCGGCCGGGCAGTGATCCATTGCACCTGGTCGAAGCGGCTGCCGCCGAAGACGAAATAGTCCTTCATGGCCCACCAGCCGAAGAACATGACGGAGATGATGGTGACCAGAACGAAGGAGAGCAGACTGAGCAACTTGATCGCTTTCATGTCAGCCCCGCTGCCCCCGTCTCAGTCGGCCTGGGCCTTGTCAGTGCTGCGGCGCTGCGGCGTTTCTGCGTGATTTTCCTGTTCGCGCTTGTCGAGGTCGCGAATCACGTCATGAAAATCGTCGACGTCCTGGAAGCTGCGATAGACCGAGGCGAAACGGATATATGCCACCTTGTCCATCAACCGCAGCTCCTGCATGACGATCTCGCCCAGACTGCGTGCCATGATCTCGCGCTCGCCCTGACCCAGTATCTTCTGCACGATATGCTCTATGGCCCGGTCGACGTATTCGGTCGGCACAGGCCGCTTGTGCAGCGCACGGGTAAAGGACAGACGCAGCTTGTCGCGGCTGAATTCCTCGCGGCTGCCGTTCTGCTTGACCACCTGCGGCAGATGCAGTTCGGCGGTCTCGTAGGTGGTGAAGCGCTTGTCGCAGGCGGCGCAGCGTCTGCGGCGGCGGATGGAGTTGCCCTCTTCGTTGACGCGCGAATCGATGACCTGGGTATCGTCGGCACCGCAAAATGGACATTTCATATCGTATCCTGCTCCCTGCTAGCTTCCAGTTGCGTCAGTAATTCAGCCTTCTGCCGGCGCTTTACCTCCAGCCAGTGACTTCCGTGCAAGGCGCCTTCCAGCGCATAGAGTAGGTTGAGGCCAGGCTTGACGCCGAGCGCCTCGACCAGCCGCCAGGAGCGCACAGCACCCATCGCCTGCAGGTCGGCCAGCGTATGCAGCCCGGCCTGCTGTAGCCAGCCGGCGCTGACCTTGCCCAGATTGGGCAGTTCCGCCAGCGGCGTGTCTGGCGGCGGCAGACCGTGCTCCAGACCGCAGGCGGGGCAGCCCATGACGCTGCCGCCGATTAGTGCCCGTAGACCGGGAAGCGCGCCGTCAGTGCCTGCACCTTGTCGCGGGTGGCGGCAATGACGTCTTCGTTCTCCGGGTTATCCAGAATGTCGGCGATCAGGTTGGCGACCTGCTTCGCTTCCTCTTCCTTGAAGCCGCGCGTAGTGATGGCCGGCGAACCGATGCGGATGCCGGAAGTCACGAACGGGCTTTCCGGATCGTTCGGGATTGCGTTCTTGTTGACGGTGATGTGCGCCTGCCCCAGCAGCGCATCGGCGGCCTTGCCGGTCAAGCCCTTGGGACGCAGGTCGACCAGGAACACGTGCGACTCAGTACGGCCGGAGATGATGCGGAGGCCGCGGGAAGCCAGTGTTTCCGCCATGACCTTGGCGTTCTTCAACACCTGTTCCTGATAGGCCTTGAACTCCGGTTGGAACGCCTCGAGGAAGGCGACCGCCTTGCCGGCGATGACATGCATCAGCGGGCCGCCCTGCAGGCTGGGGAACACGTTGGAGTTCAGCGACTTCTCGTATTCGGCCTTGGCCAGGATGATGCCGCCGCGCGGACCGCGCAGGGTCTTGTGCGTGGTGGAGGTGACGAAGTCGGCATGCGGCACCGGGTTCGGATAGACGCCGGCAGCGATCAAGCCGGAGTAGTGCGCCATGTCGACCATGAAATAGGCACCGACACGCTTGGCGATCTGCGCCATGCGCTCCCAGTCGAAGCGCAGCGCGTAGGCGGAAGCGCCGCCGATCAGCAGCTTGGGCTTGGACTCGATGGCGATACGCTCCATTTCGTCGTAATCGATCTCTTCGTTCTGGTCGAGGCCGTAGGCAACGATGTTGAACAGCTTGCCGGAAAGATTGGCCGGCGAACCGTGGGTCAGGTGACCGCCGTGGCCGAGGTTCATGCCCATGACGGTGTCGCCCGGCTTCAGGATGGAGAAATACACGGCCTGGTTGGCCTGCGAGCCGGAGTGCGGCTGCACGTTGGCGTATTCGGCGCCGAACAGGCGTTTGACGCGGTCGATGGCGATCTGCTCGATCTGGTCCACATGCTCGCAACCGCCGTAGAAACGCTTGCCCGGATAACCTTCCGCATACTTGTTGGTCAACTGCGAGCCCTGGGCTTCCATCACTGCGGGGCTGGTGTAGTTTTCCGAAGCGATCAGCTCGATATGGTCATCCTGACGATGACGCTCGTTTTCGACGTGTTGCCACAATTCGGGATCGACAACGCTCAGGGTTTTGGCTTTGCTAAACATCGGTAATTATCCAGAGGCTTGAAAAAATACGCTGATTTTAACATGTTAGGAACACTCTGATTAACTGGAAAATGTCACGCCGGCGGCGGCATGAAATATCCGGCAACCGCTTGCCGGACACCATAATGGTGGTTGCCTACAACCACCTGGTTGTTGGTAACCAGACAAAGTGCAACCACCCCCTCACAACACCATGATTCCACAGGCTAAATACATCTGGCACAGAGATTGCATCATTTGATGCAGTAGTGCTGATCTCCCATCACTCTCCTCCGACACCCTGCCAGAGATTTGCAAGGATCTTTGACAGGGCATTTTTTTGCCCGCTCTGCCAGCTGACAGCCACGCTATAATCGATCCATTCCATTTATGTGATCGATCTCGACATGTCCAAGCTCTTCAGCCCGTTCAAAATCCGCGAAACCACCTTCAAGAACCGCATCTTCGTCTCACCCATGTGCCAGTATTCAGCCACCGACGGCATGCCGAACGACTGGCATCTCGTCAATTACGGCAGCCGCGCAGTCGGCGGCGCCTCGCTGGTCATCGTCGAGGCCACCGGGGTCTGCCCGGAAGGCCGCATCACGCCTTTCTGCCTCGGCCTGTGGTCGGACGAACAGCGTGACGCCCTGAAACCCATCGTCGACTTCATCAAACGGCAAGGCTCCATCGCCGGCATCCAGATCGCCCATGCCGGCCGCAAGGCTTCCTGCGATACGCCGTGGAACGGCAGCCACTACCTGACGCCCGCCCAGGGCGGCTGGCAGACAGTGGCACCTTCCGCCATCGCCGTCACGCCGCAGCATGCGGTGCCGCACGCGCTGACGCTGGCCGAGATCGACGTCATTTTCGAGCAGTTCATGGCCGCTACCCGCCGCGCGCTGGAAGCCGGCTTCGAGGTACTGGAACTGCACTGCGCCCACGGTTATCTATTGAATTCTTTCCTGTCGCCGCTATCCAACCAGCGTGACGACGAATACGGCGGCAGTCTGGAAAACCGTTGCCGCCTGGCCTTGCGCCTTGCCCGCGCCATGCGCGAACTCTGGCCGCAGGACAAACCCATGTTCGTGCGCATCTCCGCCACCGACTGGGTGGAAGGTGGCTGGGACCTGGCACAATCGGTGCAGCTGGCGAAATGGATGAAGGAGATCGGTGTCGATTTGATCGACTGTTCCAGCGGCGGCCTGATCCTGGATGCGAAGATTCCGGTCGGCCCCGGCTACCAGACACCGTTCGCTACCGCTATCCGCACGGAGGCAGGCATCGCCACCGGCGCGGTCGGCATGATCACATCGCCGAGCCAGGCCGAGCATATCCTCGCCACCGGACAGGCCGACGCCGTGCTGCTGGCACGCGAGCTGCTGCGCGACCCTTACTGGCCGCTACGCGCCGCCCGCGAATTGCGCGCCGATGTGGAATGGCCGCTGCAATATGTGAGAGCCAAGCTTTAAGTTTCCAACTGGATATAAGGACGCAAGATGAAATGGACTGACAGCCAGCGCATCGCAGAAGCGCTGTACGACAAATTCCCGGAGATCGACCCGAAGACCATCCGCTTCACCGACCTGTTCGAATGGGTGCAGCAACTGGACGACTTCGACGACGACCCGCAGAAGTGCGGCGAGAAGATCCTGGAAGCGATCCAGCTGGCCTGGATGGATGAGGCCGAGTAAGCGGTATTCGGCGCAGCCTCATACGTGAGCAGCGAATACCGCTCGCCCTGGTGGCTGCCAGGCCGGCACGCACAGACAATTTACCCCGCCAGCGGCATGCCCCTGCCCGCCGTCGCCTACCGGCGCGAAGTCTGGCAGACGCCGGACGACGACTTTATCGAACTCGACTGGCTGCAGCAGGGCCCCCCGGCAGGCGGCGAACAGCCGCTGCTGGTTCTGTTGCACGGGCTGGAAGGCAGTTCGCAATCGCACTACGCCAAGCGCATCATGCACGCCGCCGGCAACGCCGGCTGGCGCGGCGTGGTGGTTCACTTCCGCGGCTGCGGCGGCAAGCCAAACCTGCAGCCGCGCAGCTATCATTGCGGCGATTCGGCAGAGGTCGACTGGATACTACGGCGCATGCGCCGGCAGACGTCTGGCTCGATTCACGTTGTCGGCGTCTCGCTCGGCGGCAACGTGCTGCTGAAATGGCTGGGCGAGCAACAGACAGAGGCCGTCCCCATCGTCAACAAGGCTGCGGCCGTTTCCACTTCGCTCGACTTGCCGACGACCGGCCGCGTGCTGGCGCAGGGGTTCAACCGCCTCTACAGCCGGATATTCCTGAACACGCTGAAACCCAAGGCGCTGGCCATGATCCGGCAGCACCGTCTGGATCTCGATTATGAACGCATCCGCGCGACGGACAATCTGTGGGACTACGACAACCTGTTCACGGCACCCCTGCACGGTTTCGCCGGTGCGGACGACTACTGGCAGCGTTCCAACTGCCGCCCCTATCTGCGCGACATCCGGTTGCCGGCCCTGCTGATCAACGCACGCAACGACCCGTTCCTGCCGGAACAGTTTCTGCCGGCGCCGCACGAGGTTTCCGGCGAGGTCCGTCTTGATTTTCCGCCACATGGCGGTCATGTCGGTTTTGCCGACAGCGGTTCACAGGATTGGCTGGCTGGGCGATTATTACGTTTTTTCTCAACTGAAAACTAGATAGCAAGGGCGTTCTTCATGCAAATCCCGCAGGAAATATTCAAGGCCTATGACATTCG
>JAVEWT010000079.1:0-8347 GCA_034004425.1 Methylophilaceae bacterium
GTTAAACAGGCCTGCAAGATCAGGCAGTTTCGTTTGCATATATTAACGCTACAAAAGAGCGATTCATACGAGCAAAACCCCATTGACTCGCCTTGCGGAAAATTTTCGCTATGGTTTGAACAGCGGTCTTGTTATATTCTTGCTGTCGATCGATTTCACTCCCGTTGTCTGTCAGTTCCGATAGCCTGAACGGGGTTTCCATTGGTTTTGCCGGATTGTCGCGAATGAAAAAACTGTTTGTCGCCTTGCTCATGGGCTTTGCCAGCACCGCCGCCTCGGCCGATCTGCTGCAGCTTTCATCCAATGAGAAGGAAGTCGCCTACGCCGAAAAGAACACCGTCAAGAAGTCGGGCGATGTCGTGTCCATGTGGTCACTCTACGATCTGAAGCGAACCCAGTACATCGCCAGGAAGCCCTATCAATCCATCAAATACCAGATGGAATACCAGTGCAAGAAACAGCAGGTCCGCATCCGCGGCTGGAAATATTACAGCGGTCAGATGGGGGAAGGCGAACTGATCTACAAGGACGCCTTCACCGACATCTGGACCCCGATCGCCGGCGTCGAGCCGGAATGGCATTTTGCCTGCAATCACAGCTAGCCAAGCAAGTACCCAGAAAGCAACTAGGCAGCAAGCAAGCCAATCACCCCCGCAAAATCAACCTCTACCGCTTGCACTGCCTGCCGGTTGGGCAAAATCCTCAGACGCCGGCCGGAATCTTTGCCGCCATCATCTTCCGACGGTCGAACTTTCGCCCATCGACAATAAAAGTACCGTCACCGACCGCATGCAGCGTGCGCTTCTCCTTGCGCGCCGTATCCATATAGGCAGCCACACCCTTCAGCACGACGATATTGTGACGCTCGACGATATCGATCACCTTGCACTCGATATTGGCGAGACACTCCTTGATCAAGGGTGGCCTGACGACCTTACCCTGTAGCGGCGTAAGCTTGAATTTTGCAAACTTGTCGATGTCCGCACCGGAGCAGGTGCCGATGCCGACGATCAATCAGTTGCTCCCTGTGCCGGCTGGCTGCGCTCGCTTGCACATGAGCTCGTTTGCACATGCGTTCAGTTAGATGATCCGAAAACTCTCGGCAGCAGGCTATTCCATCAGCGCCACGGATTTGACCTGCACCCAGACCTGCCGGCCCGGCGTGATACCAAGCACAGCGACCGCGCGTTGCGTCATGCGGGCCACCAGTACGGCGTTGCCGACGAGTACCCGCACCAGCGCCAGCCCCGGATAATGATCGTCGGCAATGGCATCCACCCTGCCCGGCAGGATGTTCTGGATGCTTGTGTTCTCCTGCGCCTGTGTCGACAGGCTGACGTCGCGCGCCAGCACCCGCACGCGAACTCGGCGGCCGATCTCCAGCCCCTGGTCGCGCGTCCACAGGCTGCCGCTGTCAAAATCCACCCGCGCCAGATGCCAGGCATGGTCTCGTTCAACCACAACACCATCGAGCACCACGCCGGTATCCTCGCCCAACTGGAAAGGCAGGTCGAGGCGCGCCAGCGTCTCCTGCAAAGGCCCTTGGGCCACTGCACGGCCCTTGTCCAGGACGACGATATGGTCGGCAAGCCGCGTCACCTCATCCGGCGAATGCGTCACATACAGCACCGGAATCTCCAGTTCGTCATGCAACCGCTCCAGATACGGCAGGATCTCCTGCTTGCGCGTGAGGTCGAGCGCTGCCAGTGGCTCGTCCATCAGCAGCAACTGCGGGTTCGCCGCCAGTGCGCGAGCAATGGCGACGCGCTGGCGCTCGCCGCCGGACAATCGCTCCGGCTTGCGGTCGAGCAGATGGCCGATACCCAGCAAATCGATAGCCTGCTCCAGACTGAACTTGTGATGCCGGCCGCTGCGGCGCATGCCGTAGCGAAGGTTGCCGTTGACCGTCAGGTGCGGAAACAGACTGGCTTCCTGGAACACATAGGCCAGCGGCCTCTTGTGCACCGGCAGCCAGAACCCGTCGTCCTGCCAGATTTCGCCGTTCAAGCGCATATGACCATGCTTACTGCGTTCCAGCCCGGCCATGCAGCGCAGCAACGTGGTCTTGCCGGAGCCGGAGTGACCGAACAACGCCGTGACGCCGCGCACCGGCAAACTCAAATCGACGTCCAGACTGAAGCCGGGCCAATCGACGCGAAATCTTGCCTCAATATTGCCCATAATCAAAAGAACCTCCTGGCCGGTCGCCAGAGATAGACGATCATCAGGACGACAAAGGAAAACACCAGCATGACTGCCGCCAGACTGTGTGCTTCGGCATAGGCCAGCGCTTCGACATGGTCATAGATCTGCACCGAGGCCACGCGCGTCTCGCCCGGGATATTGCCGCCTATCATCAGAATGACGCCGAACTCCCCTACCGTGTGGGCAAAGGTCAGGATGCAGGATGTCAGGAACCCGGGCCACGCCAGCGGCACCGCAACGGTAAAAAACGCATCCAGAGGCGATGCGCGCAAGGTGGCAGCCACCTCCAGCGGTCGCTCGCCGATGGCTTCGAATGCGCTTTGCAAGGGCTGCACCATGAACGGCAGCGAATAGAACACCGAGGCGACCACCAGTCCCCAAAATGTGAAGGGCAAGAGGCCGATGCCCAACGCCTGGGTCAACTCGCCGACGGGGCCTTGCGGACCCATAGCCAGCAGCAGATAAAACCCCATGACGGAAGGGGGCAACACCAGCGGCATCGCCACCACGGCCGCCACCGGTGATTTCCACCAAGTCTTTGTACGTGACAGCCACCAGGCGATGGGGGTGCCCACCAGCAGCAACAGTACGGTAACGATGGTGGCCAAGCGCACCGTCAGCCAGAGAGCCTGCAAATCACTATCGCTCAGAAGCATGCGCACCTTTCATCTGTGTGTCCATTGGATTCCACGCAAAGCTGGCCGGGTAACGGTGTGGGATTCCATTCGTCATGCATTATTCGCTAGCGGCAGCCTCGCCCGGCAGCACAAATCCATATTTTCTCATCACCGCACGCGCCGGATTGCTACCCATGTAGTCAGCAAATCTCTGTGCAAGCACATTGCCGGCAGCACGTTTGGTGATAATGAAGCCCTGTTCCAGCGGTTCATGTAACTCGTCGGGAATCAGCCAGTAACCGCCCTTGCCGGACAGTTCCGGATTGACGGCCAGAGCGAGTGCAATGATACCGACCTGGGCATTGCCGGATTGCACGAACTGCGCCGTGTGGGCGATGTTCTCGCCATAAACCAGTTTGGGTTCGACTTTCTCCCACAGCCGGGCGGCGCGCAAGGCCTCCTCTGCTCTCTTGCCGTAAGGCGCATGCCGCGGATTGGCAATAGCGATGCGGGTGACTTTTTCATCCAGCAGGCTTTCCAGCGTCATCTTCGATGCATCCATGCCTGCACTCCAGAGCACGATGCGGCCAAAGGCATAAGGCTTCACCTCGGAGGCAGCCAGGCCCGCCTGCCCCAATGCGCGAGGGAAAGCGATATCCGCAGAAAAGTACAGGTCATAAGGCGCGCCCTGCCTGATCTGCGTGTGGAATTTGCCGGATGAGCCATAGATCACTTCCACGTCATCTTCTGCATTTGTCTGTTTAAAGGAAGCAACGATTTCATCCATGGCAAACTTGAGATCGGCAGCCGCAGCGATCGTGATCTTTTCTGCATGAGCGGGGGTAGCTAGCACCAGCACAGAGATTATCAACAAAATCCTTGTCAGGTTCATGGTGCGCTTCCCTTAAAAATCAAACTGCGCGCGCATGGTAAGCGCTTCTTCTTCGTCGAAATTCTGACTGTTGTTGACCACGTCGGTATCGAAGCTTGTGCGCACGTAATTGGCGATCATGCGGACATTGGGATTGAGTATCCAGTTCGCACCCAGCGTCCAGGCATGGGCGTCGTTGGTCTTGCCGGCGGCCAGCTTGCCGGTGCCGGCGACATTGGCGGCGACGAAATCATCGCCATCAAAAGCGCTGTAGCGCACGCCGACCTGCAGCGCGCCCCATCCTTCGCCATCGAAGCTGAAGTTCTGTTTCGGACGCAAGCGACCGAACACGCCGTCCTTGTAGGTGCCGGCGAAAGTTTCGCCGGTCACCAGCCAGTTCAGGCTGGCGTACCAGGCTGACATATCGCGGTCGAAATCCTTGCCTTCGAATCCGGCACGGATATATTCACCCTGCAGTTTGACCGGGCCGTGCGCCAATGCCAGTTCCACGCCACTGCGGTCACGATCGACGTTGTCGGTGAATTTGTTCGCCGCGGTATCAGCCGTCGAGAAGAAAGTGAAACCGCGCGCCTCGGTACGTATGGCTGGAATCGCCGAACCGGATTCCTGACGGCCCCTGGCATGGAAGCCGCCCGCATGCACCACGCTGTCCTTCCAGCCTGCCCACTCGGCGGCGTTGGCGGTGACGCGTGCCATCAGGTCCTTGTTGTCGTACTCGACGTCGTTTTCGTCCTTGTTGTTGCCGTTGATCCAGGCAGCGCTGTAATAAACGCCATTGAATGGCGTGCCATGGAGCATGACGCCGCGGTCATAGGAGCCGCCCAGCAGGGCATCGGCCATGCTGCGCTCCTGGAAGTCGAGGAAGTTACTGCTGGATGCCCGCTCAAGCCCATAGAACGGCTTGAACTGGCCGAGGCGCAGCCTGGCCGCCTTGAACTTGTTGATGTCGAAATAAGCGTAAGTCAGCGTGGTCGAATCGCCGGAATATTCCCCTTCCACCCGCGCCGAGTAATCCTTGTACAAGGTCATGGTGCCGCCCAGCCTGGCGCGACGCAGACTCCAGGTATCGGCTGCCGCCTGATCCGGATCGAAGGCCCGGCCGTCGAACTGCACCCGGCCGTTGATCGCCAGTTGCCAGTTGCCGCCGGCATCCTCGAACCTCACGCCATCCTTGAACGCCGCCAGCACCGGTGCGCCATTGCTATTACCCTTACCATCCACCCTTGCTTGCTGCAAGGCCTTCAGTTCTTCCGCCATGGCCTGCATCTGCTGTTGCTGCTGCTCCAGCATCTTCTGCAGCTGCGCGATGCGGTCGTCATCCGCCTGCACCACACCTCCCATAATGAGCAGACACATGCCCAGGCTCAATCTGACTGTCGGTTTCATTTCAACCCCCTTTTATCCAAAATTCGATCGCAATAAATCTGACTACATATCGAAAAACAAAAAAACACAGCCCTCAAAGACTGACTCCCATGATGACGCTACTGGCCTTGAACAGTGCACAAATCTCGCCGCCCTCTTCCAAACCGAGATTACCGACGCTGTCGTTGGTGATCACCGCACAGACGGTATTGCCGCCATTGAGGCGAACCGACACCTCGGCATTCACATTGCCCGGCACGATACGTTCGATATGCCCGACCAGCCGGTTGCGTGCGCTGAGCTTGTCTGCCACCTCGGGCAAGGCCAACATGATCCAGCTGGCCTTGACCAGGGCCCAGGCTTCGCTGCCGATTTCGAGATCGAGGTCATGCAGGCCGTCTTGCGTGATGACAGAATGGATCTTGTCGCCACCGGTCAACGTCAGCTCGACCTCGACATTGACCGGCCCGCTCTTGATCGCCGTGACCTTGCCGAAAAACTGATTGCGCGCGCTGGTTCTCACTGAAAGCCTCCTGATCATCTGATAGATGTTATCGAAATCCTGCATGCCGGCACTGGCCGCTTCCAAAAACCGCCTCTGCTCGCGCCGCAGCACGCGGTAGAGGTCGACCAGCCGGATGCCGGTCGCCGACAACTGCGTGCCACCGCCACCCTTGCCGCCGGCCATGCTGATCACCAGCGGCTCGCCGAACATGCCGTTCATGGCGTCGACCGCATCCCAGGCACCCTTGTAACTGAGACCGACCGCCTTGGCCGCCTGTGTGATGGATCCGCATTCGCCGATCTTCTCCAAAAGGCTGATGCGCTTGTCGTTCAGCAGATGCCGATCATCCCGGCCCAAAGCCAGCGATCCGACCACTTTCAAATCGTGAGACGCATCCATCAACCATTCCGCATCATCGTAATAAGCCTGATTATATATCGAAAACCACAACAACCTAGGTAGTGGCGCACTGATGGTCAAAGTCGCCGGACATCAGAAGCTCCGCCGTCAACTGTTATACTTGCGCTTTCATCAATCTGCTTGTCCATCAGCGCCGGAACCCACCATGCAAACCATCCAATTTGAACTCGCAAAGGAACACATCGCTCTATGCGACCTGCTCAAAGTGGCCGGTGTTGCCGACAGCGGCGGCAGAGGCAAAATGATGGTGGCAGAAGGCCTGGTGAAGGTGGACGGAAAAACCGAGAGCCGCAAGACGGCCAAGATTCGCGCGGGTCAGTCGGTTGAATGTATGGGTGTAAAAATTGAAATAATGGCCAGGGAAAGCTAAAGCCGCACTTTGAAGGCTTACTTAAGCGCATAGATCGCCGGCAGGTTGCGCCACCAACCGTAGATATCCATGCCGCAGCCGAACACATAACGGTCCGGCACCCGCAAACCGACGTAATCAGCACTCACCGGCTTGGGCCTGTTCAGCTCCTTTTCCACCAGCACGGCAATCACCACCCGCTTTGCGCCCTGTTGCAGACATGCTTTTACGATTGCATCCAGCGTCACGCCTTCGTCCAGAATGTCATCCAGCAACAGTACGGTTCTGCCCCTGACGTTCTCACCCGGCATTACCTTCCAGACCAGGTACGAACCTTCTGTCCGGTCACGGTAGCGAGTGGCCTGCACGTAATCGAACTCCAGCGGAAAATCGAGCTGCGGCAACAGTTGTCCGGTAAACACCACGCTGCCGCCCATCACGCACATCACCAGCGGGTTGCTTTCTCCGAGATCACGGGCAATATGACCGGCCATCTTGGTGATGGCTGCCCGCACCTCAGCCTCACCGATCAGCAGTTCGGCCATGTCCAGATACTGCTGAGGGTTTTCGGTAGACAAGGCTAAACCTTCACCTGTTTCAGATATTCGGCAAACTCGGCACCGATCTCGGGGTGCCTGAGCGCGAATTCCACGTTGGCTTTCATGTAACCCAGCTTGCTGCCGCAATCGTAGCGCTTTCCTGCAAAGCGATAGGCCAGCACCTTTTCATACTGCAACAGGGCCGAGATGGCATCGGTCAACTGAATCTCCCCGCCCTTGCCCGGCTTGACCTGCTCCAGCAGATCGAAGATCTTCGGTGTCAGCACGTAGCGACCGACCACCGCCAGTGTCGAGGGCGCATCCTCCGGTTTCGGTTTTTCGACGATGCTTTTCACTTCCGCCACATCGGCGTTGACACCGGCGGTATCGACAATGCCGTAGCTACCGGTCTCGCTCGGCGCCACATCCTCGACACCGAGAATAGAACTGCCGGTCTGGTCATACAAAGCTGTCATCTGCTGCATGCAAGGCACGGCGCCGTCGATCAGGTCATCCGCCAGAATCACGGCAAAGGGTTCATCGCCAACCACCGGCCTGGCGCACAGCACCGCATGCCCCAAACCCAAGGCCTCCGGCTGGCGGATGTAGATGCAGGAAACGCCCTTGGGCAGGATCTTGCGGATGGCTTCCAGCACCTCGGACTTGCCGCTGGCTTCCAGTTTGGCTTCCAGTTCAAAGGAAGTGTCGAAATGGTCAGGAATGGAACGTTTGTTGCGCCCGGTAACGAACACCAGCTCCGTCACGCCCGCCGCAATCGCCTCTTCTGCCGCATATTGGATCAATGGGATATCGACGATAGGCAGCATTTCCTTCGGACTGGCCTTGGTCGCAGGCAAGAAACGGGTGCCGAGTCCGGCGACGGGAAAAACGGCTTTGGTAATTTTCTTCAAATCAGAACCTCATATAACCATGAATCTTAAAAACTCTGCCACAGCATACACAGAGTTCACAGAGAAATCCTCGGACTAGACCATGCAATTAAAGCAGCCCATGTTCAGTAGCTACAATGGTTGCAAGCTTAATTGAAATAATGAAACGCCACAAAAAGTATCAGCAGCAGCACCGTGATCCATCCGATACGATCGATGTAATCCTTGAGCATGCCTTCCATTCGCGGACCGCCCCAACGGATCAGGCCGGCCACCAGGAAAAAGCGCCCGCCACGCCCGACGGCCGATGCCAGAATGAAAGGCAATATCGGCATGCCGAGCACCCCCGCCGATATGGTGAATGCCTTGTACGGAATCGGCGAGAAACCGGCAATCAATACCGCCCAGAATCCCCATTCGCCGAACCAGGCGACCGCCGCCTCGTAGGCCTGCCAGTACTTTCCCCCCGCAATCCAGGGCTCGATCAGGTCGAACGCAAAATAGCCGATCAAATAGCCGAAGACGCCTCCGGCGACCGACGTGACGGTCGTCAATGCCGCGAACC
>JAVEWT010000080.1:0-7985 GCA_034004425.1 Methylophilaceae bacterium
ACACTGGTTTCTGGAACGCGGGTTCGTCGAACAGGGTGTCGGCAGCCTGCCGCGGCAAAAGCAGAACCTTTACAACCTACAGCGCCGCTCCAAAGTGTTCTGGAAAAAAGTCTAGCGATACCGGCTAAACACCTGGCCGGCAATGTCTTCTTGCAACAAACTACTTCAAGGGGCCTTCGGGGGCCCCTTGAAATTTTTCGCCCCCTCCCCAATCTCGTAATCAGCAGCCTGCCACGCTTGAGCAAACCGGCTTGAAGCACAACCAACGGCAGGCACGGTTTGTGTAATCCCGAATTCAACCTGCTTGATTGAAAGGAATGACAAATGGCCAACATCACCCGCAACGACCCCTTTAGCGTCAGCGCCTTCGACCCGTTCGACGAAGTGTTCCGCGGCTTTTTCCGCCCGGTGCGCATCGAGAACAGCGCACAGCCCCAGATGAAGATCGACGTCGAGGAACATGATCAGAATTACACCGTGCACGCCGAGATTCCGGGCGTCGACAAGGAAAACATCCACGTCACGATCGACGGCAACCAGGTCAGCATCAGTGCCGAAGTCCGCAAGGAAAACGAAGTGAAGGAAGGCGTGCGCGTCCTGCGCAGCGAGCGTTACTTCGGCAGCGTGTCGCGCAGCTTCACGCTGGAAAACGAGATCGACGAAAGCAAGGCGGAAGCCCAATACAAGGACGGCGTGCTGGAACTGACGCTACCGAAGAAAACCGTCAGCGCGGCCAAGCGTCTGACCATCAAGTAACAACGACTCCTCCTCGTTTTGAGCGGCCACCCGGCCGCTTTTTTTTGCGCAATATTTCGCAGGCGGCCGACAAGGGGCATTTTTCTGCATTTGCATTTCCGGATTGCAGCGTAGAATCATGGCATCTGCCGCCACAGGCAAAGACAGACCGGCATGAACCAGACCATACCCGACAGCCCCATTCCCGGACACTTCCGGCAATTGAAGGTCAGCGCCCTGTTCGCCGACCTGCGCGGTTTCACCGCGATCTCGGCCGAATATCCGGCCAAGACCGTCATCCGCATGCTCAACCGCTACCTCAGCAGCATGAGCGAGATCGTGCTACAACACGGCGGCATGGTCGACAAGTTCATGGGCGACTCCATCATGGCGACTTTCGGCACGCCGCAGCCGCACGCCGACGACCTCAAGCGCGCGCTGGCCTGCGCGGTACGCATGCAACTGGCTATGGACGAAGTGAACCACACCAATCAGGAGCTCGATTTGCCGCCGCTCTACATGGGCATCGGCATCAACACCGGCAAGGCCATGGCCGGCTGGCTCGGCTCAAAGCTGCACGCCGAATACACGGTGATCGGCGACAGCGTCAACCTCGCCTCGCGCATCGAGTCCTTCAGCCTGCGCGGCCAGATCCTGATCGGCCACGACACGTTCAAACAGGCCGGCAGCTTCGTCAAAACCGGCATCCCCAACGATATCTTCGTCAAGGGCAAGACCAAACCCGTGCAGGTACACGAAGTACTGGCCATTCCCTCGCTGGCGCTCGACGTGCCGCGGCGAGAGGCGCGCAGAAGCCAGCGGGTCAAGGTGCGCATGCCGTTCACCTACCAGAAGATCGAGAACAAGATCGTCTCGGACCAGGTATTGCAGGGCACGATACGCGACATCAGCTATTTCGGCATCCAGGCCGAGTTCGACCAGAAGATCCAGCCGCTGGACGACATCAAGCTCAGCATGGACCTGTCACTGATCGGCTATCACGCCGGCGACATCTACGGCAAGGTGGTGCGTACCAGCGAACATAAAGGCAAACATCTGGCCGCCGTGGAGTTCACATCCATCACGCTGCAAAACGAAGTGAACATCCGCCAGTTCGTGCAGATGTTGATCCAGGGTTGCGAAAAGGCGGCCTGAACCGCCCGGAGAACAATTCAGTAAAGCCCGCTGACACGCCCGTCGTCATCGATATCGATGCGCGTGGCACAGGGCACTTTCGGCAGACCCGGCATGGTCATGATGTCGTCGCAGATCATGACGACGAACTCCGCGCCCGCGCACAACCTCACCGCCCGTATCGTGATGACATGCCCCTTGGCTGCGCCGCGCGCGCTGGCATCGGTGGAAAAGGAGTACTGTGTCTTCGCCACGCAGATCGGGTAATGGCCGTAACCGTCAGCCTGCAACTGGTCGATCTGCACGCGCAAACGCCGCGCCGCATGGACATCGGCCGCGTCGTAGATGCGCGTCGCCACCTTGCGCACCTTTTCCCACAAGGGGTCGTCGTCCTCGTAAACGTAGCGCATGTCGCTGCCGCCGTTCTCTATCAGGCGCACCACCTCCTGCGCCAGTTCCACCGCGCCCTTGCCGCCCTGCGCCCAATGCTCGGCCAGCACGACATTGACACCCAGCTCCGCCAATCGCGTGCGCACCAGCGCGATCTCGGCATCGGTGTCGGCACTGAAGCGGTTGATTGCGACCACGCAGGACAAGCCGTAATGCTGCGTGACGTTCTCTACATGCTTGCGCAGGTTGGCCAGCCCCTGCTCCAGCGCCGCCAGATTCTCGATCTCCAGCTGAGGCAGCTCGACACCGCCGTGATATTTCAGTGCGCGTATGGTCGCGACGACGACACAGGCGTCCGGCCGCAGACCGGATTTGCGGCACTTGATGTCGACGAACTTCTCGGCCCCGAGATCGGCGCCGAAGCCGGCCTCAGTCACGACGTAATCCGCCAGCTTGAGGCCGAGCTTGGTCGCAATGACCGAGTTGCAACCGTGTGCGATATTGGCGAACGGGCCGCCATGAACGATGGCTGGCGTGTGCTCCAGCGTCTGTACCAGATTGGGCCGGATGGCGTCCTTCAGCAGCACGGCCATGGCGCCGTGCGCCTTCAGGTCGCGCGCCTGCACCGGTTTGCCTTCATAGGTGTAGCCGATGACGATGTTGCCCAGCCGCTGCTTGAGGTCCTTCAGCGATTCCGCCAGACAGAAGATCGCCATCACCTCGGAGGCGACGACGATATCGAAACCGTCCTCGCGCGCCTGACCGTTGACCTTGCCGCCGAGGCCGACGACGATCTGCCGAAGCGCGCGGTCGTTCATATCCATCACGCGTTTCCAGGTCACCTGGCGCGGGTCGATCTGCAGCTCGTTGCCCTGATGGATGTGGTTGTCGATCAGCGCGGCGAGCAGGTTGTGCGCCAGCGCGATGGCGGCGAAATCGCCGGTGAAATGCAGGTTGATGTCTTCCATCGGCACCACTTGCGCGTGGCCGCCGCCGGCAGCGCCGCCCTTCATGCCGAATACCGGCCCCATGGAAGGCTCACGCAAGCAGACGATGGCTTTCTTGCCGATGCGATTGAGGGCGTCGCCCAGACCCACGGTCGTCGTCGTCTTGCCCTCGCCGGCTGGGCTGGGGCTGATTGCGGTGACCAGGATCAGCTTGCCGTCCGGTCGTTCTTGCAGTTGGGGATTGAGGCGGGTGTCGATCTTGGCCTTGTAGCGACCGTAAAGCTCGACCGACTGCTCGACCAGGCCGAGTTCAGCGGCGATCTCGCTGACTTTTTTCAGCTGCGCTTTCTGGGCTATTTCGATATCGGTCGGCATGGCTTCCTCACGGGTCATCGGCATCGCAAACTGCGCCTGGTTTTCATGAAAACTTAGCACAAATTCCGCACCGCCTCAGGCTTTTTTTCAAGGTAAAATAAAGCCATCCACGCACCCGCAGAGAAAGAACATGCTCACCAAAACCAATGCCGCCCTGAAGGCGAAAACCCTCGCCGAAGCCCTGCCCTACATCAAGCGCTTCTTCGACAAGACCATCGTCATCAAGTACGGCGGCAACGCCATGACCGACCCTGCGTTGCAGGACTGCTTCGCGCGCGATGTCGTGCTGCTGAAGCTGGTCGGCATGAACCCGGTGATCGTCCACGGCGGCGGCCCGCAGATCAACGAGCTGCTCGACAGACTTGGAAAAAAAGGCACCTTCATTCAGGGCATGCGCGTCACCGACGATGAAACCATGGACGTGGTGGAGATGGTGCTGGGAGGCCAGGTCAACAAGGACATCGTCAACCTCATCAATCGCCACGGCGGCAAGGCGGTCGGCCTCACCGGGCAGGATGGCAACTTCATCCGCGCCAGAAAACTCCTGATGGAGAACAAGGAACTGCCGGGTGAATTCATCGATATCGGCAGTGTCGGCGACATCACCGCCATCGACCCCAGCCTCATCTCCTTCCTCGACACCGGCGATTTCATCCCGGTCATCGCGCCTATCGGCGTCGGCCCTGAAGGTGAAACCTACAACATCAACGCCGACGTCGTCGCCGGCAAGCTGGCCGAGATCCTCGGCGCGGAAAAGCTCGTCCTGCTGACCAACACGCCGGGCGTGCTGGACAAGGACGGCAACCTGCTGACCGGCCTGACACCGAAGCAGGTGGACGAGATGGTGGCGGACGGCACGCTGTCCGGCGGCATGCTGCCCAAGATCAGCTCGGCACTGGATGCCGCCCGTAGCGGCGTCAAATCCGTGCACATCATCGACGGCCGCGTCGAACACGCGCTGCTGCTGGAAGTCCTGACAGACGAAGGCGTAGGCACACTGATCAAGGCCAAGTGATTCAATTCAGCCACAGAGGCACAGAGCACACAGAGAAACCCTTACTTGATATGACTCTGTGATCTCTGTGTGCTCTGTGGCAAATCAGGTTTCTAAAAACAGTAAACGCGTCTGGGTGTTCGATCTCGATAACACCCTGCACGATGCCGACACGCATATCTTCCCGGTCATGAACCAGGCCATGACGCAGTACATCATGGACCACCTGCAACTGGACGAAGAAGACGCTCACGCCTTGCGCCGCCATTACTGGCACATCTACGGCGCCACACTGAAAGGCCTGACCCGCCACCACGGCGTCGACCCGAACCACTTCCTCAGCGAGACCCACCAATTCCCGGAACTGCCGCAGATGGTGATACAGCGCAAACGCCTGCGCCACTGGCTGCAGCGCCTGCCCGGGCGCAAGGTCATCTTTACCAACGCACCGCAGCATTACGCCTTTCGCGTGCTATATCTGCTCGGCGTCGATGACTTGTTCGAGGAAGTGTTCAGCGTCGAATCCAGCCGCTTTCACCCCAAACCTTCCGTGCGCGGTTTCGCCCGCATGTTGCGCAGCATCAAGGCCAAGGGCAGCGACTGCGTCATGCTGGAGGACAGCCTGCCGGCGCTGAGGACGGCCAAGCGCATGGGCATGAAAACCGTCTGGATCAGCCGCCGGCTGCACAAGCCCAACTACGTCCACTACCGTATCCCGAGCGTGTTAGCCCTTACTCACGTTCGGTTATAATCCGGAAAAAGCAAGACCCGTTACAAGACCAACAAGCACCAAATTAACAAGTACAAATCAACAAGTAATAGCAGCAAAGGAAAAAACATGGCAGGCGAACGCAAACAGCAAATCCTCGAAACTCTGGCCAAGATGCTGGAAAGCCCCAAGCGCGAAAAGATCACTACAGCCGCACTGGCGGCAAAACTGGATGTTTCAGAAGCCGCGCTCTACCGCCATTTCGCCGGCAAGGCACAGATGTTCGAAAGCCTCATCGACTTCATCGAACAGACCTTGTTCGGCCTCATCAACAAGATCACGACGGAAGAAACTGACGGCATCGCTCAGGTGCGCCGCACGGTCGGCGTGCTGCTGATGTTCGCGGAGAAGAACCCGGGCATGACGCGCGTGCTGATCGGCGATGCGTTGGTGAACGAAAACGAAGCCCTGCAACAGCGCGTGAACCAGATGCTGGACCGCCTGGAAATCACCATCAAGCAAAGCCTGAAGATCGCCGTCACCGACACCGGCAAGAAGATACTGCCGGAAGCGCAAGCCAACCTCATCATGAGCTTCGTCATCGGCCGCTGGCATCAATACGCCAAGAGCGGATTTAAGCGCAAGCCGATGGAGTTTGCTCAACTGCAACTACAGTTCATCTAATTTCGTGGCTGCAGAAAAATGCGATACCAGGGAAAAATAACAAAGTGGAACGATGAAAAAGGTTTCGGATTTGTTCTGACCAACGACGGGAAAAGAGAAACTTTCGTTCACATATCCGCATTCAAAGACCGGTCCACCAGACCGCAGACTTCTCAGTTGATCAGCTATGAAATCATCAAGGATGCATCCGGGCGCGAGCAAGCCGCCAATGCGTCATTCGTCAAAGCGAATCGCAAGACATCCACTCAAGGCGAGCCGCATGATTTCAGTTACAGTTTTTTCGCATTTATGCTGCTGATGACTGCCTTCGTCGTTGAGCGCACGGTGAATGGCTTTTTGCCTGTTGAGTACTTGTTTGTATTTCTGATGGCCAACCTCATCGCATTTCTCTATTACTACATGGACAAAACGGCAGCATTAAAAGGCGCCTGGAGAAAGTCGGAGGATTCACTACATCTGCTGAGCCTCATTGGCGGCTGGCCGGGTGCGTATATCGCCCAAAAACTATTCCGGCACAAAACCAAAAAAGCATCCTTCCAGTGGGTTTACAAACTGACGGTACTAATTCACTGTACAGCGATTGTAATGATTTCGGTACCTAACCTGAGTAAATTGATCTAAAAGTTAAGAACGAGGGAATTGAGCGTATTTCAACCAACAGGGTGTGCTGACGGATTTAGCCCATTCGTTGGACAATCAAAAAAACCCTTCCCCACCCTGCTAGACTTAATTACATCAGTTAATTTTGGGAGCTACCTTGAGAACAAACTATGTCCTGATTGACTATGAAAATGTTCAGGTTAAATCTCTTGCTTTACTTGATAACGAGCAATTCCAAGTAAAAATATTTCTGGGAATCAACAATACTAAATTGTCGACAGAATTTGTTCTTTCCAGAGAGAAATTAGGAAGCAAGGCTGAATATATCAAACTCGAAAAGGCGGGCGAAAACGCTTTGGATTTCCATATCGCCTTTTATCTTGGACTGATTGTAAGTAAAGACCCGACTGGATTTTTCCACATTATTTCCAAAGATAAGGGATTTGACCCATTAATCAGTCATTTAAAATCCATTAAGGTATTTTCATCTCGCTCAGAATCAATTGAAGAAATGCCCTGTTTTTCAGAACATCATACAAAAGTAGCTGCTGTAAAATCCGCGCCGAAGACTTCTTCTGGCACTCCAGCCAACATTAGTGAGAGAGCGAAGTTATCTATTAAACATTTAATTGGCTTAAAAGCCTCGAAACCAAGAAAGCTCAAATCCCTAAAAAGCACTATTCATGCAAAATTGGGCAAGCAGACCTCTAATCAAACTATTGAAACAATAATTACAGAACTGAAAAACCTAAAATACATTGAAACAGATGACCAAAAGGTAAGTTACAAATTTCCTTCTAAATTAGATTTTTAGTCAAGTAGGACGGGCAGATGGCTTAATTTTCAGCTCAAGGAACAATAGACATAATTATGTATGGCCTAACTGGTAGACAAGCAAATAGACGCTTGCCCACCCTGCTAACTACTAAATCGCTTCACGAAAGTGAAAAAAGCCCCGGCTATAATAGCCGGGGCTTTTTTAACATGGTGGGCGGTACTGGGTTCGAACCAGTGACCCCTGCCGTGTGAAGGCAGTGCTCTACCACTGAGCTAACCGCCCATGCGAGAGGCGCGTATTGAACCACAATTCGGCTCAAACTAAAAGTCCTAATCCTAATAAAGATGAATTACAAAAGGGTTAGTTAACCAACCTCCTTACCGCCTCCACCCTCGCCTGAAACACCGCCTCCCTGATCTTTTCCGGCTCCTGATATTGCCGAGCCACCGCACCGGCATCGACCTGCATCACTGCATCCAGCAACTTCAGCCAGACTCCGGTATGCGGGATCGGCTTTTCTTCATAGCCGGTTCTGCCACGAAAATCGCACTCGCAGGCGCGCAGGAATTCCTTGAAGCGTTCCGGCTGGCGGATGGCATCGGTCTCCACCAAGAACTGCACCTTGGTGGCGGAGCGCAT
>JAVEWT010000002.1:0-38131 GCA_034004425.1 Methylophilaceae bacterium
GGTGTCGACGAGGCAGGCAGGGGGCCGCTGGCAGGAGCCGTCTATGCCGCTGCAGTGATTCTCGACCCGATGCACAGCATTGCAGGTCTGGCCGATTCCAAGACACTTTCAGAAAACCGGCGCGAATATTTGGCCGAGGAGATCCGCCAACATGCGCTGGCCTGGGCGATCGCCAGCAGTAGCGTAGAAGAAATCGACCGTTTGAACATCCTGCAAGCCAGCCTGCTTGCCATGAAGCGCGCGGTTGAAAGCCTGAAGGGCCGGCAGGGCGAGATCGTCACCCCGCATCAAATACTGGTCGACGGCCTGCATTGCCCCGCCATCGACATCCCTGCGCGTGCCATCGTCAAGGGCGATAGCAAGGAGCCGGCGATCGCTGCCGCATCGATTCTGGCCAAAACCGCACGAGATGAGGAAATGCGGCAATTGGCAATCCAGTATCCGCAATACGATTTTGCCAAGCACAAGGGTTACCCGACCCGCGAACACCTGCAAAAGCTGGCGGAATACGGCGTATCGGCGATACACCGCCGCAGTTACGGCCCGGTCAGAAAACTGCTCGCCGGCAGTTGACCTGCCGTTCGACCTCATCCCTGAAAATTACGGCTGAGGCCGTCAAGGTTTGACGAAGGTGAAGGTTGTTTATTATTGCGGTTCCGGTCATCAGGCCTCGGGTTGAGGCCCAACTGGAAATCTGGTCAACCCGCCAGCAACAAAAAGACGGTCGGCTGGCGATGCAGGTCTGGAGCCACACACTTTTTCCATTCGTCGATGGTCTGCGTGCGGACCTGCTCGTGTTCCAGTGTCAGATTGCAGGCGACACAGAGCCTGGTTGCCGGCTGGCAAGCGGACAGGATGTCATCGAACAGGTGCTGATTGCGATAGGGTGTCTCGATGAAGATCTGTGTTTCGGCAGCTTTGGCGGATTGTTTTTCGATTTCCTTCAGACGCTGCACCCGCGCTGATTTCTCCGCCGGCAGGTAGCCGAGAAAGCTGAAACGCTGGCCGTCGAGACCGGAGGCGATCAGGGCCAGCAGAATGGAAGAAGGACCGACCAGCGGTTTGACCGGAATTCCCTTTCGATGCGCAAGCGCTACCAGTTTCGCGCCCGGGTCGGCGATGCCGGGGCAGCCGGCCTCGGACATGATGGCGACATCCATACCGGCCAGCAGGGGTGCAAGCAATGCCGGAATTTCCTTGTCTGCGGTATGTTCGTTCAATGTCCGCATATCCAACTCGCGCACCGGTTTCATGGTCTTGATGCTACCGAGAAACCGGCGGGCGGACTTTTCATTCTCCACCACAAAGTGCTCGAGTCTACGTGCGATGTTCAATACACCGACCGGGAGCACGGAGTCATGACTGTCATCCCCTAGCGTCACCGGCATCAGATAGAGCGTCCCGCTCTTCGCTACAGGCATCAATAAATCACCTGAACACGGTAATTGAGCGTGGCCTTGCCATCTGCCGGCACATCGATTTTCCAGACCGCGGTATTGCTGGCCGCCTTCTTGGCCGGGTGGTTGCTGTCGACGATCTTCCATTCGCCTGGAATCGGCTCCTGAACGGTGACAGTCACGCGTTCCTTCTTGGCGTTCTTCAGGACGATTTCGTACGCGCTTTCGAATGCGTTGCTGCCTTTCATGGGCTTGGGTAGCTTCCTGAAATCCGTCTGCTTCTTGTCGGCTGTCACGTCGAATGCCTCTCCCAGTTTGAGTCGAACCGTCTCGTTGCGGGGGGTATGATCGATGCGGTCCTCGCCGACGAACTGGGCATTGCCGGCGCCATCCTTCTTGTAGACGCGCATGATGCCCTTGGGCAGAGGCATGCCTAATTGCGCGTTCTCCTTGTTGTCGAATTCGACAAAAACGCCGACCTTCATCTTTTGCCCGAGGTCACCATGACTGGACTGGTAATAATAGTCGGCCCCACGTAACAACAGTTCCTTGCGCACCGGCACATTCATGGCAGAAAGCAGGGCGACCTGCTTGGTCTGGTTTTCGGCAATGGTGGTCGGGCGATCCAGCGTATAAAGGTGATATTCCAGCAAGGCCTCTTCCGTCATCGGCGCAGCGGCGGCCATGTCCATCACTTCCATCCGGGCCCTGGATTTCACTGCCATGGGATACTGCTCATACACGCGATTGATGTCACCCGCGACCAGTTGCAGGCGCGCGTCACGGTAACTGGTGCCGCTGGTATTGCTGAGCGTCACCCAGCCGGAGAGGTCCAGTTTGTCGTCAGAGGCATTGAGTTCGGCCACATAGTCCGCTTTCCAGCCCAAGCCACCGGTCAGATAACTCAACTCGACATCCTGTTTATTGGTGGTCTTGTTGTTTAGCTGCACGACCAGTGTCGGCCGATCGCGCAGATTGGCCGGTACGTCGTGGTAGACGATACGGCCCGGAACGCCTGTCTCGATGCGGTCGCCCATCTTCAGTACGACGCCGTTGTTGGCTGCCAGCACCTGCGCCTGCTCCCGGCTTTCGACACCGGTTGCCGGGTTGATGCTGACGATGCCGACCGCCTTGCCGACAAATTTTTCCAACAGCTTCTGTGGCGTCAGCAAATCGAAATCGAAGTTCTGTTCCAGCACAGAGAAGGAGCCGTTCAGGCTACGCAGCAACGCTGTCTCCGGCCGTATTTGCGCGCTGACATCGCGCAGCGCCAGGTGATTGACACCGGCCGGCAGCTGGATGCTGCGTTGATCCTTTACCAGCGCCAAGTCCTGATTGTAGATGGTGACCGCTAGATGTCGCTGGTCATCCAGCGTGCTGCGGATTTCATCGGCATGGACCATCGGGATACCGAACATGAACAGTCCGGCTACAGCAGAACGGAGCAGGGTGGGTGCAAGCATTTTTATCTCCAGAAAGAGGTTCCAGAACTTTGTTTCGCTATATTACGTCAACGCCTTCGTTGTGCAGCATGCCGACCAGTCTGATCAGCGGCAGGCCGATCAGCGCATTGGGATCGTCGCCATGCATGGATTCGATCAGCGCGATACCCAAGCCTTCGGATTTTGCGCTGCCGGCACAATGATAGGGCTGCTCTTTCAACAGATAGCGCTCGATCTGTTGGTCATCTAGATTCCTGAATCTGACGATGTAGGGCACGGCTTCTGCCTGCATCGAACCGGTTGCTGCATTGTAGAGGCAGAGCGCGCTATGAAAAGTCACTTCGCGGCCGCGCATCAGGCGCAGTTGCCGGACGGCGTTGTCGTGGGTCAGCGGCTTCCCCAGCTGCAGGTCATCCAGCGTGGCCACTTGGTCGCAGCCGATGATGAGCGCAGTCGGCTGGCTCTCAGCTATCTTGCGCGCCTTCTGTTGTGCCAGACGCAATGCGGTCTGCTGCGGCAGCTCGCCGTTCAGCGGCGTTTCGTCGACCTCAGGCGCATGGCAGGTGAACGGTATTTGCAGGCGTTCCAGCAGTTCGCGCCGGTAGATCGAAGACGAAGCAAGTATCAGTTGAGGTGCAGTCATGTTTCAGCAGAATTTTCCGGTGCAAATAAAAAAGCCGATAGCGTGAACGCTACCGGCCGATTTTGAATCTTCAGCCAATCGCCATCAAGACGGTTGGATCTCCAGCAGGGTTTCGTCCGGAGTCACGCTGTCGCCTTTCTTGACGTGCACAGCGACTACCGTACCCGATTTCGGCGCCTGGATCTCGTTTTCCATCTTCATGGCCTCGATCACCAGCACCGGATCCCCTGCATTCACCTTGCCGCCGACCACCACCTTGACGTCGACGATGGTGCCCGGCATCGCAGTGGTCACGCAACCTTCGTGCGACGGGCGCGGGCGCTTGCCGCCGCCAGCCGGCGCAGTTGCTTTCTTTTTCGCGGTACCGCCAGTCGCGCCGTCGCTCACCTCGATCTCGCTCAGAGTCTCGACCAGCACTTCCTCGGCGATGCCATCAACCGAAACATAGAACGGACGCTGGTCTTCACCCGGATGACCGCTGCCGGTCAGGCGGATGTGGAAGGTTTCGCCGTGCAGCGTGACATTGAACTCGTTCGGAGCGAAACGAGCGTCTGCAGATGCGTGCGTATGCTTTTGATGCAGCGGTTCCGGTTTAAGCGTGCCGGCGTTGCGTTCCTGCAAAAAGGTCTTGGCCATTTCCGGGAACATGGCGTATGTCAGCACATCTTCCTCGGTCTTGCACAAACCTTCGGCGTCCTGGCGCAACTTGTCCATCTCGTCATCCAGCAGGTCGGCCGGACGGCAGTCGATGACCTTGGCGTCGCCGACGGCCAGGCTTTTCACGGTCTGGTTGACTGCTGCCGGCGCCTTGCCGTAATGGCCCATCAGATAATTCTTTACTTCGGTCGTCACCGATGCGTAGCGTGTACCGGTCATGACATTGAGCACAGCTTGGGTACCGACGATCTGCGAGGTCGGTGTCACCAGCGGCGGGAAGCCCAGGTCCTCGCGCACGCGCGGAATCTCGGCCAGCACTTCATCCATGCGGTCGAGTGCACCTTGCTCCTTCAACTGGTTCGACAGATTTGAGATCATGCCGCCAGGCACCTGATTGACCAGCACGCGGGTATCGACGCCGGTGAACTCGCTCTCGAACTGCCAGTATTTCTTGCGCACATCGCGGAAATAGGCGGTGATGTCCTGTATCCCGCGGATATCGAGACCGGTGTCGTATTCCGTGCCCTGCAATGCTGCAACCATGCTCTCGGTCGAGGTATGGCTGGCGCCTTCGCCGAAAGCGGAGTTGCAGGTGTCGATGATGGTAGCGCCTGCTTCGATACCTCGGAGGAAACACATGGCGGACAAGCCGGAAGTAGCATGGCTGTGAAGATGGATCGGCAGGCTGACTGCAGCACGCAAGGCCTTGACCAGCTCCGAGGTCATTTGCGGCGTCAGCAGCCCGGCCATGTCCTTGATTGCCAACGTGTCACAGCCGAACGCTTCCAATTCCTTGGCGAGGCCGACGAAATGGGCCACATCGTGCACCGGGCTGGTGGTATAGCTGATCGCGCCTTCGGCATGCTTGCCGGCAGCCTTGACGGCCTCGATCGAAACACGCAGGTTGCGCATGTCGTTCATGGCGTCGAACACACGGAACACATCCACGCCGTTGTCCGCGGATTTCTTGACGAAAGCACGCACGACGTCATCGGAATAATGGCGATATCCCAGCAGGTTCTGACCGCGCAACAGCATCTGGATGCGGGTGTTGGGCAGCGCCTTGCGCAGCTTCTTCAGACGTTCCCAGGGGTCTTCCTTCAGGTAGCGCACGCAAGCGTCGAAGGTCGCGCCGCCCCAGGCTTCCAGTGACCAGAAACCGATGGCGTCCAGTTGTGGGCAAATGGGCAGCATGTCCTCGGTACGCAGGCGTGTCGCGATCAGGGACTGATGACCGTCTCGTAAAACCAGATCTGAAATATATACTTTAGCCATAATCTCAACTTGTCACTTTGAATTTAAACGGGTTGTCAGATGCCTTCATGCGCCGCGATAGCGGCAGAGATTGCCGCAGCAATCATCTCCGGCGGAATATCGGTCGCATAGTTCACCAGTTCCGGGTGCGTTTCGACAAAGCTGGTATTGAACTTCGCCTGCCTGAAATCCGGATGCTTGAGGATTTCCTGATAATAAGGGATCGTCGTTTTGACACCATAAACCACCATATCATCCAGCGCCCGACGGCCGCGTTCGATCACGCTTTCCCAGTTGAGCGCCCACACGGTCAGCTTGGCGCACATGGAATCGTAGTAGGGCGGAATGACATAGCCGCTGTACATGGCCGCATCGATACGCACGCCGGGACCGCCGGGGGAGTAATAGCGCGTGATCTTGCCGAAACTGGGCAGAAAATCGTTTTTCGGGTCTTCCGCGTTGATGCGGAACTCCATGGCAAAGCCGCGATACTGCACTTCCTCCTGCTTGTATTGCAGTTTCATGCCGTCCGCGATGCGAATCTGCTCCTGCACGATGTCGATACCGGTGATGCTCTCGGTCACCGTATGCTCGACCTGCAAGCGAGTGTTCATTTCCATGAAATAGAAACTGTTGTCGGAATCGAGCAGAAACTCCACGGTTCCGGCATTTTCGTAACCGACCGCCTTCGCTGCCTTCACCGCCAGCTTGCCGATGTAATCGCGTTGCGACTTGCTGAGTTGAGGCGAGGGCGCGATCTCGATCAGCTTCTGGTTGCGGCGCTGGATCGAACAGTCACGTTCGAACAGGTGAATGGCGTTGCCATGACTGTCAGCCAACACCTGCACTTCGATGTGCCTCGGGTTGACGACGCATTTTTCCAGAAACACCTCCGGTTTGCCGAAAGCCTTGCTGGCCTCGGAAATGACGCGGTCGTAGTTGCTGAGCAATTCCTTTTCGTTGTTGCAGCGCCGGATACCTCGGCCACCGCCACCGTTGGTCGCCTTCAGCATCACCGGATAACCGATTTTCCTGGCCAGGGCCTGTGCTTCCTCCACATTGGCGAGGTTGCCATCGCTGCCCGGTACGCATGGGATGCCGGCTGCAATCATGGCGTTTCGCGCCTGAATCTTGTCGCCCATCTGGCGAATCACCTTGGCCTTGGGGCCGATGAAACGGATGCCGCGACGGGCGCAGATCTCAGCCAACTCCGGATTCTCGGAAAGAAAACCGTAGCCGGGATGCAATGCATCGCAACCGGAAGCCACGGCCAGATTGACGATATTATGTGCGTTCAAATAGCCGATCACGGGATCGGAGCCGATGTTATAGGCTTCGTCCGCTTTTTTGACGTGCAGGGCATGACGGTCGGCATCCGAATAGATGGCCACCGACTTGATGCCCATTTCCGAACAGGCACGGACGATACGCACGGCAATTTCACCGCGATTAGCAACAAGAATTTTTTTGATCACAAACGAACCCGAATTCTATAAAGAAACCAAACCTTTGCCTGGTCTGAACACCTGAATTTTTGACACAAAATCCTGAAGATTATATCATGCGCCCCCTATGGCTGCATCTATCAATCAGGGCACGGTAATCAACAACATTGAGTTTGCGCAGAAAGCGCTTGAAATTCATGATATAATTTCCGTTTCGCAATTTGCAAGGCTGGCAGACATGCTGGCCGATACGGCAGGGCAGCTGGATTGCCGGCTGCAAGGCGGCAAGGATGCAGACAATGCCGCGTTCATCCGGTTGCAGATTCAAGGGCAATTGAATCTGATATGTCAGCGTTGTTTGCAACCCTGCAAGTACGATATCTCGATTGACCAGCACTTTAAACTGGTGCGCGATGAAGCGGAAATGCCGGCGCCCGAAGATGAGCGTGACGACGAGGATTTTCTGCCGATACAGGCCGAGATGCCCGTACTGGAATTGATGGAAGACGAATTGCTGCTGGCGTTGCCGATCGCTCCCAAACATGAGGAGGGTGAGTGCAGCAACGAAAGCAGTATAAATGAGTACAAGAAACCCAATCCATTCGCCAAGCTGGAAATGCTGAAAGGCAAGAACTAGGCTGTCGAATTTAATTCAAGAAGTTTTTAAGGAGCATTATTATGGCCGTTCAACAAAACAAGAAGTCACCATCCAAGCGTGGCATGCATCGTTCGCACGATTTTCTGACCAACCCGCCGCTGGCAGTCGAACCGACCACCGGTGAAACTCATCTGCGTCACCACGTCAGCCCTAATGGCTACTACCGTGGCCGTAAGGTAATGCCAGCCAAGGGCGAGTAAACCCCCTTGCGATTCAGCATGGCAGGCGCATGACGTCTGCCATGCTGCCTTCCCTCTCTTCACTTCCAGAATCTAATAGCGAACATGGATATCACTGTCGCTATCGATGCCATGGGGGGCGATCACGGCCCGCATGTCACGATACCTGCTGCGCTCGAGGCGCTGAAGCAGGACCAAGAACTCAACATCATTCTGGTCGGCCTGAAGGATGCCATCGAGGCGGAGTTGGTTGCCCTGGGCGCTAAAACCGACCCTCGCCTCCGCATCCACCACGCCAGCGAGGTGGTGGCCATGGACGAGTCGCCGCAAAGCGCAATGAAGAACAAAAAAGATTCTTCCATGCGAGTTGCTATCAACCTGGTCAAGACAGGCGAAGCCAATGCCTGTGTCAGCGCAGGCAATACGGGGGCCTTGATGGCCACTGCGCGTTTCGTGCTGAAAACCCTGCCCGGCATCGATCGGCCCGCGATTGCCGCCATTCTGCCCAACCAGAAAGGCCGTACCTACATGCTGGACCTGGGCGCCAATGCCGATTGCACGCCGGAACAACTGCTGCAGTTCGCAGTCATGGGAGCCATGCTGGTTTCATGTGTGGAACACAAGGAACGTCCAACTATCGGCTTGCTCAATATCGGTTCGGAAGATATCAAGGGCAACGAGGTGGTCAAGCAGGCCGGCGAGTTGTTGCGAGCCAGCCATCTCAACTTCTATGGCAACGTAGAGGGTACCGATATCTACAAGGGGACGACCGATGTGGTGGTCTGCGACGGATTTGTCGGCAATGTGGCACTGAAAACCTCGGAAGGGGTCGCCCAGATGATGAGCAAGTTCCTGATCGCCGAATTCAAACGCAACTGGTTGACCAGGCTGATGGCGCTGACCGCATTACCGGTTCTGAAGTCATTCAAGCGTCGACTTGACCCGCGCCGTTATAACGGCGCCAGTTTCCTCGGCTTGCGTGGGATCGTTGTCAAAAGCCACGGCGGGGCTGATGCGTTCTCATTCCTGCACGCTATCAGGGCGGCTACGGAAGAGGCAAGGAGCGGCGTGCTGCGCAGAATCACGGAACAACTGGAAATCGAACACATCAAGCCGCACGCCGTCACAACACCGTCGGCCGAATCTGCAGCGAAAGACATCGCATGAAGTATTCACGTATTGCCGGGACCGGCAGTTATCTGCCGGAAAAGATCCTGACCAACGCTGACCTGGAAAAGATGGTGGACACCACGGATGAGTGGATCGTCACACGCACCGGCATCCGCCAGCGGCACATCGCCGCGGAAGGCGAGTTCACCAGCGACCTGTCGGTCGAAGCAGCGCGGCGCGCGATGTCGTCAGCCAACGTCGAAGCCGGCGAAATCGACCTGATCATCGTCGCCACCACCACGCCTGACCGGGTTTTCCCCAGTACTGCTTGCCTGGTGCAGGACAAACTCGGCATCTCCAGTTGCCCGGCATTCGACCTGCAGGCAGTCTGCAGCGGCTTCGTTTACGCCCTGGCGACTGCGGACAACTTCATCAAAAGCGGTGGAGCCAAATGCGCCCTGGTCGTCGGTGCGGAGACCATGTCACGTATCACTGACTGGACTGATCGCAGCAACTGCATCCTCTGGGGTGATGGCGCGGGCGCTGTCGTGCTTAAGGCCAGCGACGAGGCCGGCATACTTTCCACCCATCTGCATGCCGATGGCAGTTATGCCCATCTGCTTAACGTGGCTTGCGGCGTATCGAAGAAGGACGGCTGCGGCACCATCTACATGGAAGGCAACTCCGTATTCAAGGTCGCCGTCAACACGCTGGATGCGATCGTCGATGAAACGCTGGATGCCAACGGCATGCAGAAGTCCGACGTCGACTGGCTGGTCCCGCACCAGGCCAACATCCGCATCCTGCAATCCACAGCGAAGAAGCTGGGCATGGGCATGGACCGTGTCGTTGTTACCGTGGATGTGCACGGCAACACATCGGCTGCCTCCATCCCGCTGGCGCTGGATGTCGCCGTCCGTGACGGCCGGATCAAGCGCGGCGAGACCATACTGATGGAAGCCTTCGGTGGCGGCTTCACCTGGGGTTCTGTTTTAATGAAGTACTGAGTACGTCTTCAATTAAATATCTGTTCAACCATCCAGAGACAATCAATGAAATTTGCATTTTTCTTTCCGGGGCAAGGCTCGCAATCCGTCGGCATGATGCAGGGGTTCGGTGAGGAGGCCTTCATCAAGGCGACTTTTACCGAAGCCTCGGACATTCTTGGCCAGAATTTCTGGCACATGGCCACCGAGCCGAACGAATTACTCAATCTGACCACCAATACCCAGCCGCTGATGCTGGCGGCGGGGGTCGCCACATGGCGCTTGTGGCAAGCTCGCACAGGCCTGCAACCGGCGGTCATGGCCGGCCACAGCCTGGGCGAATATACCGCCCTCGTGGCCGCAGGCGTATTGCGCTACGAAGATGCGCTGCCTCTGGTGCGCTACCGTGCCGAAGTCATGCAGAACGCTGTCGCCGAAGGTGTCGGTGCCATGGCGGCGATCCTCGGTCTTGACGATGACACCGTACGCGCGGTCTGCGCAGAAGCGGCTCAAGGGGAGGTGCTGGAAGCCGTCAACCTGAATTCTCCCGGTCAGGTCGTCATCGCCGGGCACAAGTCAGCCGTCGAGCGCGGCATGGAGGCGGCTAAAGCCAAAGGCGCAAAGCGCGCCTTGCCGCTGCCGGTCAGCGTGCCTTCCCATTGCGCACTGATGAAGCCGGCTGCCGAGGAACTGGCACGCTATATCGCCGGTGTCCCCATGACTGCCGGCGGCATTCCTGTGCTTCACAATGCCGATGTGACTGCCTATGCTGACCCGGATAAAATCAAGGATGCGCTGGTGCGCCAGCTTTATAGTCCCGTACGCTGGGTCGAGACCGTACAGCACATCCATGCCGACGGTATCCTCGCCAGCGCCGAGTGCGGTCCGGGCAAGGTGCTGGCCGGCCTGACCAAGCGTATCGTTGCCGACCTGCCATGTACGGCGCTGACCAGCATCGAAACCATGGAAGAAGCCCGTACGCAATTTGCCCGGTAAGGGTGGGCCAACACAACAAGAACTTTAGTATTCGAGGAGATGAAGATGCTCAATGGACAAATCGCACTGGTGACCGGCGCCAGCCGCGGCATCGGTGCTGCGATTGCCCTGGAACTGGGCAAGCAGGGCGCAACCGTGATCGGCACCGCCACATCAGCATCCGGCGCCGAGCAGATTTCGCAGGCCCTGCAACAGAACCAGATCAAGGGCGCCGGTATGGCGCTAGACGTCAATGATGCAGCGCAAATCGATCAATTGCTCAAATCCGTCGCCGAGCAGTTTGGCGATGTCAGCATTCTGGTAAACAATGCCGGCATCACCCGCGATACGCTGCTGATGCGCATGAAAGACGAAGACTGGGATGCCGTCATCGGCACCAACCTGAAATCGGTTTACCGCATGTCGCAGGCAGTGATACGGCCGATGATGAAGGCGCGCAGCGGGCGCATCATCAACATCTCGTCCGTCGTCGGCCACATGGGCAATGCCGGCCAGACCAATTATGCCGCGGCCAAGGCCGGCATGACCGGCTTCAGCAAGTCGCTGGCGGCCGAACTCGGCAGTCGCGGCATTACCGTCAACTGCGTCGCGCCCGGCTTCATCGATACCGACATGACGCGTGAACTGCCCGAAGAGCAGCGTCAGTCCCTGTTGCAGCACATCCCGCTCGGCCGGCTCGGCCAGGCAGAAGAGATCGCCGCCGCCGTCGCTTTCCTGGCATCACCCGCAGCCGCCTATATCACCGGCGAAACCTTGCACGTAAACGGTGGCATGTTGATGGTTTAATGTGCCGTAAACAGGTGCATTTAAGATTTTTGAATTCCTCGGGACTTTTGTTAGAATGTCTCGAGTTTTATAAGCTTGAATATTTTAAAGGGGTATTTAGATGTCTGACATCGAACAACGCGTTAAAAAAATCGTTGCTGAGCAACTGGGTGCTAATGAGGCTGATGTGAAGAACACATCCTCTTTCGTGGATGACCTCGGCGCCGACTCCCTGGACACAGTTGAACTGGTCATGGCACTGGAAGAAGAGTTCGATTGCGAAATTCCGGACGAGGAAGCTGAAAAGATCACCAACGTACAGCAAGCGATTGACTACGTTACAGCCAACCTGAAGTAAGCCCCGGCAATTAAATCCATTTGAAAATTAAGAGCGCTTAACGGCGCTCTTAACATATAGAGCATGCAAAAACGAAGAATCGTAGTTACAGGCCTGGGTGTGGTCTCACCTGTCGGTATTGGTGTGGAAACCTCATGGGCCAATCTTGTCTCCGGCAAATCCGGCATCACGCGAATCAGCAAATTCGACCCGAGCAACTTCGCATCGCAGATTGCCGGCGAGGTGAAGGACTTTGACGTTTCGCAGTTCCTGCCGGCCAAGGAAGCCCGCCGCATGGATGTGTTCATCCAGTACGGCTTGGCTGCCGCAATCGAGGCGGTCAAGGACTCCGGTATCGTCGCGACCGAGGAGAACGCCGAACGCATCGGCGTCTCCATCGGCTCCGGTATCGGCGGCCTGCGCCTGATCGAGGAGACCAACGACACTTATGACGAAGGCGGTCCGCGCAAGATTTCACCGTTCTTCATTCCCGGCACCATCATCAACATGATTTCCGGTAACCTGTCCATCATGTACGGCTTCAAGGGCCCGAACGTCTCCATCGTGACCGCCTGCACGACCGGCACTCATTCCATCGGTGACGCAGCCCGCATGATCGAATACGGCGATGCCGACGTCATGATCGCCGGCGGCGCCGAAGCCGCCATCACCGAACTTTCAGTCGGCGGCTTTGCTGCCGCCCGCGCGCTTTCCACACGCAACGACGACCCGGCAACTGCCAGCCGTCCGTGGGACAAGGATAGAGACGGTTTTGTCATCGGTGAGGGCGCCGGCGTCATGGTACTGGAAGAGTACGAATCCGCCAAAAAGCGTGGCGCCAAGATCTACGCGGAGCTGGTCGGCTACGGCATGAGCGCCGACGCATATCACATGACCGCGCCGAACATGGACGGCCCGCGCCGCTCGATGCGCAATGCCATGCAGAATGCCGGCATCAATCCGGACCGGGTTCAGTTCATCAATGCCCATGGCACTTCGACGCCGCTGGGCGACACCAACGAGACCAACGCCATCAAGGCGGCATTCGGCGAGCATGCGAAGAATCTGGTCGTCAACTCGACCAAGTCGATGACCGGTCACTTGCTCGGTGGTGCAGGCGGCCTGGAGTCGGTATTTACCGTGCTTTCGATCCATCACCAGATTTCGCCACCCACCATCAACCTGTTCAATCAGGATCCGGAATGTGACCTCGATTACTGCGCCAACAGCGCGCGGGACCTCAAGATCGAATACGCCCTGAAGAACAATTTCGGCTTTGGCGGTACCAACGGCAGTCTGGTTTTCAAGAAAGTTTAATCTCTTTGCAGTGAATGACTTAGGGGCCGATGTTTCAAATCGTGCTTAAAAATCGCTTGCTTATGCACAGTTTTGATGCATGTGACGGTTTGATGCACGATTTGACGGCGGTCCCCGCGATTTATTTTATAACATACTGATTTTAAACAAATTATTATTTGTTTAAAATCTAATCACTGTAAGAAAAAGCCAATAACTCTGCTGACTTAGCAACGTTATTCGAACCTCATCCACAAAACTATCCACAGGTTTTGTGGATGAGTTTTCTGAATGCCAGAAATCCAGAAAAGGCAAGTCTTTATCCCCTCGGCCACTTGCTTTACGATGGCGCTTAACTGTTCGCAAGAACGAACCAGACAAGCCGAATGACGATACGAGAACAACAGGATTACCTGATCAATGGCAACAAGGATGCTTGCCTGTCGCCTTTTGATCGAGGCTTTGCATACGGCGATGGGGTATTCCGCACACTGGTTGTCGATCAGGCAGTTCCGCGACACTGGCTCTTGCACTATGCGAAGTTGCTGAACGACTGCAATGCGCTGGGTATCGTTTGCCCGACTGCCTCGGTGTTGTTGAACGATATCGAAAAGCTGTTCACCGGCAACGAGGGCCGGGCGGTTGCCAAGATCATCGTCACGCGCGGTGCTGGCGCCAGGGGTTATACGATGCCGGCTCTGGCACAACCTAACCGGGTCGTACTGCGCTCGGCCTTTCCCGAACTGCCACAGGAACGCTTCGAACAAGGCGTACGCTTGCATGCATGCCGGCTGAGACTCGGCTTTCAACCGGCGCTCGCCGGCATCAAGCACCTCAATCGTCTGGAGAACGTCATGGCACGTGCCGAATGGTCGGACAACAGTATTGCCGACGGCCTGCTGCTGGATACGGACGGCAACGCCATCGAATGCACCATGAGCAATCTGTTCGCACGTTACGGCGAGACCCTGTGTACACCAGACCTCTCACGCTGTGGCGTGGCAGGCGTCACGCGACAGCGCATTCTGGCATTGGCACCAGAAATGGGATTTAGCACCGAGATCACCAACATCTCATTCGACCGCTTGCTGGAAGCTGATGAGGTGTTGGTCTGCAATAGTCTGTTCGGCGCCTGGCAAGTTCGGGAAATCGCCCGGCACCAATGGCCACAGCAGCCGCTGGCCTCAAGTTTCAGAAACCGTTTACAGGAATAGCATGCGCTTCATCAAATGGTCATTTTTTCTCGCTGTTCTGCTTGCGCTGTTATTTGCCGGCTGGATGGTCTATTTCGTCAGCACGCCGGCCAACCTGCAGGACGAAGTGGTGGAGGTGGACATCAGGGCCGGTAGCAGTTTACGCAGCGTTTCACGGCAATTGGCCGACCAGGGCGTGTTGTCGGAACCAAACAGTTTTACGCTGCTGGTCAGGATGCTGGGCATGGCCGGCGAGATCAAGGCAGGCAACTACCTGATCGAGAACGGCACGACGCCCTATGACCTCTTTGTCATCATCACGGCGGGAAAAACCACGCAGGCCGGCATCACCTTCATCGAGGGCTGGACCTTCAACCAGATGCGGCAGGCCATGATGCAGAATGATGCCATCCGGCATCTCTCAATCTCCTACACCGATCAGCAGATTCTTGAAAGCATAGGTGCCAGTGAAATCCATCCTGAAGGGCTGTTCTTCCCGGACACCTATTACTTCAGCAAGGGTATGAGCGATCTCGAGATTCTCAAGCGCGCCTACCACGCCATGCAGAGCAGATTGAACGATGCATGGGCGAAGCGGGAGGCAGGTTTACCCTACAAGACACCCTACGAGGCGCTGATCATGGCTTCCATCGTCGAAAAGGAGACAGGCAGGGCGGATGAGCGCAAGACCATCGCCGGCGTCTTCGTCAATCGCTTGCGCATCGGCATGCGCCTGCAGACAGACCCCACTGTGATCTACGGCATGGGCGAACGCTTCGACGGCAATATCCGCCGCAAGGATCTGCAAGCGGATACAGCTTACAATACCTACACGCGCAACGGCCTGCCACCGACTCCGATCGCGATGCCAGGCTTGGCCTCGATCGAGGCGGCGTTGCATCCGGCAAAAACGCGCGCGCTTTATTTCGTCGGCAAGGGAGACGGCAGTCACGTATTTTCGAACACGCTGGCCGAACACAACCGGGCCGTAGTCAAATATCAACTGAGAAGGGGGCAGGGTGCGCGGTAAATTCATCACGCTCGAAGGCATGGACGGCGCGGGCAAGAGCACACATATCCCGACCATCATTGCCGGATTGCAGGCAAAAGGCCTGGAGGTCGTCAGTACGCGCGAGCCGGGGGGCACGCCACTGGGGGAAGCCTTGCGCGAACTGTTATTGCATCAGGCCATGCACGCTGAAACCGAAACTCTGTTGATGTTCGCGGCGCGCAGGGAACATATCGCTCAAGTCATAGAACCGGCATTGGCCCGCGGCGCCTATGTCGTGTCCGACCGCTTTTCGGATGCCAGTTTTGCCTATCAGTCCGGTGGCCGCGGCGTAGCGGCCACGAAGATCGAACAGCTTGAGTCCTGGGTACACCCCAATCTGCAGCCGGATCTGACTATACTGTTCGATGTGCCGGTGGAGGTCAGCGTGGCACGCCTCGCGTCTGCGCGCAGTCCGGACAAGTTCGAGCGTCAGGACGCAGCATTCTTCAACCGCATCCGTAACGCCTACCTGCAACGCGCTGCCGCAGCGCCGCAGCGGTTCCGCATCATCGATGGCAACCAATCGCTAGACAGCGTAGGGAAATCCGTCACTCAGATCATTGCGGAACTCTGATCGGATGGCGGTGTATCCATGGCAAAGCGCAACACTGGCCAGAATCTCCGGCCAACGTGCGCGCCTGCCGCATGCGCTTCTGCTCCACGGTAACAGCGGTACGGGCAAACTGGATTTCGCACACCGGCTGGCAGAATCGCTTCTATGCCTCGCGCCGCACGCTGACGGTGAACCCTGCGACAGTTGCGCCAGTTGCAACTGGTTCGTGCAGGGCAATCACCCTGATTTTCGCTTGCTGGCTCCGGAGCAGGACAACGATGCCGATGCGGATGCGGGCAGTTCGAAAAAAACGACCAGAAAGAGCCAGCAGATCAGCGTCGATCAGGTGCGCGAACTGGCCGACTTCCTTACCCTGTCGAGCCATCAAAGCAGCGGCCTGCGCGTCGTGCTGATACATCCGGCCGAGGCATTGAATCCGACCTCGGCCAACGCCTTGCTGAAAATGCTGGAAGAGCCGCCGGGCGGTGTCATATTCATCCTGGTCAGCCACCAGCTGAAACGCTTGCTGCCAACCATCCTCAGCCGCTGCCACAAGATCGACATGCCCATGCCGGAAAAGACAGTGGCGCTGAACTGGCTGCAGGGGCAGGGGATAGCCGATGCAGCAGCGCGGCTGGACTACGCCGGCGGCGCGCCCTTGAACGTACTGAGGATGCAGGAACAAGGCGCCGGGGCTGCTGCCGGACTACTGCTGCAAGGGCGCAAGCTGGATCCCTTCCTGGCCGCCACCGCTGCGGTGGCAGCGGGCATGGAACTGGCGATCGACGATTTGCAGAAGTGGACGTTCGACTTGCTGTCATGCCTGTTGACCGGCAAGGTGCGGTATTACAACCAACATATCGACGCTTTGCAAGCGCTGGTCAAGAGCGTAGACTTGAGCCTGCTGCTGGAATTCCAGCGCAAGCTGAACGAAGCGAAGAAGAGCGCCCAGCATCCGCTGAACAACGAGCTGCAGCTGGAAGCGATTTTTCTCGATTACACGCAATTGTTCATGAAAAAAAGTTGACCGCACATCATGTCTGCATTGCCGCCTGAACAATCCGCCAACGCCGGCGGCGCGCCGAAACCCGGCGTGCTCTCGCTCGCCATCAAGGAAAAAGCTGCGCTTTATGCCTCTTACATGCCTTTCGTGAAGGGCGGCGGCCTGTTCATCCCGACCAACAAGAGCTTCAACATCGGCGACGAGGTCTTCATGCTATTGAGTCTGCTGGACGACCCGACCAAGCTGAAGGTGGTCGGCCGCGTGATCTGGCTCACACCGGTCACTCAGGGTAACCGCCCGCAAGGCATCGGCGTGCAACTGAGCGAGAAGGACGGCGGCCTCGAGGCCAAGAACAAGATCGAAGCCCTGCTGGGGGGCGCTCTGAAATCGGGCAAACCCACGCACACGATGTAAACCTCACCCAAGTTGCCACATGCTCGTCGATTCGCACTGCCATCTCAATTTTCCCGAACTCGCCAATAATCTGACCGACATCCGTGCTGCCATGGCCGAGTATCAGGTCGGTCATGCCTTGTGCATTTCGGTCAATCTGCGCGAATATCCTCAGGTCTTGGCCGTCGCCGAAGCCTATGACAACTTTTATGCGACGGTCGGCGTGCATCCGGACTACGAGGACGAACCGCCGCTGAGCGTCGAACAGTTGACTGCGCTGGCTCAGAACCCCAAGGTCATCGGCATCGGGGAAACCGGTCTCGATTATTTCCGCCTGACCGGCGACCTCGAATGGCAACGCGAGCGATTCCGCACCCACATCCGTGCCGCCATCGCAGTCGGCAAACCGTTGATCATCCATACCCGTGCCGCCGCCGAAGACACCTTGCGCATCATGCGCGAAGAACATGCCGACAGGGTAGGCGGAGTCATGCACTGTTTCACCGAAAGCCTGGAGGTTGCCCGCCAGGCGATCGACATGGGTTTTTACATCTCTTTCTCCGGTATCGTGACATTCAAGAACGCCGCCGCCCTGAAAGAGGTCGCCCAGCAGGTGCCACTCGACCGCATTTTGGTGGAAACCGACTCGCCTTATCTGGCACCGGTACCTTATCGTGGAAAGCTGAATCAGCCGGCCTACGTCAAATATGTGGCGGAAGAAGTCGCCAGGCTGCGCGGAATCAGTGTCGAAGCGCTGGCGGAAGCCACCACTGATAATTTCTTCCGTCTGTTCCGGCACGCCAAACGATGCAACTGATCGTGCTCGGGGCCGGCTCCAGTGCCGGCACGCCGGTCATCGGCTGTAGTTGTGCCACCTGTGTTTCAACCGACATCCGCAACAAAAGAACCCGCTGTTCCGCCGCCGTGGTCATGCCCACCGGCGAGACCTTGCTGATCGACACCGGGCCGGACCTGCGTCTGCAAGCTTTGCGCGAGGGACTCAACAGGGTAGATGCGGTGTTGTACACGCACACGCATGCCGACCATCTGCACGGCATCGACGATCTGCGGGCATTTTGCCAGTTGCAGCGCCAGCAAATCCCGCTCTATGGCAGTGATGCCACCTTGCGCCACATCGCGGAAAAATTCGCCTATGTGCTGCGCGAGCCAAGCGACTTCTGGGACCTGCCCGTGCTCGCAGGCAAGCGACTGACCCAGCCCATCGAACTGTTCGGCACCAGAATCACGCCCATCCCGGTCAAGCATGGACATAGCGACATCCTCGGCTACCGTATCGGCGACATCGGTTACATCACCGACGTGTCCGCCATTCCCGACAGCTCACTGCCACTGTTGCAGGGACTGGAAGTGCTGATGCTGGACTGCCTGCGCTTCAAACCGCACTTCACCCACATCAACCTGGAACAAAGCCTGGCTTACGCGAGTCTTATCGGAGCGGGTCAGACCTACCTGATCCATATGACGCATGAAATCGAATATGCGGCCGTCAGTCAACGGTTGCCGCCTACCGTACGTTTGGCATATGACGGCTTGAGAATCAGCACGCGATGACCCTGCAACATGCAAGCATCGGATAAAAGTGCGATAATCCGACATCCATTTTTAACGTATCACTAGAATTGGGAACAGTTATGGCTCTTAGCAAAAAAACCTGCATCTCGCTTGCCGTTGTCGGCTCCGTTTTCATGATCAACCCGGTACTGGCAGAACAGCCAGCCAGCAAAGCAACGACGACAGCCAAGGCCAAAAAGACCTACACTGAAGACGAATTTCTGAATAGCTTCAGCGGCAAATCCCGCAAGAACGTGGTCGACCAACTCGGTCAACCTTCGAAGAAGGAGCAGGGCGTCAAGCCTTCCGGCGCCAATGCCGCAGTGGCACAAATCGCCGGCAAGCCGAGCGACACATCGAAACCTGTCAACGTCGAGATGTGGTACTACACCGATATCGTTCGCTACGATGCCAAGCGCACCTACAAACAAACCGAACTGACCTTCGTCAACGATCGCGTGATGAACATCACGTTCTTCAACAACCGCTGATTCAATGCACTGCATGGATAGGCATGTTAATGCCTATCCGAGTGCCGGTACCAGAACGGCAGCGCCGTTGATGATACCGGCACGCAAGTCACGCAAAGCCTCATTGGCCTGACTCAACGGGTAAACGATGCTATGCGTACGCACCGGGATGCTGGCCGCCAATCGCATGAATTCGATACCATCCTGCCGTGTCAGATTGGCGACGCTCCTGACGACCCTTTCCCCCCAAAGCAAATCATAGGAAAAAGACGGGATTGCCGTCATGTGGATGCCGGCACAGACGATGCAGGCACCTTTGGCGCTGGCCGCCAGCGCTGCGGGCACCAGTTCGCCGGCCGGCGCAAAAATCAGCGCAGCGTCCAGAGCCTGCGGCGGCATTTGCGTGGAATCTCCCGCCCAGCTTGCGCCCAAGCGCATGGCAAACTGCTGGGCAGCCGTATCGCCGGCACGCGTCAAGGCAAAGACTTTCCAGCCTTGTGCGAGAGCGACCTGAGTCACCAGATGCGCAGCCGCGCCGAAACCATAGATACCGAGATGCTTCCCGTTGCCTGCGAGCTTGAGCGCACGATGGCCGATGAGGCCGGCACAGAGCAGGGGAGCCGCATCGCTGTCTGCAAAGCTCCTGTCAATCGCAAAACAATAACGCTGGTCCGCCACTGTCAACTCGGCAAAGCCGCCATCCAGCTGATAACCGGTAAATCCGGCCTGATCGCACAGGTTCTCCCTGCCACTGGTGCAGAAACTGCAGCGGCCGCACGTCCAGCCAAGCCAGGGCACCCCGACCCGGTCACCGACCTCGAACAGGTCGACGCCGGCACCCTTGCCAATCACCTCGCCGACGATCTCGTGCCCGAGCACGAGCGGCAACTTGGGGCGCGACAGTTCGCCATCAGCGATGTGCAGATCGGTACGGCATACCCCGCAGGCCAATACCCGCAGCAGCACCTGATCACGCGTCGGGATAGGGTCTGGCACTTCGGCTTGGCGCAACGGCGCACCCTGTCGTTCCAGTAGCATCGCTCTCATGGCCACTCCATAAAAATGCATTGATATCAATGTACTACAAGACAACTATCGATAATAGGCGAAGCAGAGCGGAAAGCGAATCTACCTGTAGGACGGAAAAACTTGTTAGACTCGAACTATCCTGCTCTTGCTCCAGAAAGGAGAAGCCTCATGCGCTCGATACTCGTTCCGGTCGACGGCTCCAAACATGCGCAGAATGCCTTGAAACTCGCCATCTCCATGGTACAAAAAGGCATGCTGCAAGACAGCACGGCGCCGCAGATTCACATCATCAACGTGCAGCCCATCATCGTTCCGCTCAGCGACTTCTATGATTACGACATCATTGAAAAGGCACAGCAGGATGAAGCGGAAAAAGTCTTGCGGCCGGCCTGCAAGAAGCTCGATAAAGCAGGCGTCTCCTACGTCAAGGCCGGGAAGGTGGGGCCGGCCGCATCGACGATCGTCGATTACGCCAAATCACACAAATGCGACTGGATCATCATGGGTAGCCGCGGCATGGGTGCCCTCGGTGGGCTTATCATGGGGTCGACGTCCAATCAGGTCATACATCTGGCCAAGATGCCGGTAACGCTGGTCAAGTAAGCTGATCGCGCATGCGGGGGTGCAACCGTTACTTGAAGTAGGCCTTGGCGATATATTGTGACAGCATGCGTTCCGTGTTGAAGAAGGACGCATTGAGCGCTATGGCGTGACGCATCACTTCAGCATAGCGGTCCAGTTCGTTGCCATACATTGGTAGGATGACCATCTCCAGCTTGTTGTATAGAGCCTCGGCATCCTCATGCCGGCTGTCAGCGCCTTGGCTGATGCCTGCTCCTTGCACAAGGACTTCCTTGTGATTGCCGATAGCCCATCCGGTCACGCCTTCGATGCATCCCTCTGCCCACCATCCATCCATGATGCTGAGGGATGGCACACCGTTGACGGCTGCTTTCATGCCGCTGGTGCCTGAGGCTTCGAGCGGGGGCTGCGGCGTGTTCAACCAGAGGTCGACCCCGGCCGTCATCATTTTCGCGAGACTGATATCGTAGTTCTCCAGATAAACCAGCTTGATCCTGCCCTTGAGTCTCTCCCTGATCTCGAAGATATGGCGGATCGCCTCCTTGCCAGAGTGGTCCTGCGGATGCGCTTTGCCGGCGTAGATGATCTGGAGCGGCCCGGAATCTTGCGCGATTGCAGCCAGCCTGTCCAGATCATGAAACAGCAGCTCCGGACGCTTGTAGAGGGTAGCGCGGCGCGCGAAGCCGATGGTAAAGACATCCGCCTCGAAACGCTCGCCGTTCAGACGGTTTACCAGGTCGATCAGGTTCTGCTTGACCCGGTTGTGGGCGTTGATGATTTCCCGCTTCGGGATGTTCAAGGCATAACGCAAGCTGGCGCTGTCTGCGCGCCAGCCGGGAATATGGTTGTCAAACAACGCAGCGAAGACCGGCGACGCCCAGCTGGCCACATGCACGCCGTTGGTGATGGAGCGGATGTCGTATTTGGCGAACATCTGCCGGGCAATCTGGCCGTGACTCTTGGCCACGCCGTTGATGTAATAGCTGTTGCCGAGAGCCAGATACGTCATGTTCAACTCGCCGTTCAGGCAAAACTCCTGCTCGCAATCAGCAAAAACGCCGCGATAACCTGTAATCACCTGGTGCACCAGCGCCATGGGGAATTTGTCGTGTCCCGCGGGCACCGGCGTATGCGTCGTGAAAATGCATCGAGGTTTGACCATCTGCACGATCTCCGGCGAGATCATGCGCGGCGTACTGCCGTCCGCCATGCTCCAGACCTGCTGCGCGAGCTCGTGAGCCAGTTCCAGCGTCAGCAGGGCGGCATGCCCCTCATTCATGTGGTAACGACGCACCTGGTTGTATCCCAGCGCGCGCAACATACGAACCCCACCTATGCCCAGTACCACCTCCTGACATAAGCGGTAATGCATGTCGCCGCCGTAGAGGTGGTCGGTAATGGTTCGGTCGAACGCGCTGTTTGCTTCGAGATCGGTATCGAGGAAAAACACCGGCACAACATCATTGCCGACACCTTTGACTTCATAGCGCCACGCGCGCAATTGAACCTCGCGCCCCTCGATTTCTATCGTGCAGCGTGGTTCCATCTCCTGCAATTTTTCAGATACCTGCCAGCTGACATCCTCTTCGCTTTGCCAGCCATTGGCATCAAGGTGCTGCTGAAAATATCCCTTGCGATGGAGCAGGGTAAGGACCACCATCGACATGCCCTGATCAGCGGCAGATCGCACGGTATCGCCGGCAAGTATCCCAAGACCGCCGGCGTAGGTCGGTATGGCTTCATCCAGTCCAATCTCCATGGTGAAGTATGCGATATGATCCTTGCCATCCATTATTTGCATTCCCTCAATCGATAAAAGTTGTGATTGAACATGCAGATATCCAGCCTTCCTGAATCTCTGCCTTATCAAATGATACGCCCGGCAGCCATTGAGTGCTTGGCCTCATGGCTAAAATGCCGGTGAATCATTTTGATGTGCTTACCAGCTGGGGTAACGTTCAAGATGATCCGAAAATCATTGCCCCCGATCCCAGCTTGAATTTTACCTTAACTTCGCATAATGTATATTATGTAAAATTATGAATTTCAGTTATTAAATATCACTTACCCCACGCATACATAGCAAAACGCCCCAAGACCTTAGATCTTGGGGCGTTATTAACTCGTCCAGAAACTTATCAGGACTTCTTGGATTTATCCAGTTGGTCAAGAATACGTGCAGCCCGCTCCTTGCCACCCAGTCCGAAAGCAATCGCCAGCGCCAGGAATACAGCACCGAAGACAATAACGAACAAGGCTGTCAGCAGCTGCGTGCCGATACCCAACTGCTCGAGCGCGACAAACAAGGCAAACACCTGGATGGCATATTCGGCGGTCGTGCTGATGGTCAGCGCACCTTCGAACTTGATTCCGTGCAGCCAGGCAAATATCAGGCGGTTAACGAATCGGGCCAGCAAGGTACCGAAGATCAGAATCAGGATGGCGATGATGATTCTCGGCAGATAATTCGCCAGGGAATTCAGCATGCCCGCCACTTCGGTCAGACCCAGCGAATTGGCTCCGGTGATCACGAACAGCAGGATGACCAGCCAGTAAACCACCATACTGATGACACCGCTCATGGTGAGATCGACGCCGCTATGACTGAGGAAATGCTCGAGGCCGGACTTGTCCGCGAACTGGTCGAAGCGCAGGAAGCCAAGGATGCGCTTGACGATGACACATGCGACCTTTGCACAAAGCCAGCCGAAGAACAGAATGACGATGACGGCCAGCAGCTTGGGGAAAAATGTAGCGACCTGTCCCCAGAAATCGTTCAGTGACATCAGGAAAATATCGATCTGGTTTTGCATGGCACCTCCTAAATGGCTTATTTCACTACGTTATTTTTGCCGCCGGAGCCGGCAGCGCGGATTTATGATCGCCAGATTTTCCCTTATAAGCCCTGTGGAGGCAATTAAAATGCCTCCTATATTTAATTCATTTTATTAATAATCACACATAAGTATATGAACAATAAATAATGATTATTTTTATATTTTTCTGATCAAACGGTTATAAAGCCAGTGATCGAAACTGAGTTTGCCGGCCCCGGAAAACAGAAGCGGCAAAAACATCACCAGAAAAATCACTGGCAGCTTGTAATTTCCCAGACCATCGCCCTGCTCGTCGATAATCCGATAGCCGGTCAAAAGTTCAGCCAGCGTCTGCCATTCGACTGGCCAATGCACCGTTGCGATCGCCACCAGTGTCAACACCATCAATGCCGCCGAGAAGAATCTGGTTGCCAACCCGAGCACCAGCGCCATGGCCCCTGCCAGTTCGAACCAGGTCGCGATCTGCCAGTTTATCTCTGGCGGCAGAACATTGAATGGAAAAGGAAATGCAATGTGCTGGAACCAGTTGCTGCCGGTGAGCTTGGCGTACCCTGCTTCACCGAATTCCCAAGCGAGCAACAGGCGCAGAAACAAGGGTGGAATGATGGACGCCTGCCGCTCCAGCAGGCTGGCGACGACAAGGTAATAAGCCGAAAAGTATTGCATGTCTGCTCCCGATGAATGATTGCCGACATTGGTCGCGCCGCTGCGGGAATCATTACAAGGAAGTCCTGACGTTTGCCTGCGTTTCCCTCGGGCCGGCGCGCCTGGCGTGGCGGAAATAGAGGCGGATGACGAGCAACACCAGCAGGACGAGCGCATAGGCCAGTGGCTCGCGGATATCCTTCTTGACCAGCCACCAGAAATGCAGGACTCCAAGTATCGCGATCAGATAGACCGTCTGGTGCAATTGCTTCCACCGTGAGCCTAGTCGGCGCATCATGGTGTTGTTCGAGGTCAATGCCAACGGGATGGAAAGCACGAAAGCGGCAAAACCGACCAGCACATAGGGATGCTCGATGATATGACTGCTTATCTCGCCCCAATCGAACCAATGGTCGAGCCAGAGATAGGTGGCAAAATGCAGGCAGGCATAGAAGAACATGAAGAGGCCGGCCATGCGGCGCAGTTGTATCGGCCAGGCGATGCCGGTGACGAGGCGCAACGGCGTCAATGCCAGCGCAGCCAGCAGGCAGACCAGCGCCCAAGTGCCGGTCGAACGCTCGATGAACTCGATCGGATTGGCGGTGAGGTCGTCATTGAAGCCCAGCCAGAACAGCCGCGCCAAAGGCAGCAGCGCCAGCACAAAGAGCAAGGCCTTGAGCCGGAACAACTGCTGCTTGCTGATCTGCCTCAATGCCATGAAAGCTAGAAGTTCTTGTGCAGGTCCATGCCGGCGTACAACTGCCCTACTTCATCGGCATAGCCATTGAACAGCTGCGTCTTGATGCGCGGCGACAACAGTCCTCCGCCGATACGGCGCTCCGAGGACTGGCTCCAGCGCGGATGCGACACCTTGGGATTGACGTTGGCATAAAAGCCGTATTCTCGCGGCGAAGCTTTCATCCATGTCGTCACCGGCATCTTTTCCGTGAAACGGATGCGGACGATGGACTTGCCTCCCTTGAAACCATATTTCCACGGCACGACCAGCCGCATGGGCGCACCGTTCTGGTTCGGCAGCACCTCGCCGTAAAGGCCGACCGCCATGATGGTCAGCGGATGCATGGCTTCATCCATGCGCAAACCCTCGGTATACGGCCAGTCCAGCACCGGTATACGCACACCGGCCATCTGCCTGGGGTCGGCCAGCGAGGTGAATTCGACATATTTCGCATTGCCGGTCGGCTCCGCGTACTGAATCAGTTTGAACAACGGAAGCCCGACCCACGGTATCACCATGGACCAGCCTTCGACGCAACGCATGCGGTAGATGCGCTCTTCCAGCGGTGCCAGCTTGAAAATGTCCTCGATCGAGATCTGCCTGGCCTGCTTCACCTCACCTTCGATCGAGACCGTCCACGGCCTGGGCTTGAACAGCTTGGCGTGAACGACGGGGTCGCCTTTGTCGGTGCCGAATTCGTAGAAGTTGTTGTAGGTGGTGATGTCTTCGTAACTGGTAAGCTTTTCATCCAGCCCGTAATCCGTTTTGCGGATGCCGGCGATCTTTTGCCGTTCGTTCGCCGCCATCGCTCCAGGCGGCATCATGCCGGCGAGGATGCCGGCTGCTGCCGAAAAGCCGGCCGCCTTGAGAAACTGGCGGCGGTTCTCGAACACTTCACGCGGCGTGATTTCCGAGGACGGAATATCCGGTTTATTGGCGATATACATATGACGACCCTTTCCGTGTTGGCCTTGAGCCTGCCTCGTGGCAGGCCAGCGCGTAGCCGAAGACTTCATTGCTGCATGTTGGTCGCCGGAATGGCCGCGGACTTACACTGACTTACTGCAAATATTGCCGCCAGTCATGGGACGTTGCGCCGCTCGCAAAGAACTCCGGGTTGAGCAGCGACTCCTTGCGGTTGTAGGACAAAGGCCGGCCTTCGGTATCCTGCAGAGAACCGCCCGCCCGCTCCAGTATGCACTGGGCCGCAGCCGTATCCCATTCGGACGTGAGCCCCAGCCTTGGGTAGAGGTCAGCCGCACCTTCTGCAACCATGCAGATTTTCAACGAACTACCCATTGGGATTAACCTGACCGAGGAAAGTTTCTTCTCGATGGCTTCGATAAAGCGCTGCAGCCGGACATCGGCATGCGAACGGCTGCCGGCGATCGTGATGTCACCGACCTTCAGCGCCCGCGCCTCGATGGCGACGGCTGGATGGCCATCCTGCTGTTTAAAGGCGCCACCTTCATCCGCATAATAGAGCAGCCCCATCGCCGGCGCATAGACCACGCCAATCACAGCCTTGTCGCCTTCGATCAGCGCGATATTGACAGTGAATTCACCGTTGCGCTTGATGAATTCGCGGGTACCGTCGAGCGGATCGACCAGCCAGTAGCGCTGCCATTGCCTGCGCACATCATACGGGATGGCGGCGGACTCCTCCGAAAGCACGGGAATGTCCGGGGTCAACTGCTGCAATCCGCTGACGATGATGCGATGCGCAGCCAGATCGGCCTGCGTCAGCGGCGAGTCGTCGCTTTTCTGTTCAACATCAATCTGCCCGGCATAGATCCGCATGATGGCTTCGCCGGCTGCCCTGGCAATGCAGATCAGCTGCGGCAGGTGTGTTTGTGCCTGGTTCAATTTGATAACAACTCCAGTAATGCCGCTTCGTCGATGACGGTGACGCCCAGTTCACGCGCCTTTTCCAGTTTACTGCCGGCATCACTACCAGCGACGACGTAATCCGTCTTGCGCGACACGCTGCCGGCCACCTTGCCACCGGCCGCTTCGATCACGGCTTTCGCCTCGTCGCGCGACATACCGGGCAAAGTGCCGGTCAGAACCAGCGTCTTGCCGCTCAGCACGCCGTCGACGCTGCCGACTGAGGATTCGTCCCAATGGATGCCGGCGGCGATCAGCGCGTCGATGACCTCCCGGTTATGCGCTTCGCTGAGGAACTGCACGATGGAATCGGCCACGATCGGGCCGACATCCGGCACCTGCTGCAGCTTTTCCGCATCCGCTTCCAGCAGACTCTGCAAGCTGCCGAAGTATCTGGCCAGATCCTTGGCGGTCGCCTCGCCCACATTACGTATGCCGAGGGCATAGATGAAACGTGCCAGCGTGGTCTGACGGCTTTTATCCAGTGCGGCGATGATGTTCTGCGCCGACTTTTTGGCCATGCGCTCCAATCCGGCCAAGGTCGCCACATCAAGCTTGTAGATATCGGCCAGCGTGTGTACCAGTCCGGCATCGACCAATTGATCCACCAGTTTCTCGCCCAGACCCTCGATGTCCATTGCGCGGCGCGAGGCGAAATGCAGGATGGCCTGCTTGCGCTGGGCCGAACAGAACAGGCCGCCGCTGCAGCGCGCTACTGATTCGTCTTCCTGGCGCACCACATGGGAGCCGCAGACCGGGCACTTGTGTCCGATGGCTTCCAGCAGGTTGTAGGGTACGGAACCCTGCGGGCGCCGGTCCTTTACCACACCGACCACTTCCGGGATGACGTCCCCTGCCCTGCGTACGCTGACCGTATCACCGACGCGCACATCCTTGCGGTCGATCTCATCCTGATTATGCAAAGTGGCATTGGTCACCGTCACGCCACCGACAAATACCGGCTTCAGCCGCGCCACCGGAGTGATGGCGCCGGTTCGGCCGACCTGCACGTCGATCGCCAGCAGTTCGGTCAGCGCTTCCTGTGCCGGAAACTTGTGCGCGACCGCCCAATGCGGCTCGCGGCTGCGAAAACCGAGCTCGCGTTGCAGGCTGAGAGAATTGACCTTGTAGACGACGCCGTCGATGTCATAAGGCAGGCTGTCGCGCTTGGCCGCGATGGCCTGGTGAAACCGTACCAGCGGCTCAGGCCCCGAACCGACGATGCGCTCGGCGCATACGGGGAAACCGAAACGCTGCAATGCATCCAGCAGTTCGCTGTGGCGGGCCGGTACATCCCAGCCTCTTGATTCGCCCAGACCGTAGGTGAAAAAGGACAGAAGCCGCTGCGCTGTGACGCGGGAGTCGAGCTGGCGCACGGCGCCGGCCGCCCCGTTGCGCGGATTGACCAGCGTCGGTTTGCCCTGCGCACGCTGTCTCGCGTTGTATCGTTCGAAATCCGGGCGGCTCATGTAAACCTCGCCGCGCACCTCCAATACTTCCGGCGCTGCACCCTCAAGTCGCAAAGGAATCTGGCGGATGGTACGTATGTTCTGCGTCACATCCTCGCCGACCTCGCCATCGCCGCGCGTCGCCGCCTGCACCAGCAAACCGTGTTCGTAGCGCAGACTGATCGCCAGACCGTCGAATTTCAGTTCGGCGGCATATTCGACCGGCGGGTCGTTGTCGCTCAAGCCCAGCTTCTTGCGTGTTCTGGCATCGAATGCGCGTGCACCTTCCGGCGTGATATCGGTTTCGGTCTCGATAGAGAGCATGGGCACCCGGTGACGCACCGTCGCCAGCTCCGGCAGAGGCGCACCGCCGACGCGCTGGGTCGGCGAATCGCTGGTGACCAGTTCCGGATGCGCCTGCTCCAGCGCTTGCAGCTCACGGAACAGGCGGTCGTATTCGCTGTCCGGCACCGAGGGCTGGTCCAGCACATAATATTCGTGGTCGTACTGGCGGATAAGTTTGCGTAGTGCCGCGATCTGCTGCGCAGCCTGTTCGGAATGCAGCATCGGTCTCAGGAGAATAATCGCAGAGCGGAAGGACTGCCCGGGATGATGCCGCGCGCCACCATCTTGGCATGGATGACCTTCAGCTGCTGACGGATCTTGTCGATCTGCATCTCACCCAGCGGGCGCTGGTTATCGTCGACCAACATCGCGCCCAGACTTTTTTCCATCTGTCGTGCCGTCAGCACCATCTGGTTGAACACTTCCGGGCAATTGGCCACGCGCGGGATATCCAGCTGGAACGTGATGCCGTGGATCACAGAAGTGCGCAGCATGTCGGGGCTGAAGGGATGGTTCTCGCGGTTGACGATGGAGAACAGGCGATGGCCCAACTCGTTTTCGCTATGAAAACCGCCATCGGTGCCCAACACCATGCCGCCTGCCTCTGCCAGTCCGCGGAACTTGGTGCCGGTGAACGGGCCGTTTTCGCCCTGCACCAGATGAAAACCGACCATCTTGTCGACGTCGATGCAGAACTGGTCGAGCTCGCTGGCCTGTTGCCAGGCATCGCCCTGGTTCAACCATTCGATCTGCGCGTTCAGCTTGTGGCCGATGCGGTCGACCTCGTGCTGGAATCGGTTCAGAGCGTTGCGCGAAATGAAGCCGGAACGGTCGGCCAGTTGGACGGCACAGGTGACCCGGCTGAATTCCGCCGCTTCCTGTTCGCGCGTCAGCAGGCGCCAGACACCGTCGACATCGAGCCCGTGCAGGTACTTGGCCTTGTCGATATCGGTGACCGACATGAGGAATTCGCGCAGTTTGTCGCCGCTGACGGGCTGCGGCAGATAGAGAACCGCGATCAGATCGACGCGGCTGTCGATGTCCGGGCTCAGCATCACCACGTCCTTGCCGATGGCGGCCTGCTCCGTGGGTTGCGATAGGCCTGTCAACTCGTCGAAGCCGGCCTCCTGCATCAATTCGGCCCTTGCGGTCATTTCCTCGCTGGCCACGGCAGCCGGGCTTTCAGTCGACTCGCTATGCCAGACATGCTCCTCGTAGCTTTTGGCGGAGGCGCCATCGGCAGCGTCAACAGGCTGTTCCAGCGCCTCATCGGTAACTGCAGACGTGAGCTCGGCTTTGCTTAAAGACGCCGACAGCAGTTCTTCTTCGTCAAATGTCGATTCTGTTTCTGACGCAGATCGAGTCTCAAACGTCGCCTCAGTCTCGAATCCGACTTGAGGTGTCTTGCGTTGAGCGGCTTCAGGTTCCTCGAAACTGAGCGCATCGAAATCATCTGCCGCCAGCTTGCCCAGGTCCTGCGACTCCTCGCGCAGGATCGCATCCGGATCGAGCTGGAAATCCTCATCCATCAGCACGTCGCTGTGCGGCGTCTCGAAATGTCTCGCCGCCTCGTTGCGCAGCTTGCGCTCCTGCCACCAGTTGAAGGCAATCACGGCAAAAATGATGACAGCGCCCAGTAGCAGCAAAGCCAGTTGTAAATCACTCATCTCTATTTTTTCTCCAGCCTCAGGCCGTCACTTGTTCATGCATGCGCATGGCGGCTTCGATATCGACTTCGACGATGCGCGACACACCGGACTCCTGCATGGTCACGCCGATCAGTTGCTGAGCCATTTCCATCGTTATTTTATTATGGCTCACGAACAAAAACTGTGTGCGTTCGGACATTTTTTTCACCAGATTGCAGAAGCGCTCGGTATTGCTGTCGTCCAGCGGCGCATCGACTTCGTCCATCAGGCAGAACGGCGCCGGGTTCAGGCGGAACAGCGCGAACACCAGCGCCAGCGCCGTCAGCGCCTTCTCGCCGCCGGATAGCAGATGTATCGTGCTGTTCTTCTTGCCCGGCGGTTGCGCGAAAACCTGCATGCCGGTATCCAGTATCTCCTCGCCGAGCAGCTCGAGTCTCGCCTGGCCGCCGCCGAACAACAGCGTGAACAGCTCGGCGAAATGCCTGTTGGCCTCATCGAAGGTGTGCTGCAAGCGGCTGCGCGTCTCGCGGTCGATGCGACGGATGGCGTCTTCCAGCGTCATGATCGCTTCGTTCAGGTCCTGCGACTGGCTGTCCAGATGCTGCTTGCGTTCACGTTCGCTGTTCAGCTCCTGGATCGCTGCCAGATTGACGGCGCCAAGCGCCTCGATCTCCTGCTCCAGCCGCGCCACGCGCTGTTCCAGATCGCCGGCTTTGACGGAAGCCGGCAGGCCCTCGATTAGCGCCGGCTCATCGATCTGAATGGCGGACAGTTCGGCGCTGCATTGCTCGAAATGCAGACGGGCTTCCTGCTCCTGCAACCTGGACTGCTCGAGCTTGTCGCGCATGGGATGCAGCATCTGCTCGTTCTGCATGCGGTTGCGCTCCCGGTCTTGCAGGGCGGACTCCGCCTGCGCCTGCTGATTACGCGCTTCCGCCAGCGCCGACTCGCGCTGCTGTTTCAAGGTGAGCGCACGGTCGAGGTTGGCTTTCAGCCCCTCCATCCGGGCGGCATCCAGCATTTCCTGGGATTCCTTGCGTCGCACGGCGAGCGCCTGAATTTCATCAGAATTTGATTCAATATTATTTTTTATCTGATTGATATCATTGATAATAATTTTTTTGTTGAACACCTTTTCCTGCAATGCATGTTCGGCGTTCTGCAACTCCTGCCGGGCGCGGTTCAAGACAGCCTGAAACTGTTCCCGTGCTTGCCGGGCACTCTCGAAATCCGACTTGCGCATCGGCAACTGCTCTTCAGCCTGCTGTAGTTTGGCTTGCAGTTCCTGCTTGTGCTGACGCGCACTTTCCAAGCGCTCCTGCAGAGCCGCCTGCTCTTCCGCGATCGCCTTTTTACGCTCCTGTGCGTGCTGCAGTTGCTGTTCCTGCCGTTGGATATCCAGTTTCAACTGGTGCTCCTGCTGACCGTCATTGCGCAGGGTCTGCTGCAGTTCGTGCAGCTGCTGCCGCAGTTGCTGCATGCCTTCCTCCGCCTGCTTCAACTGCGCACCGAGCGCGACAGCGACTTCCTGCACCTGCGGCAACGATGCTTGCAGGCTCTCCAACTCGCGCTGGCGCTCCAGCACGCCGTGCAGCGCACTCTGCGGGCTGTAGAGGGTCAGGCTATGCCGGCTATAGATATCGCCCTTGCGCGTCACCAGGCATTGGCCCGCCACAAGCTGTTTGCGTGCCGCCGGCGCCTCTACTTCATCTTCCAGCAGATAAACACCGCGCAGCCAGTCCTGCATGACGGCACCGATTTCCGGCGCCATCTGCTCGATCACCGAATCCAGCGGCTGCAGATTGCCGGCGGCTGTCCCGGCAGCGTCCGCCACGCCGGTCTCGGCCAGTACGACGGTGGCATGCGGCCGCGAAAAGCCGGACTGTCGCGGCGTTGTTTCAAGCACGGCGTTGAGCCTTGCACCTAACAGTGCTTCCAGCGCGGTTTCCCAGCCGCTGGCGATTGTCAGCTTCTGCCACAGGCGTTCGGCCTGCTGCAGTCCGTGCTGCTTCAGCCAGTCGTCGATTCTGGACTCGTGACCGATGGCCTGCTGAATCTTCTGCAAGGAGTGGACCTGCGCCTCAATCTGCGCCACCTGGCCTTGCGCGTCCTGCTGTTGCTGACGCAACACGCGTATGGCCTCGGTCTGTTCCTGCTCGCGTTGGCGGCTGGCGGCGATGGCCTGTTCGCCTTGTGCCAGCTGCTGCTGCAATACGTTCAGCGACTGGCGAGCGGCTTCAAGCCCGGCACCATCGGGGATCTGCAGGTTCTGCATATCGGCCTGCAACCGCTGCAAGCGATGCTGCAGTTCATCGGCATTGCGGTCGGCATAGCTGAGCTGAGTGCTTTCCAGCCGCACGGCCTGCTCGGTCTCCGTCAAGAGCTTCTGCGCCTCGCCCAACCGGCGCTGACCATCGGCCAGCGCTGCTTCTAGCGCTGGCAGTCCTGCCTGCAGTTGCGTCAGGCGGCTGCCGGACTGCTGTTCGTCGACCTCGGCCTGAACCTGTTTTTGTAACGCTTCCGCCAAGTTGGCATCCAGTTCCTTTTTCTGGTTCTCGAGCTTTTCCGATTGCGCCGCGATCTGTTGCAGCTGCAAGAGGAGTCTTTCGCGCGCTTCCTGCGTGTGCCTGACCTGCTGCTCCAGGCTGGAGACCTCTGCGTTGGTCTCGTAGTACTGCGCCTGAGCCTGCTGCACCGCCTCGTTGGCGGCAAAGTTCTGCTGGCGCAGGGTTTCCAGCAGGTTCTCGGTCTTGCGCAGGTTGGCCATCTGCGCCTCGAGGTCGTTCGCCAGTTTTTCCACCTGGCGCCTGGCTTTCTCCCAGGCGGCGCCGGCATCGCGCTTGCGCAGGAGCCAGAGCCGTCCGTGTGCCAGCTTCAGACCGGCCTGCAACTGGTGGTATTGCTGCGTGACCACCGCCTGCGCTTCCAGCCGCACGATCTGCTTGTCGATCTCCTGGCGGATATCCTCGACCCGTAGCAGGTTCTCGCGCGTGTCGCGCAGCCGCAGTTCGGTCTCGCGCCGGCGCTCCTTGTATTTGGAAATGCCGGCGGCTTCCTCGAGGAACACGCGCAACTCCTCAGGCCGGGCCTCAACGATACGCGAGATGGTGTTCTGGCCGATGATGGCATAGGCACGACCGCCGAGGCCGGTACCGAGGAACAGGTCGGCGACATCGCGACGCCGTACCGCGGTATTGTTGATGTAGTAGCTGGAGCCCTTGTCGCGCTCGATCACGCGCTTGACCGATATCTCGGCATATTGCGACCACTCCCCGCTGGCGCCGCCCAGACTGTTGTCGAACACCAGTTCGACGCTGGCGCGGGAGATGGCCTTGCGGTTGGCGGAGCCGTTGAAGATGACGTCCTGCATCGAATCGCCGCGCATCTCCTTCGCGCTGGATTCGCCCAGCACCCAGCGGATGGATTCCATGACATTGGATTTGCCGCAGCCATTGGGGCCGACAACGCCGACGCGCTGGCCGTGCAGGTGCAAGGTGGTCGCATCGACGAAGGATTTGAAACCGGCAAGTTTGAGATGGGTCAGGCGCAATTTTTAGTCGTTTTGTTGGCGGCAGGCACGGGGCGAGTGGCTGTATAATGACGGGTTTCGACCATATTCGGATTTATACGGTAGCCATTATGTCCAGTCAACCCAGCAAGAATCTCGAAACTTTCGACAACCCGAAGCCGGAGCGCGATTTCCACATTCACATGGAAATCCCTGAATTCACCTGCCTCTGCCCGAAAACCGGCCAGCCGGATTTCGCCGTGCTCTATCTGGATTACATTCCTGACCGCAAATGCGTCGAATTGAAGAGCCTCAAGCTCTACATGTGGTCTTTCCGCGACGAGGGCTGCTTCCACGAGGCCGTCACCAACCGCATTCTGGACGACCTGGTGGCCGCCACCGAACCGAAATTCATGCGCCTGACCGCCAAATTCTACGTGCGTGGCGGCGTCTTCACCAACGTCGTGGCCGAACACCGCAAGGCCGGCTGGCAGCCGCAGCCGCGCGTCGACCTGACGCAGTTCGACGCGCAATCCAACACCCGCGGCTAAGCGAGAGGGCCTCCCTCCTTGCCCCCGAACCACGCTTTGAAACCGAACGCTCGACCGATCTGGCAGTTTCTGCGCGCCAACCTCGCCTATATGGCAAGCGGTCGCCTGCGCTCGAAAAGAGGCTTTGATCCGACCGGCAGCCAGCATGTGCCAGCCGATTTCTGTCAGGTCGGCGTCGCTACTGCGGCGGACCCGGCGATCGACGACATGGTCATCGCCCGGCTGCAGGAACTCGGCATACGCCAGGTCCGCCTCGATTTCACCTACGGCGACGATGACAACCATGTCGCGCGTTTCCTCGAAAAGCTTCTGGCGCTGGAATTCCGTGTCATGCTGCATCTGGTTCAGCCGTTCGAAGCTGCCCGCGCCATGCAGACCGCAGCGGCACAGTCGACTTGGCGGCAGTTCATCAATGACACGCTGGATCTTTTCGGCAGCCGCATCGAGATTCTCGAGGTCGGCTCCACCATCAATCGCCGGCGCTGGGCGGGCTATACGCTGGAAGGTTTTCTCGCCGCCTGGGACATTGCCTATCGCGAAGCGAAGCAACGAAGCATCCTGCTGGCCGGCCCCAACGTCACGGATTTCGAGCCGCCCTACAACATCGGCCTGCTGTCCATCCTGCAAAGTCGCGGACAATTGCCGGACATCCACACCGACAACCTGTTCTCCGAGCGCTGCACCGAACCGGAACGCGACGATCACAAGATACTTGGGCACCGCCTGGCGCCGCTGGGCGGCTTCCGGCTGGTCAAGAAAGCCTTCGTGCTGCAGGAGATCGGCCAATACTTCGGCGTGCCGCAACTGCACTCCCCCGCCGCCTTCTGGACGCTGCCGCGCATCCATCGCGTACTGGCGGACGGCGAACAGAAGCAGGCCGATTACCTGTCCCGCTACATGCTGCTTTGTGCCGCCTCCGGTGCCATGCAGCGCGCCGGCTGGGGCCCCCTGATATGCCACCGTGAAGGCCTGATCGACGACGGGGTCGAGACCTACCCCAAACTGGAGCGCATCACGCATTATGCAAGCGTGTTGGGCCACGAGTTGAGAACACGACCGGCTTTCCATGCCTACAAGACCTTTGCCCGATTGATCGCAGGCAGCTATTACGAAGCCTGTCTCGATGACGCCAACGGACTGGAGGTGCACGCCTTCAGCAATGGCGACCAGCTGATCCATGCGGTATGGACCACCAACGGCCGCGCGGCAGCGCTTTGCGACCTTTACCAGGCGAGCGACCTGCAAAATGCAGTCTACATCGGCCGCGACGGTGACGAACTGGTGCAACCGGTCGATTTCGCCTGCGAATCGCCCGTATATCTGTGCTGGCCCAGCGGCAGCCATATCCGCGTCAACCCGCAAGGAAGCCCGATACCCGATCTGGTGCTGCACGCCCATATCGGCAAACCGCATTTCCTTTACCGCGAAGGCAGCTGGCGCGGCGTCATGCTGGCGTCAGATGCAACAGAAGCCGCGCTGCTACGCGCCGCCCTGAACCCGGCCCAGATCGGCGCACCGCCGAAAGACGCCATCCTGCGCAAGGCGCGCAACGCCATATGGACCATTCCGGATCCGCGCGACCCGGCCAGAAAGCTGGTCATCAAGCAGCCGGTACGCATGCATCCGCACAAACGCCTGCTCGACCGTTTCAAGCCGTCGAAGGCCCTGCGCAGCTGGAACGGCGCTTGCGAACTCCTGCGCCGCGGCGTCGAGACCGCACGGCCGGTGGCCTATTTCGAACAGGTCGACGACCGTACGCTGACGCAGAACTATTACATCTGCGAGTATGTGCCCGCCGATTTCTCCGTGCGCGACATCTTCTCCGCCTTTGCCGATGGCGCCAGCGAATACCAGGGCATCACGCCGGAAGCCATCTACAAACAGCTGGCAGACTACCTGCTGTTGATGCACGGACGTGGCACCTTCTTTCGCGACCTCTCCGGCGGCAACATCCTGGTCAATCGCCTGGAAGGCGGCAAACTAGCCTTTTCACTGATCGACACCGGTCGCGCGCATTTCTTCCTGCGCGGCACCGCATTATCCAAACGCATTTCCGATCTCAGCCGCATTTGCAACAAACTGCATGGCACCGGTCGCGACCGCTTCATGCAGATTTATATGGAAGGCATCCGGCGCGAGTTCGGTTTTCTGCACCGGATACCGTTCTATCTCTACAACGCCAAGGTGGAATTCAAGCGCAAGCTGAAACCACTGAAAAAATTTTTGCGGCGCTGAAACGGCCAAATTCCATGAAGAATGATGGACTTGGATACAGGCCGGACACCCCTGCCAACGGCGCCGTTGTTATCTTTTGCAACAAGACCGTTGACAACTGCGGCGGCTGTCTTTAAGATTGCGCCTCTTTTCGGGGGTATAGCTCAGCTGGGAGAGCGCTTGCATGGCATGCAAGAGGTCAGCGGTTCGATCCCGCTTACCTCCACCAATAAAATTGGTTGAAAAGAAAAGTTAAGAATTTTGCTTGATTGCTGGTTAAATTAAGCACGAAGTTGTAGTAAAATACTGCTCGTTAAATGTTCCAGGTCCCCATCGTCTAGAGGCCTAGGACACCTCCCTTTCACGGAGGCGACCGGGGTTCGACTCCCCGTGGGGACGCCAAACACTAAAGCCACCGCAAGGTGGCTTTTTTGTTTCCTGATACCCCGTTAATCCGGTATCGTCACTCATACTAATCCCGATCGATCACGATGCAGTTACCTTTCTTGGCTTGGCCCGGCGGACAGCCGTGCGGGTGTGGCTTGTGAAAGCAGGCTGCGGTAAACATCGCCAGCATCAACACCAACAAAATTTTGCTCGTCATATCCGATCTCCTTTTCATCATAAATCCCTGTCCGGCAATACTTTTAAATATGCATCCAGGCTGACGGGCACTTTAAACAAAAAAATACCGTTTGACATTATTTCTATAATTATGGAAATATAGAATTCATGAATACTCATGATGCCGTCACCATCCTTGCCTGCTTGGCCCAGGAAGCCAGACTCGAGATATTCCGCCTGCTCGTGCAGCACAGTCCGGAAGGGCTCGCCGCCGGCGAAATCGGCAAGCGCCTGAACATCCCGGCCAGCACCCTCTCCTTCCACCTGAAAGAGCTGTCGCACGCAGGTCTGGTGAGAGCGGAGCAGTCGAGCCGCTTCATCTATTACTCGACCGACTTCAAGGCAATCAACGAACTCGTGGCCTATCTGATGGAAAACTGTTGCGGCGGCGAACCGGGCAAATGCGTGCCACCGGCATGCAACTGTTAAGAATCTGTAAGCATTCGAACTGAAAAGGAAAACACCATGAAACGCATGCACGTCCATGTCTCGGTCGATGACCTGAACAAGAGCATCCAGTTCTACAACCAGCTGTTCGGCACCACGCCAAGCGTGGAAAAGCCGGACTATGCCAAATGGATGCTGGATGACCCGCGCGTCAATTTCGCCATCAGCCAGCGCGGCAACAAGCCGGGGCTCGATCACTTGGGCATCCAGGTCGACAGCAGCGAAG
>JAVEWT010000003.1:0-37676 GCA_034004425.1 Methylophilaceae bacterium
GCCATGCACCACGATCAGGATATTCGCAACATGGGCGGCCTGCGCAAGTACATGCCCATCACCTGGATCACATCGCTGATCGGCTCTCTGGCCCTGATCGGTACGCCACTTTTCTCCGGTTTCTATTCCAAGGATTCCATCATCGAAGCGGTGAAATTCTCCGACATCGCCGGTAGCGGCTTTGCCTATTTTGCCGTTCTGGCCGGCGTCTTCGTCACCGCCTTCTATTCCTTCCGCATGTATTTCCTCGTGTTCCACGGCAAGGAGCGCTGGATGGAAGCCAAGCCGCATGATGCGCATCATGACGATCACGCGCATGACGAACATCACGGTCTGGAGCCGCACGAGAAACCGCATGAGCAGAAGTGGGTGGTGACCCTGCCTTTGATACTGCTGGCGATTCCTTCGGTGTTTATCGGCTATATCGCCATCGAACCCATGCTGTTCGGCGATTTCTTCAAGGGCGTGATCCACGTCAACCAGGACGCGCATCCGGCCATGAGCGTACTCGCCAGCCATTTCCACGGCGCGGCGGCGATGGCACTGCACGGACTGCAGACCTGGCCGTTCTGGCTGGCGCTGGCCGGGGTTGTCGTCTCCTGGTTCTTCTACATGAAGCGTCCGGATATTCCGGCCGCCATCGGGCAGCGCTTCAATCTGGTCTATCGCATCCTCGATAACAAGTATGGTTTCGACAGCTTCAACGACAAGTTCTTTGCTGCCGGTTCACGTTGGCTCGGCAACAAGTTCTGGCAGATCGGCGACGTCAAACTGATCGACGGCGCCGTGGTCAACGGCACGGCCAGACTGATAGTCCGTCTGTCCGGCATCGTCCGTCATCTGCAGTCCGGCCTGATCTACCACTATGCCTTCGCCATGATCATTGGCGCGTTCCTCCTGCTGACCTTCTTCATGAAGGTATAAAAAGAAAATGATGACCGAACTTCCTATTATCAGTCTCGCCATCTGGGTGCCCATCCTGGCCGGTATCCTGGTGCTGTTCACCGGTGACGACCGGCGCGCCTGCCTGGCTCGCTGGCTGGCGCTGGCCGGCTCGATCGCCGGTTTCCTTGTGACATTGCCGCTCTACACCGGCTTCGATTTCGCCGATGGCGGCTTCCAGTTCCAGGAGCGTCTGAACTGGATCCCTGCGTTCAACATCCATTACCACCTCGGCGTCGACGGCATTTCGGTGCCGCTGATCCTGCTGACCAGCTTCATGACCATGGTCGTCGTTGTCGCTGGCTGGGAAGTCATCGAAAAGCGCGTCGCGCAGTACATGGCGTCCTTCCTCATCATGTCCGGCCTCATGATCGGCGTTTTCAGCGCGCTGGATACCATCCTCTATTACGTGTTCTGGGAAGCGATGCTGATCCCGATGTTCCTCGTCATCGGCATCTGGGGCGGGCCGAACCGGGTTTATGCCACCATCAAGTTCTTCCTCTATACGCTGTTGGGTTCACTGCTGATGCTGGTGGCCTTCATCTACCTCTATCACCAGACCGACAGCTTTGCAGTCACCGATTATTACCAGTTGCCGTTGACGCTGCCGGTGCAGATCCTGATCTTCTTCGCCTTCTTCATGGCGTTTGCCGTCAAGATCCCGATGTGGCCGGTGCACACCTGGCTGCCGGATGCCCACGTCGAGGCGCCGACCGGCGGTTCCGTCGTGCTGGCGGCCATCATGCTGAAACTGGGTGCCTACAGCTTCCTGCGTTTCGCCATGCCGATCGCACCGGATGCGTCACATTACCTGTCTGGCTTCATGATCACGTTATCGCTGATCTCCATCGTCTACATCGCCTTTGTCGCGTTGGCACAGAAGGACATGAAGAAGCTGATCGCCTATTCCTCCATCTCGCACATGGGCTTCGTCACGCTCGGCATGTTCATCTTCAACCCGCTCGGCCTGGAAGGCGCCATCGTGCAGATGATCTCGCACGGTTTCATTTCGGCCGCCATGTTCCTTTGCGTTGGCGTGCTGTATGACCGCGTGCATTCGCGCGAGATTTCCGCCTACGGCGGCGTAGTCAACACCATGCCGACCTTTGCCGCCTTTGCCGTGCTGTTCGCCATGGCCAATGCCGGCCTGCCCGGCACTTCCGGCTTCGTCGGCGAATTCCTGGTCATCCTCGGTTCGATGCAGGTCAACTTCTGGTACGCCTTCCTCGCCGCGCTGACGCTGATCTTTGGTGCGGCTTATACCCTGTGGATGGTCAAGCGCGTGTTCTATGGTGAGGTCGCCAATGCCAACGTTGCGGAGCTGAAGGACCTCAACAAGCGCGAGTTCCTGATTCTGGGCGTGCTGGCCCTGCTGGTGCTGGGCTTCGGCCTGTATCCTGCGCCGATTACCGAGATGACCAGTGCCAGCGTCAACCAGTTGTTGTCGCACCTGTCGCACAGCAAGCTGCCTGCCGGATTCTGAGATTGAGATAAACCCATGAACGAAATTTTTCCTGACTTGATCTCCGCGTTACCCGAGATATTCGTACTCGGCATGGCGATGTTCATCCTGCTGCTGGACCTGTTCCTCAAGCCGGGCAACCGCGTGATGATCTATGTGTTCTCGCAGCTGACGCTGGCCGGTGCCGCCGCCATCACCATCCTGACGCATACGCCGGCGGTCAGTTACGCCTTTACCGGCATGTTCGTCGATGACCCGATGTCGGATGTCTTGAAGGTTATGATCTATGTCGGCACCGCCATCATGTTCGTCTATACGCGGCAATACCTGACGCTGCGCGGCATGTTCCGCGGCGAGTATTACGCGCTGGTGTTGTTCTCCATGGTCGGCATGATGATCATGGTCTCCGGCCAGAACTTCCTGACCCTGTATATGGGGCTGGAACTGCTCTCGCTCTGCCTCTACGCGCTGGTGGCGCTGGACCGCGACAATCCGCGCGCGACCGAAGCGGCGATGAAGTATTTCGTGCTGGGCGCGCTGGCCTCCGGCATGCTGCTGTACGGCATGTCCATGATGTACGGCGCGACCGGCAGCTTGGACATCATCCAGGTCGGTAATTCCCTGACCCAGGGCGCACCGACCTATTCCATGCTGATCCTCGGGTTGGTGTTCATCGTCGCCGGCCTGGCTTTCAAGCTGGGTGCCGTGCCGTTCCAGATGTGGGTGCCGGACGTCTATCACGGCGCACCGACCGCGATGACCATGCTGATCGGTTCCGTGCCTAAGCTGGCCGCCTTCGCCATGGTCATCCGTCTCCTGGTGCAGGGCTTGTACGTACTGGCGGTCGATTGGCAGGGCATGCTGGTGATCATGGCCGTGCTCTCCATTGTCATCGGTAATGTCACGGCGATCGCGCAGACCAACCTCAAGCGCATGCTGGCTTATTCCACCATCTCGCATATCGGCTTTCTGCTGTTCGGCATCATGAGCGCCAGTTTCAACGGCTTCGCCTCCGCCATGTTCTATGTCTCGGCCTATGTGCTGATGACGCTGGCCGGCTTCGGCATGATCCTGCTGCTGTCGCGCCAGGGCTTCGAGGCCGAGAACCTGGACGACCTCAAGGGGCTGAATCAGCGTAGCCCGTGGAATGCCTTCCTCATGCTCGTCGTCATGTTCTCGATGGCCGGCGTGCCGCCGACGCTCGGCTTTTACGCCAAGTTCACCGTGCTGCAGGCAGCGCTGGAAGCCGGGTTCGTCGGTCTGGTCGTGTTCGCCGTGCTGATGGCGGTGGTCGGCGCTTTCTATTATCTGCGCGTGGTCAAGCTCATGTACTTCGATGAGCCGCAGGACAATAGCCCGATCATTGCACCGACCGGCATGCGTGTGATGCTCAGCGTCAATGCGCTCGGGTTGCTGGCTCTCGGACTGATGCCGCAGTTCCTGATGGGCATCGCCGCCTATGCCATTTTTAACAGTATCTAGGCCAGGCTCATGACCAATCTTGTATTGCTGCTGTTGATCTTTCTCGTCGCCAACCTGCCGTGGTTCAGCAACCGCCTGTTTTACGTAATTCCGCTCAAGCGTTACCCGAAGGCGTTTGCCTGGTGTCTGTTTGAACTTGTAGTGCTGTACTTTGTCATGGGCGCCGTTGCCTTCTATACTGAGCGCGCAACCATGGGCCAGGTCGCCGAGCAGAACTGGGAGTTCTATGCCGTTACGGCCAGCCTGTTCGTTGTGCTGGCCTTTCCGGGCTTTGTTTACAAATATTTCTGGCAACGTAGCTGAATTCAGCGGGCAGGGGTGCCAAGCCGGAGCCGATCACCTTGACAGGGAGTCCACTCTGACCATGAACAGCGTATACCGACAGATTCAATCTCTTGCCATTGCCGTCACCCTCGCATTCGGCCTGCAGGCTTGCACCGTCAGCGAGATTCTTCCCAACGCCGAATTCAACACCCTGATGGTGGATGCCGATGCCGCCATCCATGACGGACGTTGGCAGCTAGCTGAGACTAAACTGGAGCAGGCAGCACGCTTGCAGCCCAACAACCTCGGCGTAAGACTGAAGCAGGGCAGAGTGCAGCAGCAGAGCGGCAAGCTGGCGCAGGCGCACAACACCTATCAGCAGATCATCGACAGCGCATCGACCGCGAGCGGCAAGGATCTCGAAATCATAAAAGAGGCTCGCGAGTATCAGGCCAGGCTGGGCTTCAAGCCGCTGGACAAGACCGAGGTCGTGGAGCCGGCGGTCAGTGCCGAAGCGTCTTCGTCCATCAACACGGAAGCAAGGATTGCCGACGCGCAGGCAGTCGCCAACCCGCCGGTAGCCGAAGCGCGCGAGCTGCCACCTGAAGCTGTGCCGCCCGTCAGGGATGCGGCTGCTGACGACGAAGCGGTCATCCGCACACGGCTCAATGCCTGGCGATTGGCTTGGCAGCAACAGCGTGTCAGCGACTACCTGGCTTTCTATGTCGCCGATTTCAGCGGTGACCTCGATAGTCACGCCGCCTGGCGTCAGCAACGAAACGACAGGATCAGCGCAGCCGACGGCCTGCAGATCGAGATTGCAGACCTGCAGGTGAGCCTGCAGGCTGCCGATCAGGCGACTGTCACTTTTACCCAGCGCTACCGTGCTGACAGGCACCGCGATGTCGGACTGAAGATCTTGCGCCTGCAGAAGGTCGATAACGAATGGCTGATCGTCAGTGAGCAGTTCCGTAAACAATAAAACCGTCGCCGGCGACCACGACGACGCATTGACCGAGCGCTGTCTCGCCTCGCAGGAGGTGCCGCATACCCGCTTCATGCGGGTCATGCAGGACCGGGTGTTGCTTCCCAGCGGACGTGAAGGTGAGCGTGAATACGTCATGCACCCGGGCGCGGTGCTGGTGATTCCGATGCTGGATGACGGCCGGCTGGTGTTGGAGCGGCAGTTCCGCTATCCGCTGCGGCAGGTGTTCATCGAGCTCCCGGCCGGCAAGATCGACCCTGACGAGGATCATCTGATCACCGGACAGCGCGAGCTGCAGGAAGAGACCGGTTATACGGCGCGCGAGTGGATTTACCTCGCGGCGCAGCATCCGTGCATCGGCTATTCGGACGAAATCATCCACATTTATCTGGCGCGAGGCCTGACTCCCGGACCTCATCGGCGCGATGCGGACGAGGCTCTGCAGATATTCGAAACGCATTACCAGGACTGCCTGCGCATGGTGCAGGCGGGCGAGATCACGGACGGCAAAACCATCATCGCCCTGTTCTGGCTGGAAAAGTACCTGCAGGGTGGATGGCAACCCCAGTCCTGATCGTCGGTTTTGGCGACCTGGGCAGCGCGGTCGCCGATCTTCTGGTCCGGCAGGGGCTCGACGTCACCGGAGTCAGACGCAGCCTGGCGCCGGTCGCGCCGGGCGTGCACTTGATAAAGGCCGATGTCACCGATGCCGCCACGCTGGAGCCATTGTCCAGCGCCAAGCCGGAAATCCTGCTCTATTGTGTAGCGGCCGATGCGCAGACCGACGACAGCTACAAGTCACAGTATGTGGACGGCTTACGCCATGTGCTGGCGGCGCTGCAATCGTGCCCCTCGTTGCGCCACGTCTTTTTTGTTTCCAGTACAAGGGTCTATGGCCAGCAGACGGACGACTGGCTCGACGAGGACAGTCCGGCACAACCTGCGGATTTCGGCGGCGGGCGACTGCTGGAAGCCGAGTCCCTGCTGCAGGGTCTGCTTGTTCCGGCGACGGTGCTACGTCTTTCCGGTATCTACGGGCCGGGCAGGACGAGAATGCTGCAGCTCGCGAAAACTCCGCAGGCCTGGCCGCCGAATAACGGCTGGACCAATCGCATCCACCGCGACGATGCGGCGGCGTTCATCGCAAACTGCGCCAAGAGGGTAGGTGAAGGCGTGGAGCTGGCGCCAATTTATCTGGTGACGGACAGCCGGCCGGCGCCGCAACACGAAGTGCTGCGCTGGCTCGCGGCAAGGCAGGGCGTGGAGTGTGAATCAGTGCCGCTGCCGCCGGTCGCTGGCGGCAAGCGGCTCAGCAACCGGCGTCTGCTGGCCGATGGCTTCCAGCTGCGCTATCCCGATTATGAGACCGGTTACGGTGAGCTGCTGAACGCCGCGACTCGGCTCAGCCGCTGACCATGCGGTCGATCAGGGCCTGCAGGTGTGTTCGTTCCGTGAACGGATTCATCAGCGTCGTGCGCAACCAGAGCCTGCCGTGCAGTTCGACCTGAGTCAGGTGGAACTGGCCACCTTCGACGATGGCTTTCCGCAATTCCGCCTGATGCCGGTCCAGTGCCTCACCAGACAGACTCTGAGCCAGATGACGGAAGCAGGCGATATTGGTTTGCGGCACCATCAGCAGCTCGAAATCCGGGTGTTCCTGCAGCATGGCTGCAAACAGCCGTGCCTTGTCGAACGCCTCGTCGATCAGCGTCGCCAGGCCTTCAACGCCATAGAGCGAGAACGCCGCCCACAGCTTCAATGCCATCATGCGCTTGGTGCATTCCAGCGTGCGGTAACTGACGTTGCAGGATTCGGTGTCGGGGTCGTCGCTCTGGAACAGATAGGAGGCCTGCTGTGCGAAAGACAGAAAGCTGTCCGGCGCAGACCTGAAAAGCACGGCCGATACGGTGGCCGGCATGTAGAGCAGCTTGTGACCGTCCCAGACGATGGAATCGGCGAGTTCGATGCCTTGCAGCAGGCTGCGATACCGCTCCGACAGCAGGGCAGAGGCGCCGTGCGCGCCATCCACATGCAGCCACAGTTTGTGCGTCCTGCAATATTCGCCGATCGGCTGCAGCGGGTCGATGCTGCCGGTCGCGGTGCAGCCGGCGTTGGCGACAATGGCCATCACCGTTTCCTGCCGGCGCCGACAATCGGCATGGGCGCGTGCGATATCTGCAGGCAGCATGCGGCCCTCCGCATCGGTGCGTATTCCGATCACGGCGTCGGTGCCCAGTCCCATGATGCCCGCCGCGCGCGAAATCGAGTAATGACTGTGTTCCGAGGCGAGGATGCGCAAGGGACCTTGTGCCGCGACGCCCTGCTGCCAGGCAAGGTTGTCGCTGGCATGCTGCCGCGCGGCGAGCAGTGCGGTGAGGTTGGCCTGCGCGCCGCCCGAGGTCAGGACGCCGTTGTTGCCTTGCGATTGCCAGCCGATCAGTGTGCCGAGCCAGCGGATGACCTGCCGTTCCAGCATGGTGGCGCTGGGGCCGGTCTCGTAGACCGCCATGGCCTGGTTGGTCAGCGATGCCACCAGATCGCACAAGGCGGCGACAGGCAGGGGGGTCGCGACCTGATGGCCCATATTCTGCGGATGATGGATGGCCAGTGTCCGCGGCAGGATATCTGACTCCAGTTTTTTCAGCAGGCCGGCGATATCCAGCGTCGACTGCCGTGGCAGCGGTGCCTGCCATGCGCGGTCGGCCACCTCCGGCGGCTGCCAGTGCAGTACCGGACGTTCCGCCTTCATCGACCGCTGCAGTTCCGCTGTCAGCAGGTCGATCAGCGCATGGCCGGTGCTGCGGAAATTTTCCGCATCAAACATCTGCTGAATCAGTGTCTTGTTGACCGTCATCGCAGATCCAGAGCCCGGGTTCTGAACCAGCCGGTGAGGCTGATGCGCGTACGCCTTGCCGGTAGCACTTCATGGTAGAACCTGCCGGACAGGAACAATGCGAGCCGGCCGCCCAGCGGGACGATGTCGGTATATGCCGGCGTTTTGCCGTCGTCCAGATAGAGTCGCAGTTCGCCGCCGTCAGCTTGCTGCCAGTCTTCATTGAGATAGAGTACGGCGCTGATCTGTCGCTCCTGCTGGCCTTTGAACTGGTCCAGGTGTTTCAGGTAGACGGCGCCGGGGTCATACACGGCGAAATGGCATTCGAACTCGAACAAGCCGAGAAAGAACTGACGATTGAGTTGTTCCTGTAGTGCCTGCATGCAGGCGATGTATGTATTTTGTTCCGGGCTCTGGCCGCTATCGTCAAGCCAGTAGATCGAGTCGCCGCGCACTTCGCTGATGATCTGGTTGTTCTCGTCCCTGCCGATACTGGCCTGGTGCATGATGCCCTTGTCGCGCAGACGTAGCGCCTGCAGGCGTAATGCCTGGACCAATTCCGGTGGCAGATAGTTGTCGATGACGGTAAAGCCTTGATGCGCCAGCGTTTCCAGCTGGCAGCCGGTGATGGGCCCGAGAGCGGAGGTCATGTGCATGATGTGCCGATGGATGGACAGGGCGAGATTATACTGCCAGTGCCGCTGATTTTTGTTTGCTTCCGTCACGGCAATGCGCTAGAATGCGCACCTCTTTGCTTTTTGAACAAAGCAGGCGCGTAGCTCAGCTGGTTAGAGCACCACCTTGACATGGTGGGGGTCGTTGGTTCGAGTCCAATCGCGCCTACCAAACACAGATCCAAACCCACAAAAGCCGTTTATCGGCTTTTGTTGTTTCAGGGTCCCAAACGACGAGACAGGAACATGCCAGTTATCCGCTTACCTGATGGCTCTGAACGTAAATTCGACCAACCGGTGACTGTCGCCGAGGTGGCGATGAGCATCGGTGCGGGTCTGGCCAAGGCAGCGCTGGCAGGCAAGGTCAACGACAAGGTCGTCGATACCAGCCACCTGATCGAATCGGATGCGGAGCTCGCCATCATCACCGACAAGAGCCCCGAGGGGCTGGAAATCATCCGCCACTCGACCGCGCACTTGCTGGCTTACGCCGTCAAGGAACTGTTCCCGGAGGCGCAGGTGACTATCGGTCCCGTCATCGACAACGGTTTCTATTACGATTTCTCCTATCATCGTCCCTTCACGCCGGAAGACCTGCAACTGATCGAGAAAAAGATGGTCGAGCTGGCGAAGAAAGACGAGCCGGTCAGTCGCAAGGTGTTGCCGCGCGACGAGGCGGTTGCCTATTTCAAGTCCATCGGCGAGCACTACAAGGCCGAGATCATCGCGTCGATTCCGGCTAACGAGGACGTCTCGCTTTACACCGAAGGCAATTTCACCGATCTTTGTCGTGGTCCGCACGTGCCTTCGACCGGCAAGCTCAAGGCGTTCAAGCTGATGAAGCTGGCCGGCGCCTACTGGCGTGGCGATTCCAACAACGAGATGTTGCAGCGCATCTACGGCACGGCTTGGGCGAAGAAGGAAGACCTCGAGCAGTATCTGCACATGCTGGAGGAGGCCGAAAAGCGCGATCACCGCAAACTCGGCAAGCAGCTCGATTTCTTCCACATGCAGGACGAAGCGCCGGGCATGGTGTTCTGGCATCCGCGCGGCTGGTCGCTGTGGCAGGAAATCGAACAGTACATGCGCGCCAGGTTCGTCGAATACGGCTATCAGGAGGTTCGCACGCCGACCATCATGGACCGCAGTCTGTGGGAGAAATCCGGCCATTGGGAGAACTACCGCGAGAACATGTTCACCACGGCGTCGGAAAACCGCGACTACGCAGTGAAGCCGATGAACTGTCCGGGTCATGTGCAAATTTTCAACAGCGGTTTGCACAGCTATCGCGATTTGCCCTTGCGCTTGGCCGAATTCGGTTCCTGCCACCGTAACGAACCATCCGGCGCCTTGCACGGCTTGATGCGCGTGCGCGGCTTCACGCAAGATGATGCGCACATCTTCTGTACCGAAGAGCAGGTCGAGGCGGAAGTGGCTGACTTTATCGCCATGCTGTACGAGGTCTATGGCGATTTCGGCTTCAGCGACGTGCTGGTCAAGCTATCTACCCGTCCGGAGAAGCGCGTCGGCTCCGATGAAACCTGGGATCAGGCCGAACGGGCGCTGGCCGCCGCGCTGGAGCAGAACCGGTTGCAATATGACCTGCAGCCGGGCGAAGGTGCGTTCTACGGCCCCAAGATCGAATTTACACTGAAGGACAGCTTGGGCCGCCTGTGGCAGGTCGGTACCATTCAGCTCGATTTCAACCTGCCGGTACGTCTCGGTGCCGAGTACGTGGCGGAAGACAATACCCGCAAGCCGCCGGTTATGCTGCATCGTGCCATCGTCGGTTCCATGGAGCGCTTCATCGGTATTCTGATCGAGCACTATGCCGGTGCCATGCCCCTATGGCTGGCGCCTGTGCAGGCGATGGTCTTGAATATCACCGATGCGCAGGCGGATTACGTCAAGGAAGTGGTCGCCGAGCTCAAGCAAAATGGCGTCCGCGCCGATTGCGACTTGAGAAACGAGAAAATAACCTATAAAATACGCGAACATAGCTTGCAGAAGCTGCCTTACCTGCTGGTTGCGGGTGAGCGTGAAATGCAGAGCAAGCAGGTGGCCGTGCGTACCAGAAAGGGTGAAGACCTGGGTTCGATGCCGATACAGGCGCTGATTGAGCGACTGACCGGCGAGGTTAAAGCCAGAGGTAGCGCGGCCTAATTATTTAATTTTTTGGAGAATTTGCTATAGCTCAAGACAAGGAAGTGCGAATCAACGGGGACATCACGGCTCCGCAGATTCGTTTGGTAGGCGTGGATGGTGAGGCGCTGGGCATCATGACGTTGGCCGAAGCTTTCGCAAAGGCGGAAGAGGCTGATATCGATCTGGTTGAAATCGCCCCGCAGGCCGCTCCGCCGGTTTGCCGATTGATGGACTACGGCAAATTCAAGTATGCCGAAAGCAAGAAGCAGCATGAGGCGCGTCTTAAGCAAAAGCAGGTTCAGGTCAAGGAAGTCAAGTTCCGTCCGGGTACGGACGAAGGCGATTACAACGTCAAACTGCGGAATCTGATCCGGTTCCTGCAGGATGGCGACAAGGCCAAGATTACGCTGCGTTTCCGCGGGCGCGAGATCACCCACCAGGAGCTGGGTCTGGCCTTGCTGAAGCGTGTGGAAGCCGATCTGCAGGAATATGCCGTCGTTGAGCAGTTTCCCAAGATGGAAGGCCGGCAGATGGTGATGGTGCTCGCACCGCACAAGAAAGCGAAGTAAACAGCAAGAAGAATGCAGTAAATAGTGTCGACGCGGCAATCAGGCCGCGATGAAGCGCAAAGGAATTCTGAGTGATACGGCTAAATGGCATGCCCAGGCACTCTTAACTACTCTTAAAGGAGAACAAAATGCCAAAGATGAAGACCAAGAGCGGCGCCAAAAAGCGCTTCAAGTTCCTGGGTAACGGCAAGGTCAAGCGTACCCATTCGCACCTGCGCCATATCCTGACCAAGAAGACCACCAAGCAGAAACGCAAGCTGCGCGGCACGGCCATCATTTCTTCCACCGACGTCAAGCGCGTACGCGCCATGATGCCAACTCAATAAGGAGATAGAACATGCCTAGAGTTAAACGTGGTGTCATCGCCCGCGCACGTCACAAGAAGATCCTGAACGCAGCCAAGGGTTATCGCGGCCGCCGCAAGAACGTCTACCGTGTAGCCAAACAGGCGGTCATGAAGGCTGGTCAATATGCCTACCGCGACCGCCGTCAGAAGAAGCGCCAGTTCCGCGCACTGTGGATCGCCCGTATCAATGCCGGTTCGCGCGAATTCGGTTTGACCTACAGCCGTTTCATGAACGGTCTGAAGAAGTCTGCGATCGAGGTTGATCGCAAGGTGCTGGCTGATTTGGCAGTGTTCGATAAGCCGGCTTTTGCCAAGTTCGTTGAACTGGCGAAATCCGGTCTCGCTGCTGCTTAAATTCAAGCTGACAGAAAAGGAGGCCATGTGCCTCCTTTTTTTACGGCATAATTCAGGGCTGAGCGAATCCAGTCCAGGACAACAATGACGATGCAAAATCTGGAACAAATACTCCCGCTAGCGCAACGCGACTTTGCGGCATGCGACACGATACAGGATCTGGAACTGGCCAAGTCCCGTTATCTCGGCAAGAGCGGCTTGCTGACCGAGCAGTTGAAAGGCCTGGGCAAGTTGAGCGCTGAAGAGCGTCCGGCTGCCGGTGCCGCCATCAATGTCGTCAAGCAAGGGGTTGAAGATGCGCTGAAAACCCGACGTGACGCCATCCTGAATGCCGAGCAGGCGAAGCAGCTCGCCAGCGAGGCTATCGATGTCACCTTGCCGGCGCGCAGTCCGGGCACGGGTGGCCTGCATCCGGTCACGCTGACCATGAATCGACTCGAACAGATATTCCATTCCATCGGTTTCGAAGTGGCGGAAGGCCCGGAGATCGAAACCGATTTCTACAATTTCACGGCGCTCAACATTCCGGAAGACCATCCGGCCCGTGCCATGCACGACACTTTTTACATCGACGATCAGCACGTGCTGCGCACGCATACCTCGCCGGTGCAGGTGCACTACATGCAGAACGCCATGCGGGATAAAAGCGGCCCGCCGCTGAAGATCATCGCGCCGGGGCGGGTCTACCGGGTCGATTCCGACGCGACGCATTCGCCCATGTTCCATCAGGTCGAAGGTCTGTGGGTCGATGAAGAAGTCAGTTTTGCCAACCTGAAGGGCGTGGTGCAGGATTTCCTGCAGCGCTTCTTCGAACGTGACGACCTGCAGGTGCGTTTCCGACCTTCCTTTTTCCCGTTCACCGAACCATCGGCCGAGATGGACATGAGCTGGAACGGCGGCTGGCTCGAGATCGGCGGTTGCGGCATGGTGCATCCGGAAGTGTTCCGCCATGTCGGCATCGACAGCGAGAAATATCGCGGTTTCGCCTTCGGTCTCGGCGTCGAGCGCCTGACCATGCTGCGTTACGGCGTCAATGACCTGCGCCTGTTCTTCAATAACGATCTGCGCTTTTTGCAGCAGTTTGGGTAAGTTATGCAATTCTCTGAAAACTGGTTACGCCAATTCGTCAATCCCGCCATCGATAGCGCGGCCTTGAGTCACGCACTGACCATGACCGGCCTGGAAGTCGAGGAGATGCAGGCGGTCGCGGCCGCTTTCAGCAAGGTGGTGGTCGGCGAAATCATCAGCGCCGACAAGCACCCGGATGCCGACCGTTTGCAACTGTTGAAGGTCGAGGTGGGTGCGGATGCACCGCTGCAGATCGTTTGTGGTGCGCCGAATGCCCGTGTCGGCCTCAAGGCACCCTGTGCGCTGGTCGGTGCCGAACTTCCGGGTTTCAGCATCAAGCAGGCCAAGGTCAGGGGTATCGAGTCCTTCGGCATGATGTGTTCGGCCAAGGAGTTGGGATTGTCCGAGGAAAGCGGCGGTTTGCTTGAACTCCCGGCAGAAAGCCGCGTCGGACAGGATATCCGCCAATTGCTGGATCTGGATGACAAGGCCATCACGCTGAAACTGACGCCCAATCGTTGCGACTGTCTCAGCATCCTCGGTGTGGCGCGCGATGTGGCTGCCATTACCGGTGCAGACTTGCATCTTCCACGCATCGTCGAGAGCAAACTCGGACATCAGGCGCAACAGACCGTCACCGTCAAGGAAAGTGATGCCTGCCCCTTATACAGCGGCCGGCTCATCCGCGGCGTCAATCCCAATGCCAGAACACCGGACTGGATGGTGCGATGCCTGGAGCGCAGCGGCTTGCGCAGCATCAGTGCGGTGGTCGATATCACCAATTTCGTACTGCTGGAACTGGGGCAGCCCATGCACGCTTTCGATGCTGCCAAATTGCAAGGCAATATCGAAGTGCGTTTCGCCAACCAGGGTGAAAAGCTGGCATTGCTGAACGATCAGACCGTCGAATTGGATGCGGACATGTTGGTGATCGCCGACGATGACGGTGCGATTGCACTGGCGGGCATCATGGGTGGTGCGACCACCGCCGTGTCCGATGCCACGACCGATATTTTCCTCGAGTGCGCCTATTTTTCGCCAGCCGCCATCGTCGGCCGTGCCCGCCGACTGGGTTTTTCCACCGATTCTTCCTACCGTTTCGAACGCGGTGTCGATTTCGCCAACACCCTGCGGGCGCTGGAGCGCGCCAGCGGCCTGATTCTGGAAATCTGCGGCGGAGACGCGGGGCCTCTGACCGAGGTGCAGAATGTCCTGCCGGAGCGCAAGCCGGTGCATTTGCGCCTGGACCGCTTATGCAGCGTGCTCGGCATCGCATTGGCCGTCGATGACGTCGCCTCCATCTTCCGCAAGCTGGGTTTCGAATTCACGCAGGATGCTGCCGGTTTTATCGTCACGCCACCCAGTTATCGCTTCGACATCGCAATCGAGGAAGACCTGATCGAGGAGGTCGCGCGTCTGCACGGCTATGACAATATCCCCGCGATTGCGCCGCGCGCAGAACTGAACATGCTGCCCAGTCCGGAGAGTCGCCTGCATCCGGCGGTCCTGCGCGACATGCTGGCGGCGAGTGGCTATCAGGAAATTGTCAGCTACAGTTTCGTCGACGAGAACTGGGAACGCGACCTCTACGGTAGCCCTGCGCCGATCCGGCTGAAGAATCCGATCGCCAGCGATATGAGCGTGATGCGTTCCGGCCTCTGGGGTGGTCTGCTCGACACGCTGGTGTACAACCTCAATCGCAAGCAGGAGCGTGTTCGCCTGTTCGAGGTCGGTGCCAGTTATGCGGCAACAGGCGATGGCTTTAGCGAGTCCCGTAAAATTTCCGGCCTTGCCTATGGTGACGCCGCTCCCGAGCAGTGGGCGCAATCGGCACGCGATGTCGACTTCTATGATGTCAAGGCCGATGTCGACCGATTGACGCAGGGCGCTGCCACCTATGTTGCGGCAGAGCATCCGGCGTTGCATCCGGGGCAATCGGCACGCGTGATGCTGGATGGCAAGGCGGTCGGTTGGCTCGGCAAGTTGCATCCGAAGTGGCAGCAACAGTATCAACTGCCACGAGGCGTCATGCTGTTTGAATTGGATGTGTTGCCCTTGTTACAGCGCACGCTGGTGCAATACCGCGAGGTGGGAAAATTCCCGCCAGTGCGTCGCGACCTCGCTGTCGTCGTCGATGAAAAAGTGAGGGTGCAGGATTTGCTGGACACGATGCGGGCCACTGCAATTCCATCGCTCAGCGAGCTCGCACTGTTCGATGTCTATCGAGGCAAGGGTATCGCTGAAGGTAAAAAAAGCCTTGCATTTCTGGTGCTTATGCAAGATACTCAAAAAACCCTGACCGACGTGGAAGTCGATGAGGCCATGGCAAAATTGCTGGATTCCATCGTGAAAAAACACCACGCAGAACTGCGATAAACAAGAAGAGCAAGCAAGTCCACACCCGAATATCAGTAATCAAGCAAGTAGTTGAAAGGTTTTGTATGACATTGACTAAGGCCGATCTGGCCGACCTGCTCTTTGAGCAAGTCGGCTTGAACAAGCGCGAAGCCAAGGACATGGTGGAAGCATTTTTTGAAGAGATTCGCACCGCTCTGGAACTTGGTGACAGTGTCAAACTTTCCGGTTTCGGCAATTTCGAGCTGCGTCAGAAGTCGGAACGTCCCGGCCGCAACCCCAAGACCGGTGAGGAAATCCCCATCACCGCCCGCCGCGTGGTCACCTTTCATGCCAGTCAGAAGCTAAAGAGCAAGGTAGAAGAGGCATATGCCGGAGCGCGCGCTTAACGAACAACTGCCACCGATCCCGGCCAAACGCTATTTCACCATCGGTGAAGTCAGCGAGTTGTGCGGGGTCAAGCCCCATGTTCTGCGCTATTGGGAACAGGAGTTTACGCAACTCAAACCGGTCAAGCGTCGGGGCAACCGCCGTTACTACCAACATCATGAAGTTCTGCTGATTCGCCGTATCCGTGAACTGCTGTACGAGCAGGGATTCACTATCAGTGGCGCGCGCAACCGCCTGGACGAAAACGGCGCATCGGCGGAAGCGCCGCTCGCCAATCACACGGCAGCTGTGGCTGCCCAAGTGCCGGCGGTCGATATTCCGGCCTTGCGCAGTGAGTTGCGCGCCCTGTTGCAGCTGTTGCGAGCCTGAGGTAGGTCGAAGGCAATCCGCCGGGCTTGTCTTTACCTGACGCAGCCCATCATGCACTTCGATTACAGGCTGTCTTAAACCGGCCATTTCCGCTATAATCACGTCCTTGTTTTTGCTTGGGCAAAAACATCGGTTCGGGGTGTAGCGCAGCCTGGTAGCGTACTTGCATGGGGTGCAAGGGGTCGGGAGTTCGAATCTCCCCACCCCGACCAATTGAATTAAATGAAATGGTTTCAAAGAGAAACGGGCGTAAAGCCCGTTTTTTTATTTGTGGTGACACTTAAAGGTGTCTTTCTGCGCGCCGCCAGTATATCGCGCGCATTCCTCAATCATGCTTTAGCGCCTTGGTCGGGCACGCAGGTCGATGTCCCCTCAGCCATTTGTGAACCGTCCACCTCGATCGGCGCAGGCTTGCCAAACAAATGCCCCTGGAAGCGGAAGCAGCCGAGTTTCAACAGGGCTTCTCGTTGCGCTTCGGTTTCTACGCCTTCCGCCAGGATGGTGAGGTTAAGGCTTTGCCCCATTTCGATGATGGCCTTGACGATGAACATGTCGTTGGGGTCGATGACCAGGTCGCGTATGAATGACTGGTCGATCTTTAGCTCGTCTAGCGGGAAGCGCTTCAGGTAATTGAGCGAGGAGTAGCCGGTGCCGAAGTCGTCGATGGAGAGGCGGATGCCGTAGACTTTCAGCGCCTTCATTTTTGCCAGCGTGCTTTCGACATCGCTGACCAGCTGGCTTTCCGTCAGTTCCAGTTCCAGCCGCTCCGGATTGGCGCCGGTTTCCAGCAGGATCTGCTCCACGTGTTCGACGAACTCCGCATGATGCAATTGATGGGCGCTGAGATTGACCGAGAGCACGAGATGGCTGGTTTCCGGTCGCAGGCTCCACGTCTTGAGTTGTGTGCAGGCGGTGCGCAGTATCCAGTCGCCCAGCGGTGCGATGAGGCCGGTGACTTCGGCCAGGCCGATGAAGCTGTTGGGCGGCACCATGCCGCGTTGCGGGTGTTGCCAGCGTACCAGCGCCTCATAGCCCAACAGTACGCCTTCGGCATCGACTTGCGGCTGATAGTGAAGGACAAATTGCCGTTCAGTGATGGCCTGCCGAAGTTCAAGCTCAAGGGCGGCTCTGGCGGTGACGACCGCTTCCATGTCCGGCTCGAAGAAACTGAGGCGATTGCGGCCGGTCGACTTGGCTTCGTAGAGGGCGAGGTCGGCATGCTTGAGCGCCGATTCCGCTGTCAGCTGCGGATGATCGAGCAGGGTGATGCCGATGCAGGCACTGGCTTGATAGCGCAGCTTGCCGATGTGATATTCCTCGTCGGCGATCTGCTTCATGATGCGTTGCGCCAAATGTGCAGACTGTTGCCGCGCACGGCCGGGGTCGGGCGTGTTGCAGTTGCTGATATAAGCGAATTCATCGCTGCCCAGACGGGCGACAAAATCGTTGCCCGTCACCAGTTCCTGCAGCCGTTTGGCGACCTGAACCAGGAGCTCATCGCCTGTGCTGTAGCCGTGGGCATCGTTGAATTCCTTGAAGTTGTCGAGGTTGATGAACAGCAAGGCGACCATGTTGGTAGCATCATGCCGGCCCGCCAGTTGCTGTTGCATCTGCTCGATCAGCCGCTTGCGGTTGGGCAGATGTGTCAACGGATCGTAGAACGCCAGTTGGTGGACCTCCTCGATCAGCTGATGCTGCTCGGTGATGTCGGTGGCGATGCCGCACAGGCCGTAGATGGTGTTGTCCGGCGCAAAAAGCGGGATTTTCGCCGTTAGATAGGTTCTGGGCTGGCCGTCGTTGAGCAGTCGATTGCGTTCCTCGAGCACCAGGCGCTTGCCGGTCTCGAGAACGCTGCGGTCACGCTCGAGCAGTTGTGCCGTGGTTTCGGCATCGAACAGCACGTCATCGCTGCGGCCGATGATCTGTTCCTGGCTGAGGCCGGTCAGTTCGCACAGTTTCTGGTTGACGTACTGGTAGCGCAGCTCGCGGTCCTTGATGAAGATGTAGGCATCCACGCTGTTGAGGATGGTGTGCATCTTGCTCTCGCTGAGCTGCAGCTCCAGCGTGCGTTTTTGCACCTGCTTGCGCAGCAGAAAGACGAAGCCGGACGCGAGCAGAAGGGCAGCCAGCAGTGCGGCCAGCGCCCATAGCAGGGCACGCGGGACCAGCGGCGCCGGGTAGGGCGTGCCCCAGCGCTCCAGCACCTTGAAATAGGGCGACCCCGGCTGATCTTTCCAGTCCTGCAGGCGCCGGTCGATCGCAGCCAGCAGTTTCGCGTTCTCGCCCTTGGCGCTGGCATAGAATAATTTGGATGGCTGGAACATCAGGGGTGTTGCGATGAGGTGGTATTCGCCGCTATAGAACTCGCCGAAGTGGTGGTTGACGGCGATGACGTCTGCGCCGCCGTCGGAGACCAGCCGAAAACCCTGCTCGAAACTGCCGACAGCAACGAATTCGCTCCGCACATCGAAGTTCGCCAGCAGCGCGGACAGATATTCCTGCTGGATCGAGTTGTCGAGGACAGCGATGCGCTTGCCGGCCAGGTCCAGCATGGATTCGACCGTCACGTCCTCGCGGCGGTAGATCTGCGACCAGCTGTGCAGGGCTGGCACCTGATGGAAATCCAGTTCGATGTTCCTGCTGTCGCTGTAGGCGACATCGGGCATCAGGTCGATACTGCCGGTTCCGAGCGCGTTCAGGCATTCCTCCCATTCGCAGCGTACGGCTTTGAGTTCCCAGCCTTCGGCCTGTGCGATTTCACGCAGCAGGTCGCCGTGGATGCCGCTCGGCAGGCCATCTTCGCCCATCAGGAGCTTAGGCGGGTTTTCGTAGACCCCGACCCGGACGACAGGTTCTGCGGCCGTTGCAGCAAAGGCAGGCAGCAATGTCAGCAGCAACAGGAGAACGCGTTTCAGCATGTCTCACATCCGTTTTTTCTTGCCAGAATACACCAGAATCCGCGGGGGGCTGATTTCTCTCTGTTCATACATGTCGGTTTGCGTCCGGATGCTCAGAAATAGAAGTTGAGGCTGCCGTAAAGCGACCAGTCATATTGCGTGTAACTTTTGTTGATGCCCTTGCTGACCCCGACCGAAAGATGCTGGTGCTCGGCCAGACGGTGGATCAGCATGAGGTCGATCGGCACGAACCAGCGCCCATCCCGCGAGTTGTACTGGATGCCATATTCATCCCACAGCCGGAGTTTGGTGTTGTGGCTGAGCTGGAAGCCTAAGGTCGGGTAGAACTCGACCTTGCGCAGGCGTTCGGCGCTGTCGTCCTTGGGGTCCATACCGTGGAGGTAGCGTAGTAGCGGCGAAAAATCCGTAAAAAATCCATCTGCAGCAGATTGCGGCCGGTAAATGGCGCCAACTTGAGGCGCGAGGACGAACTGGTTGCTGGAACCGACCGGCAGGATGGCGCGCAACCCGAAGGTGCTCTGCCAGTGTTCGCCTAGTTGTGCGCCTTTGGCCGAGAGTGTGAAGCGGACGTTGGCCAGATGCAGGTCGGTCAGGGAGAAATCGGGCGGCGAGCGGTGGTTGTTCTGATAGAAGCCGGCGTCCAGCCGCAAGGTCGCCTGATGCATGTCGTTGTAGCGCAATGGATGGTAGTAGCGCAACTGCAGGGTATCTCGATAACTGTCGTCGTCCAGTCGTGTCTTGAAGGCGAACAGTTTGATGACCTCATGCGCGTGCAGGCTGGTGTCGGCATGGGCAGTAGCGGGAGAAAACATGGCCACCAATAGCCATGGCCACGCGCAGGTTCGCAGCGACAATGCCCTGGGGTAGGGGGTACAGGGGGTACAGGCCGGCCGCCACTATTTTGGCTTCCAGTTGCGCAGCAGCAGCGCATTGCTGACGACGCTGACCGAACTCAGTGCCATGGCGGCACCGGCGATGATGGGGTTGAGCATGCCGAAGGCCGCCAGCGGGATGCCGATCAGGTTGTAGATAAAGGCCCAGAACAGGTTCTGTTTAATCTTGCCGTAGGTGCGGCGCGAAATGTCGATGGTGTCTGCGACCAGGCCCGGGTCCGGTCGCATCAGCGTCACATCGGCCGAATGCATGGCGACATCGGTGCCGGTCGACATGGCGAAACTGACGTCCGCTACTGCCAGCGCAGGGGCATCATTGATGCCGTCGCCGACCATGGCGACGACGCGGTCCTGCTGCTTGAGGGCGGCGACGGCAGCGGCCTTGGTCTCCGGTGTTTGTTCCGCCAGGATTTTCTCGATGCCGAGTTGGGTCGCGACTGCTTCGGCACTGCGGCGATTGTCGCCGGTCAGCAGCACAGTGTTCAGCTTCAATGCGTGCAGGCGCTCAATGGCGGGTTTGGCGCCAGGTTTGATCTCGTCGCCGAACGCGAGGATACCTGCCGGCGACAAGCGTCCGTCCTGTTCGAATGTCAGCCACGACAGGGTGCGGCCCTCGGCGCGGACGGCGTGCGCCAGACTTTCCAGCTTGGCGGCGGAGATGCCGAGTTGCAACATCCAGCGTTGATTGCCGAGGTGAACACGTCTGCCATCGATCTCGGCTTGCAGGCCCAGACCGGGCAGATCGCGCAGGGCCGTGGCCGGGGTGTAGGCAATGCCTTGCACGTTCGCCTGCTCGACGACGGCTCTTGCCAGCGGGTGCGCACTGCCGTGCTCGATGGCGGCTGCCATTGCCAGCAGCCGGTCGTGGTCGCCATCTTCTGCATGCCATGTCGTCAATGCCGGCTTGCCAAGCGTCAGCGTGCCGGTCTTGTCGAACACCACTTCATCGATCTTGTGCGCGAGTTCCAGTGCGTTGGCGTCCTTGATCAGGATGCCGTAGCGGGCGGCAACGCCGGTGCCTGCCATGATGGCGGTCGGCGTGGCGAGACCCAGCGCGCAGGGGCAGGCAATCACCAGCACCGACACGGCATTGAGGATGGCGCTTTCCCAATCGCCGCTGTAGCCGGCCCAGCCGAGCAAGGTGACCGCTGCGATCACCAGTACCACCGGTACAAACACTGCGCTGACCTTGTCGACCAGGCGCTGTATCTCGGGCTTGGCGACCTGCGCGTCTTCCACCAGACGGATGATGCGGGCCAGCGTGGTTTCGGCGCCGATGGCCGTGGTGCGGATCAGCAGCAGGCCGTCGAGATTGACGGCGCCGCCGGTGACGCGGCTGCCGGCTTCCTTGTTGACAGCTTCGCTCTCGCCGGTGATGAGGGCTTCATCGACGTGGCTGCGGCCTTCCATCACCAGACCATCGACCGGGATGCGCTCGCCCGGCCGCACGACGACGATGTCATCGAGTTCGACTGCTTCCAGCGGGACTTCGATTTCCCGCTGCTCGCGGCGCACGCGTGCCGTGTCCGGGCTCAACGCCTGCAGTGCCCGAATCGCTTCGGTGGTCTGGCGCTTGGCCCGACCTTCCAGCCATTTGCCGAGCAGCACCAGCGTGATGACGGCGGCGGAGGCTTCGAAATAGAGGTGCTGGTCGCCCCGGAGCAGCAGGTAGATGGAAAGACCATATGCGGCCGAGGTGCCGATGGCCACCAGCAGATCCATGTTGCCTGAGCGGTTACGCAAGGCTTTCCAGCCGGCGCGGTAAAAGCGGGCACCGAGCCAGAACTGTACCGGCGTCGCCAGCAGCCATTGCAGCCAGCCCGGCAGCATGCCATGCATGCCGAACAGGTTGAGGAACATCGGTACCACCAGAGGCAGGCTCAACGCCACGGCGAGCGCGACCTGCCAGCCGCCGGTTGTTTTCTCCGGCTGCGGCCTGACATGTCGTGCCACAAGCTCGGCGCCGTAGCCTGCATCCGCCACCGCCTGCACGATGCGTTCCGCGGCGGTTTCCTGACGCAGTTCGACATGGGCGCGTTCGGTTGCCAGATTGACGCTGACCGAAGCCACTTCCGGCAGCTTGTTCAGGGCCTTTTCCACCTGGGCGACGCAAGAGGCGCAACTCATGCCGCTGATCGACAGGTCGAGTGAAACCGGATGGGGTGGGGTTTTATTTTGCATGGCAGGTATCTTTTTGCTTCAAAAAGCGCTGAAGCGACTATTATTTCATCTGAAACGGCATGGCAATGCAATGTCACAGAGTTTCGCCAACTTGAGCTTCGCCAACAGGAGTAGAACATGCATGATTTCCAAATCCCCAGAATGAGTTGCGGCGGATGTGCAGATACTATCAGCAAAGCGGTCAAGCAAGTGGATGAGGCGGCGACGCTGAAGTTCGATCTGGCCACCAGAACCGTGCAGATCGACAGCAGGCTGGACCGGCAGGCACTGGCCGACGCCATGCGCAATGCCGGCTACCCGCCGGCCTGAACGGCAGTGTTTTCCATTGGCTGCTCAATTAAAAGCTGAGGCATGATGGATATCGACAGCGGATTGCTGCTCAATTTCATGGTGGCGCTGGGTATCGGCCTCCTGATCGGCGCCGAACGCGAGCACAATCAGCCGCCCGAGGAGAACGGCACGGCGATCGCCGGCGTGCGCACCTTTACCATCGCTGCATTGCTCGGCGCTGCCAGCATCACCTTCGATTTCTGGCTGCTGGCAGTGGCGCTGGCCTGTGTTGCGCTGTTCTCGGTCACTGCCTATTTCACCCGGAAGAACGAGGATCCTGGCATGACGACGGAGATCAGCCTGCTATTGACGGTGGTGCTCGGTGGCATGGCGATGAGCCAGCCGGTCATCGCCGCCGGTCTGGCGGTCGGCGTCGCCATACTGCTGGCGGCCAAGGAACCCTTGCACGGTTTCGTCAAGGTCGCGGTCACCCGCAACGAGCTGAACGATTTCCTGATTCTGGCGGCAGCGACGCTCATTGTTTTGCCGCTGGTGCCCAATGCGTTCATCGGACCCTATGACGCGATCAATCCGCGCAACCTGTGGCTCATCGTCATTCTTGTCATGCTTATCAGCGCTTTCGGCCATATCGCACTGCGCCTGCTCGGCGGGCGGTTGGGCCTGCCGCTGACCGGTCTGGTCTCCGGGTTCGTCTCCAGCGTCGCCACCATCGGCGCCATGGGCGAGCGTGCGCGGGAGAATCCGGCCTTGCGCGACGCCGCCCTGTCCGGCGCCATCTTCTCGAACCTGGCGACCATCTTGCAGCTGACGCTGCTGATTCTGGCGATCAGTCCGCCGACGCTGGTCATGCTGGCAGCACCGTTGGTGCTGGGCGGGCTTTCTGTAGCCATCTACGGCCTGTTGCTCACGTTGAATGTCCTGCATCACCGGACCGAGGAGCTCAAGCAGTTCGGTCAGTTGGTCAGCGTAAAAACCGCGTTGTTGCTGGCGTTGGCCATCGGTTTCGTACTGGTCGTTTCCGCCATGCTGCAGGACTGGCTGGGGCAGGCCGGCCTGGTCATTTTGTCCGGTCTGGCCGGCTTGGCGGACGCCCATGCGCCTTCGATCTCGGTCGCTTCTCTGGTCTCAACCGGCAAGTTGAGTCCCGAAGCCGCCGTAATCCCGATACTGGTTGCTTTCAGCGTCAATGCCTTTTCCAAGGTCATCATGGCGATGGTCAGCGGCGGCGCTGCTTTCGCCCGTCGCTTCATTCCGGCGTTGTTGCTGCAGGTGTTGATGGTCTGGTTCGGCTGGTGGCTGTTCTAGACGCACCGGCCAAATCCTGCACCCTCTGAATCATGCCGGCCGGGTTTGCCCCGCCATGCATATCAATCCTTGTTCCAGTTCGTTGCTCATGCGCGCGGACTGTTCGACGCAATTCCTGGTCCCGCTGTCAGCTGGCGCATGTCATGACCGGTCGGGTTCTGATAGACGCGCAGGTCGAATTCCGGCAGCACCGCGAAGATGTGATCGAAGATGTCTGCCTGGATGCCTTCGTACGCAACCCAGTTGGTGTCGTTGGTGAAAGCGTAGACTTCGAGCGGGATGCCGTTGGCACCTGGGTCGAGCTGGCGCACCATCTGTGTCAGTTCCTTGTGTATCTTCTTGTTGGCCTTCAGATAGGCGGTCAGATAGGCGCGGAATACGCCGAGGTTGGTCAGCCGGCGGCCGTTGGCGGGCGAGGATGGATCGACGTTATTGGCCCGGTTGTCCTCGGCAATTTCCTTCAGTTTGGTTTCGATATGAGCACTCAGCAGTTGCAGCTTGCGCAGGCGGCTGATGTCCTCCTCGCTCAGAAAGCGTACGCTGGTGGCATCGATGAACACCGAGCGTTTGATGCGACGGCCCCCCGTTTCCTGCATGCCGCGCCAGTTCTTGAAGGAATCGGAGATCAGCGCATAGGTCGGGATGGTGGTGATGGTCTTGTCCCAGTTGCGCACCTTGACCGTGGTCAGGCTGATGTCGATGACGTCGCCATCGGCGCCGTATTTCGGCATCTCCAGCCAGTCGTCCACCGCCAGCATGTTGTTGGCGGAAAGCTGGATGCCGGCGACGAAGCCGAGGATGGGGTCCTTGAACACCAGCAGCAGTACGGCGGTCATGGCGCCCAGACCGCTGAACAGCAGCAGTGGGGATTTATCGATCAGCAGGGCGATGGCCAGGATCAGGGCGATGACGGAAGCGACCAGCTTGATGCCCTGGAAGATGCCACGCAGCGGCAGGGTTTTGATTCTCTCGCTGAAACGGGAGAATTCGTGCAGGGTGTCGAGCAGCGAGAACAGCGTCAGCAATGCGAACAGCAGTATCCACAACTCGGTGGCGGTCTCGATGATGGGCAAGGTGGCGGAGTCGGAATCCAGCCAGATTCTCGCTTGGGTGTAGAGGATCACGCCTTGCAGCGTCAGTGCCGCGCGCTTGAACAGACCGGTTCTGAACAGGGCGTCCTGCCATCGCAGTTGCGAATGCTGCGCGAGGCGTTTGAGCGTTCGCAACACGCCCAGATGCAGAATGACGTGGACGACCAGCGCGGTCAGCAGTATGACCAGCAGGATGATGCCGGTGGTCAGCATCGGTGTCAGCTGTAGGCCGATGGATTCCAGCCAGTGGAACAGGTGCTCTTTTATAAGTGATTGTTTTTGCATCGTTAGTTTTATTTGCATGGAGGTGAAGGACATCTTGCTGTGCCGGCTTGTCTATTAAGGACAACCCAGACGCCGACAAGTTTGCGGCAAATGCCGGCAGTGTCAGCCTCCAGTTTACAGCAGCGCGTCTATTTGTTCCAGTAACTGGGTGTGCGCCCGCGGTTGTTCGGTATCGACCGCGATGATGTATTCGCCCTCACGGCTATCAAAAGCTTCCGCTGTTGCCAGTTGCCGCTCCAGTATTTCGACGGTTGCCTCGGAGGCGTCATTCTGCAGTTGCTGGCGTTGCGCTATGCGGCGCTGCAGGGTGGCGACATCCGCGGTGAAATCCAGAATGCGCAACGGTACGGCGAGATGCTGTGCCATGTTGTAGAACAGTTCGCGCTGTTTTCGCTGCAGGAATGTCGCATCGACGATGACATGAAAGCCGGCCTGCAGCGCGATGACTGCCATATCCGCCAGATGCTGATAGGTCCAGACGCCGGCTGCGGCCGTGTAGATGCCGTCTTGTGCCGCTGAACCGGTGTTGTCCAGCGCGGCGAAACCGAACAGGCGCTTGCGCTCGATGTCGGAGCGCAGGTGGATGGCACCGGTTTCTTCGGCCAGTCGGGCGGCGTGGAACGATTTGCCGGAGCCGGAAAAACCGTGCGTCAGCAACAGCAGTGGCCGGCCGGCTTCGGTATAGCGCAGGGCGAGGGCGATATGTCGAGCAAATTCCTCGTGTTTATGCCGGCGTGCGCTGTCATCTGTCAGTTGCTGCTCGCTCAGCAACGCGACCTTGGCCCGCACCAGGGCGCGATAGGCCAGGTAATAACGCAGCACCTGCAGTCCGGCATAGTCGCCGGTCTGCTGCAGATAGGCATTGAGCAGGCGCCAGCTGAACGAGTCGAAGCCCCGATAATCGAGGTCCATCAGCACGAAGGCGATCTCGCTGATGACATCGATCCAACGCAGCATGGGGTTGAATTCGATGCAGTCGAACGGCGTGATCCTGCCGTCGATGCGCGCGATGTTGCCAAGATGCAGGTCGCCGTGACATTCGCGCACCAAGCCCTGCTGCCTGCGCTGTTCCATGATGCCGGATTTCCGCTGCAATTCTTCCCTGACCCAGGCTTGAAGGCGCTCCACCGGCGGCATTTCGCTGCTTGCGTCCCGCATCAGCGGGGCGATATGGTCGAAGTTCTCCTCGCACCAGTGGCGGATGGTTTGCGGGGCGCCGAAATCGGAGTCGGCGTCGGCGATCAGCGCGGTTCGGTGAAAGGCGCCGAGGGCGGTAGCGATGCCGTCGATATCGTCACGGTCGAGTTGCCCGCGTTCCGCGCGCTCTGAGAGCAGGCTGCCGGCCGCGAACTGGCGCATCTTGACCGCGTATTCGATCGCCGGGCCTTCCCCGTCCATCTGCGGCATTGACGGATTGCCGGTCACCGGCACCACCTCCAGGTAGATCTCGCGGCTGAAGCGCTGGTTGAGGCGCAACTCCTCCTTGCAATAGAAGCGGCGCTTTTCCAGTGTGGAGAAATCGAGGAAACCGAAATTGACCGGTTTCTTGATCTTGTAGACGTAGACCCCGGTCAGCAGCACCCAGGAGATGTGGGTTTCGATCAGTTCTACCGCAGTCGCGGCATGCGGGTAGGCCTCCGGGCGCAGCAGGGCGGCGATCAGCGGGTTGGTCTGCTGCGGATTTGCCATGCCGGCAGCTCAGTCCTGCACCATGGCGATGGCTTCGGGAATGGAAGGCGCATCGAGCTTGGCGATGCAACAGGCGCCATCCTGCGCGGCATGCCGGCGCACCAGTTGCAGAACCTCGGCCAGCCCGAACTGCCGGCCGCTGGCGATGAATGCTCCGGTTGTTCCGATCCGAAAGCCTCGGCCGGTGCTGTCGATCAGACAATCTTCGGCTGTCAGTTGCGTGGCCTGCAGGTGAGGGTCGCGCCGCCAGCTTTCAGTATCCTGCAGGTAGGTCAGTTCGTCCGCGCCGTGCAGTTTGAGGACAGCTGGCCATCGGATTTGCGGGGTGTCGGTTTGTTCAGTCATGGTCTGTCATCTTGCCCAGATATTTCAGGTGGCTGCCGCAACCGGCACGACAATCCGAAGCGCCTAGCCCCGGGACCAGAATGCGGCCGGCCTGATTATGGTTGACGGCGCATTCCGCTTGCACGAGGCGCCGGATATCGACGATGCGGGCCTCCGCTGCGGCCAGCAGGTAATCGATATGCCAGTGTAGCTTCTTGTTCCTGCGGCAATGGCGCGCAATGCGTGCTTCCAGGTTTCGGCGGGCGCTGCCGGTGTAGACATAGTCGCCGGCCGGCAGCCGGTGCGTGCCGAGTGCGCCGATGGCGATGCGGATATCCTCCGTCAGCCGGATGGTCAGCTGATAGGTGACCGCTGTTTCCGCCATCGCCAAGCGATTGAAATGTGGTGGATTCCCGGTATTTCGGCTACGGGAACCCGTCTCATCGGTCATTGCGGCCGCATGTTATCGGCGCGGAGGAAGTATTTCTTGGCATAGGCCAGCAATTGTCCATCGGAAGGGTGATCGACGGTTTCGACACCGACGACCTTGTCAGCGATGGGGGCATCGTGACGGTGCATATGCTTGATCAGTTCCAGCTTGGCGGAGCCGGGGCCGACGATCAGCAGTTCGTTGCAGCCGGAAACGGCAGTCGCGACCTCGTGCAGGTAATTCTGGTCGGCGGCCGCATGGCCGCTGCCGACCACGCCCGCCTTCTGGTGCACGTGACCATGCTTGGAGCGGGTCGTGATGGTCGAGTTTTGATGGGTGTCGGCATTGAACTGAATGACATGCGCTTCCTGATGATCGATCCATACGACAGCGTGACTTAAGGGCATCTTGTTTCTCCTGTGGCTGAGGGGTTCATGCTAGTGGTGGATTCATTCTAGCTTTAGACGTGCTGATTGGATATTGTTCCAAATCAAACGTCATGTTGAAATCTGCAGTTTGTGGCGACGTCTGCGCGGACGCGCCCAACATCAACCGAAACCAGTGAGGTCAAGCATGCAATTCAATCCAGATTTTTCCAGAGCAGCCCTTGTCTGCGTACTGGCCGCTGCCCCGTTTGCCTTGGGCGCCTGCGCCAGCAAGATGGTCGACGTGCGTCCCGGCTCGGACCGTGTATCGTTGGCGGATGCCCATCAGGTCGCTAGCTGTGAGTCGCGCGGCAAGGTCACGGTCAGCGTACTGACCAAGGTCGGCTTCGTCACCCGCAGCGTCGAGGCGGTGGAGGCCAATCTGCTGCAGCTGGCCCGTAACAGCGCCGTGGACGAGGGTGGCGACACGTTGGTGCGAAAGGAATCGGCCAGATTCGGTGAGCGCACCTTCGATATCTACAAGTGCCGGCCCTGAGGATCATAGAATCAAGCGTTGGCTGCCGGTTTGATCCGGCGGCTCGAAAAAAAAGCACACCCGCGGGTGTGCTTTTTTATTTGGTGCTGGAACAGCTTACAGGCTTTTCAGGACCTCGATACGCTCACTCAGAGGCGGGTGGCTCATGAACAGGCGCTTGATGCCGCTGCCCATGCCACCGGAGATACCGAAGGCTTCCAGCTGTTCCGGCAGATGCGGCTGGTCGACCGATTTCTGCAGGCGCTCCAGCGCGGCGATCATGCTGGCCTTGCCTGCCAGTGCGGCGCCGCCGGCATCGGCGCGATATTCGCGCTGACGGCTGAACCACATGACGATGGCACTGGCGAGGATGCCGAGTACCACCTGGGCGATGATGGCCGTGACCCAGTAGGCCGGCCCGTGGCCGCGTTCGGTCTTGAACACGACGCGGTCGACGATATGACCGATGACGCGGGAGAGGAAGAAGACGAAAGTGTTCACCACACCCTGGATCAGCGCCAGCGTCACCATGTCGCCGTTGGCGACGTGGCTCACTTCGTGCGCCAGCACCGCTTCCACTTCCTCGCGCTTCATGCCGCGCAGGAGGCCGGTGCTGACCGCGACCAGCGCGCTGTCGCGGAACATGCCGGTGGCGAAGGCGTTCATGTCCGGCGAGTCATAGATCGCCACTTCCGGCATGCCGATGCCAGCGGCCTGTGCCTGCTTCTGCACGGTGCTGAACAGCCATTGTTCGACTTCATTGCGCGGGCTCTCGATCACCTGCGCACCGGTGCTTTGCTTGGCCATGAACTTCGACATCGCGAGCGAGATGAACGAACCGGTCATGCCGATCACGGCCGACAATACCAGCAAGGCGCCCAGATCGAGGCCGATGCCTTGTTCGTCCAGCACATTGCCCAGACCGAACACCGAGATGATGATGCCGAGCACCAGCATGATGGCGATGTTGGTCACCAAAAACAGAAAAATCCGTTTCATTCAAAACTCTCCAAAGTTAGAAAACAGCCGAAACCGGCAAATCCGAAATGCGCGCATCATACCAAAAACAGTATGAATGCGTTGTATCTATAGACAGGCTGGCCCGTCCGGAATTCCGGACGCGGTAACCTGTTTCCATGGCGGCCGCTGACATCATCTGCGGCAGCCTGTATATGGCGGCAGAGGCCGCGATTTCAATCCTCGATTCTGAAGCCGACCTTGAGCACGACCTGATAATGCGCAACCTTGCTGTCGACGATGTGACCGCGGGTTTCCACCACCTCGAACCAGTCCAGGTGCTTGAGCGTCTTGCCTGCCTTGCTAATGGCATTGTTGATGGCGTCATCGGTGCCTACGGGCGAGGTACCGACCAGTTCTATGATCTTGTAGGTATGGCTGGACATGCTGTTCTCCTCGATTAAAGTAAAGAAGCTGCGTTTGATGCGGGTGTTGCAGCCCCGTATTGGCGGCGGGGCTTTGAGGCATTGTAACGTTGGGTATGCCCGCTGTGCACGCTGGAAATCAGGGCTTATGGGCGGACTTCAAAGCGTGTCATACTGGGCACATGCACGCCGAACAACTTTACGCCCTGTTGGAAGAAGTGGAAAGGGAGGACCCGATCGATTATACGGGTCTGCCGTTCGATGCCGACGATTTGCGCAAACTTGCTTGCCTCAACGTGGCCGAGATGGTGCAGGGCTGGGACCGGATGGCTATCGCCGACCGCGAACTGATCATGGCGGCGACTCTGGTGCGGCTGGTGCTGGAGAATATGGTGCTGAATGCGAGACTGTGCATCCTGGCGCGGGAGGAATGAAAATTTCTCGGTTCCGGCTAAACTTTTCCCCTAGAATGAGAGTCATTATCAGCATCTAAGAATTGCCTTCCGGCATTCAAGTTGCACGAAAGCCCGCTCCCATGTTTGAACTACCGCAGCCGCTCGAAATCGCTTTCGCCCAGGCTTGGCAACCTTTTGCCTGGCTAGGGCCATATGCGCCGCTGGTGATGCTGGCGATCGGCGGCTTCGCCGTGCTATATAGCTCCAGAGTCGCGCTCATGCTGTGGCAGCATCAACGTATCTCCGCGCACGGCATGTGGTTGCCAGGCCTGATACAGGGCGCCCGGGTGGACGCTATCCAACTCGCGCAGATATGTTTCATCCCGGCGCTGTTCGCGCCGCTGTCCGCCATCCCCGGCCTATGGGATGTGTGGCAGGGCTTCACCGCCTTCTGGGTGGTCGGTGCTGTCTCTTTCCTGTTGTTCATGGAGGCTGCCACGCCGGGTTTCGTGGCCGAATACGATGTACGTCCCAACCGCTTGTTCGTCGAATACCTGAAATATCCGAGGGAAGTCTGCTCCATGTTGTGGAAGGGCTTCCGCGTGCATGTCGTCAGTGTGCTGCTGCTGCTGGCCGTGGCTGTCGTTCTGCTGTCCGAATACACCGAGCCGTGGCTGGAGATACCGTCGCTCTGGAGTCCGGTACTGACCCTGCTGACCTGGCTGCCCATCCTGCTGGTACTGGCATTGGTCATCCGTTCCAGCTTCGGTCACCGGCCGGCCAACCCGACCACCTTCGCGCTGACTACCGACAATCTGGTTAATAGCCTGATCCTGAATTCGGCCTGGTCGGTGCTGTATGCTATCTATAACCTCAAGCACGAGAAAAAATCCGCCGACATGTACGGCAAGCTGCCGGCTGCCGAGATGTTCGCCGAATACGACGCCGCTCACGGCGACGGCCGCCACAGCGATGCCGAGGCCGAAGCCCCGACCATGCAACGACACATACCGAGCCGCACGCGGCAAAAGCCGCTGAACCTGGTCATCATTCTGGAAGAGAGCATGGGCGCGACCTTCGTCGAATCGCTGGGCGGCGTCCCGGTGACGCCGGAGCTGGAAAAACTGAAGATGCAGGGCTGGTGGTTCGAGAATATGTACGCCACCGGCACGCGCTCGGTGCGCGGTATCGAGGCGGTCATCTCCGGCTTTCCGCCGACACCGGCCCCTAGCGTGGTCAAGCTGTCCTTGTCGCAGACCGGCTTCTTTTCCATTGCCAGCCTGTTGGCGGCGCAGGGCTACCACACCGAGTTCATCTATGGCGGCGAAGCCGATTTCGACAACATGCAGGGCTTCTTCCGCGGCAACGGCTTCCAATCCATCATCGAGCAGAAGGATTTTGAAGCGCCGGCTTTCGTCAGTAGCTGGGGCGTATCCGACGGTGACCTGTTCGACAAGACGCACGAGCGCTTGCAGGCCTTGCATGACAGAGGGCAGCCTTTTTTCACGCTCGCCTTCACATCGTCCAATCATTCGCCGTTCGAGTTTCCGGACGGCCTGATCGAACTCTACGACAGCGAGAAGGGCACCGACCGCAACGCCGTCAAGTATGCCGACCATGTGCTCGGCCGCTTCTTCGAGCGGGCACAGGCTAGCGACTATTGGCAGGACACGCTGTTCGTCGTCGTCGCCGACCATGACATCCGCGTGCGTGGCGACAGTCTGGTGCCGCTGCGCAACTTCCACATTCCGGCCCTGATGCTGGGAGCGGATCTCGAGCCGAGGCGCATCCGCAGCGTGGCGAGCCAGATCGACATCCCAGTCACCGCCCTTTCGTTGATGGGTATCGATGCCAAGCACCCGATGCCGGGACGCGACCTCAGCCGCGAAGCCGACGAAGCGCCGGGCCGCGCCATGATGCAGTTCGAGGAACACTATGGCTGGCTGGAAGGCAACGACCTGGTCGTACTGCGCCCGGGCAAGCCGCCGGCGGCGGCGCGCTATGACGCGGCGGCGAAGCAGGTGCGGCCGGCCGAATCCAATCCGCATAGCGACAAGCTGGCGCGCCGTGCGCTGGCTCACGTGCAACTGGCATCCTGGCTCTACCGCAAGCAGAAATACCGCCCGGCCTGATGGCCGGCGTCCCAGCGCCTATTCTTCCTTGTAACGCAATAACTCGCGCCGCGCTGCCTTGCGGTCGATGGCCGGCATGCTCTTGCTCAGCAGTTCGAGGAATTCGAAGGAATTGAGCTGGTCGATCGAAGGTTTGGCGCTGGAGATCTTCAGGTAGGGGTCGGCGCCGCTCTGCAGGAACAAGGCGACCAGTTCCGGCTCGTTGTAGAGAATGGCGGCGTTGAGCGGCGACATGCCCATCTCGTCTGTCTCGTCGATGCGGCAACCGGCGGCGATGGCGGTGTTGATGATGCCGAGCACCTGGCCATTATCGAGCGCAGGCCGGTTGTAGGCGCCGGTCATCAGCACGATGGTCGGCGTGACGGAATCGCCATCGCTGACATAACAGCCTGTGTCATCCGTCAGTTGCAGTCCGGGCATGATATCGCGGCTTGTGTCAGCCGATGCGTGCTCCGTTCCAGAAGGCTGAGGCCAGTTTGCAGTCGGGAAATAGGCTTCCAGTCCGGGTTTTTGCGGCGACTCTCCATCCGGCGTCCAGTAGCAGCTCAGTCGGCTGTAATTGTCGAGGTCGGGCCGGTGCAAACAGGTCGCACTGTGACCGGGCCAGCGCAGGCGTACCACTTCCGCCTCGCCGATCTGTGCCTGCTCCACCGTGCCGCTGGCGCTGACCGTTTGCGTGCCGACGGTGCGGGTGATTTCCAGCACGCCTTCGTTCAGCCTGATCTGCGCGCTACCGGCGTATGCCGCGCCGCCGTCCGGCATCTGGCCGACGATGGCGTAGTGGCCGGGCAACATGGTGTGCAGCATGGAAGGTTCATTCTCAGCGGCGAATGCGCCGTTGTGGGCGGTAGCCAGGCTGAGCAACAAAACGGCAAGGATCGGTCTGGACATGGCTGTTCCAAATAAGGCCGCCGGTTTTCCGGTGGCGCGTGATGTTCAAAGCCGAATCATTGCACCATCGCCGGCGGACTTCAATCGTTGCCGAAATTGCCGGGCTGATGCAATTGGCATAATATCGAGGTGAGGTTCAGGTGACCTGAAAGAAAATGACCTTAAACGCTGGAGCCTTGAAGGTCCTGATGTCTGGCGGGGTGAGCAAGCAATGTAACGAGTTTTCTTCACACCAAAAACAAAAACGGCCTAGGAAAGAATCCTAAGCCGTTGAATATTCTGGTGGGGCATGTAGGGGTCGAACCTACGACAAACGGATTAAGAGTCCGCTGCTCTACCAACTGAGCTAATGCCCCAAACGAGGAGCGTGATTATCAGGCCAAAGCCGGCGAGTGTCAACCCGGAAGCGAGCAATTTTTCAGTTTGAAAGTCAGTTCAAAAGATAAGTCTGAAAGTTAACAGAATGACAACCCATACCATTTCCACCCGGCCCTTCGATGATCAGAAACCCGGTACCTCAGGCTTGCGCAAGCGGGTCAGTGTTTTTCAGCAGCCGCATTATCTGGAGAATTTCGTCCAGAGCATTTTCGATACGATAGACGCGCCGGCGGGCGCCACGCTGGTGTTGGGCGGCGATGGCCGCTATTACAACCGGCAGGCGATCCAGATCATTCTGAAGATGGCGGCGGCCAACGGTTTCGGCCGCGTGCTGGTGGGGCAGGGCGGTATCCTGTCGACGCCGGCCGCCTCCTGTGTCATCCGCAAATACCAGACCTTCGGCGGCATCATCCTGTCGGCCAGCCACAATCCGGGCGGACCGGACGGCGATTTCGGCATCAAGTACAACACCGGCAACGGCGGACCGGCGCCGGAGAAGATCACCGATGCCATCTTCGCCAACAGCAAGCGAATCAACACTTACAAGATCAAGGATGCGCCGGACCTGCCACTCGATGTGCTCGGCAGCTTCGAGCTTGGCGGCATGCAGGTCGAGGTTATCGACAGCGTCGCCGATTACGCCGAACTGATGGCCTCGATCTTCGATTTTCCGGCCATCCGTCTTTTGCTCAACAGCGGCTTCCGCATGAAGTTCGACGCCATGCATGCGGTGACCGGACCCTACGCACGGGAGATTCTGGTCAACCGCCTGAACGCGCCGGAGGATAGTCTGATGAATGCCGTGCCGCTGGAGGATTTCGGCCAAGGCCATCCTGATCCCAACCTGACCTATGCGCACGAACTGGTGGATATCCTCTACGGCGACGATGCGCCGGATTTCGGCGCCGCTTCCGACGGCGACGGCGACCGCAACATGATCCTGGGCGACCACTTCTTCGTGACGCCTTCCGACAGTCTGGCCGTGCTGGCGGCCAACGCCAGCCTGGTGCCGGGTTACGCCAAGGGTCTGGCCGGCATCGCGCGCTCGATGCCGACCAGCGCCGCGGCCGACCGCGTGGCCGAGGAAATCGGCATCCCCTGTTTTGAAACGCCGACCGGCTGGAAATTCTTCGGCAACCTGATGGATGCCGGCAAGGTCACTTTATGCGGCGAGGAGAGTTTCGGCACCGGTTCCGACCATGTGCGCGAAAAGGACGGCCTGTGGGCGGTGCTGTTCTGGCTCAATATCCTGGCGATCAAGCGCCAGTCGGTGGAGACGCTGCTCAAGCGGCATTGGGCGCGTTTTGGCCGCAACGTCTATTCGCGTCACGATTACGAAGGTCTGCCGACCGAAGCGGCGAACGGCATCATGCAGCACCTGCGTGAGAGCTTTGCCAGTCTGCCGGGTAGCGCGTTCGGTCCCTACAAGGTCAAGAGTTGCGATGATTTCAGCTATACCGATCCCATCGACGGTAGCGTCAGTACTGCCCAGGGCATCCGTATTTTGTTCGCGGACGGTTCGCGTATCGTCTTCCGTCTCTCCGGTACCGGCACCGAGGGCGCGACGTTGCGTATCTATCTGGAGGCATTCGAACCGGACATGGCCAAGCATGACCTCGATGCGCAGGTCGCGCTGGCGGAGATGATCCGCATCGCCCTGCAACTATCCGAATTGAAGGAAAGAACCGGCCGGGATCAGCCGACTGTGATAACCTGATAGCTCGTTGTGTAGCAAGTGATACGGCCAGCCATGCTGGCCGTTTTTTTGTGATTTTAGGAAACCCCGTAAAACCGTAGCGAGCGACTATGAGTGCAACCGCAAGGGTCATGTCCGTCAAGTGCCCGCTCCTGCGTCGCGACCTTGACGCTACAAGGCGCACGGAACGGAGAACCCGAGACATCTCATGTAGATAGGCGAGGGGGCGAGTACCGCGTAACGCAGGAATCGAGGCGTGTAGCAGGTTTTTTCGGGATTCCCTTCAGGGTTCGATTTGCCTGATGGTCATTGTGCCCTGATACAGCCGCACATCCATGCGGCCTAGAAAGGACATGCCGAGCAGTACATCGCCGCCGAGTCCCGGCGCGATCATGGCAGAGACATCCCGCGCTTCGACGCCACCGATGCGCACCGAATCCAGCCGTGTCATGTAGCCGACGGCATCGCCGTTGGCGGTCCTTGTCCTGACGGCAGTGCGGCTCTGCAGGCCGAGGCGGTCGGCCACCTGCTGCGAGATGGCGACGCCGGTAGCGCCGGTGTCCACCATGACGTCGACCTTGGTGCCGTTGATCAGCGCCTCGGCCCGGTAGTGGCCGTCCAGCCCGCGTTGCAGCACCACGCTGCGGTCCTCGCCCAGCAGATGCAGCTTGTTCGGGTTGAGGGCGCGGTCGGCCAGGTAGAACAGTGCCGCCGCGAGAGCGATCCAGACCAAGGCCAGTGTGATTCTGCCGCTGCTCATGGTGCGCCGATGCCCATGTTTAGAACGGCAGTACGGCATCGGGTGCCGCCGCCAGGATGATGGCACGGAACTGCGCCTGGATGCGTCTCAGCGCCGCCTCGTTGTTCGCCTCGAAGCGCAGCACGATCACCGGCGTCGTGTTAGACGGCCGCATGAGGCCGAAGCCGTCGGCATACTCGACGCGCAAGCCGTCGATGGTAATGACCTCCTTTGCGCCATCGAAAGTCGCCGATTGCTGCAGCGCGGCGATCAGCCGGTGCGGTTCGCCTTCCTGCATGTGGATATGCTGCTCCGGCGTGCTGACGCTGTCCGGCAGCGCGTTCAGCACGGCGGACGGGTCTTGGCTGCGGCTCAGGATCTCCAGCAGGCGGGCGCCGGCATAGAGGCCGTCGTCGAAGCCGTACCAGCGTTTTTCGCCGTCGCGGCTGTCGTTGAAGAAGACGTGGCCGCTCATCTCGCCTGCCAGGGCTGCGCCGGTTTCCCTGATCTTGGCCTTGACCAGCGAATGGCCGGTTTTCCAGATCACCGGATTGCCGCCGCGCGCCTGGATCCACGGCGCCAGATGGCGGGTGGATTTGACGTCGTAGATGATGCTGCTGCCGGCATTGGTTTGGAGCACATCGGCGGCGAACAGCAGCAACTGGCGGTCCGGATAGATGATGTTGCCGTCCTTGGTGACGACGCCGAGCCGGTCGCCATCGCCGTCGAAGGCCAGTCCGAGTTCGGCATCGCGGTCCCTCAGCGCTGCGATCAGGTCGGTAAGATTGTCCGGCACCGAAGGGTCCGGATGGTGGTTGGGGAAACGGCCGTCGACTTCGCAGAACAGTTCCTCGACTTCGCAGCCGATGGCTTCGTAGAGTTTTTTCGCATATGCCCCGGCGACGCCATTGCCGCAATCGACGGCGATCTTCATCGGCCGCTGCAGCCGTACGTCGGCCTTGATGCGGGCGATATAGTCGGCCGCGATGTCGAAGCGGCTTTCGCTGCCTTCACCGTGGCTGAGTTCGCCGTCGAGTATGCGCTGACGCAGGGCGCGGATCGCCTCGCCCGACAGCGTCTCACCGGCCAGCACCATTTTCAGGCCGTTGTAATCGGGCGGATTATGGCTGCCGGTGACCATGACGCCGCATTGGGTGCCCAGATGGTAGGCGGCGAAATAGACCATGGGGGTCGCCACCATGCCGAGGTCGATGACGTCGATGCCGGCTTTGCGGATGCCGCGCGACAGGGCGGCGGCGAGTTCCGGGCCGGACAGGCGGCCATCGTAGCCGATGCAGATTTTCGACTGTCCGCGCGCTGTCGCTTCCGAGCCCAGCGCATGGCCGATGGCTTCGACGATCTCGGGAGTCAGGGTCTTGCCGACGATGCCACGAATGTCATAGGCCTTGAATATTTCCTGCGGGATTTGCATGAAGAACGCCCTTGCTATCTAGTTTTCAGTTGAGAAAAAACGTAATAATCGCCCAGCCAGCCAATCCTGTGAACCGCTGTCGGCAA
>JAVEWT010000081.1:0-7856 GCA_034004425.1 Methylophilaceae bacterium
GAGCACGGCAAGGGCATCGTCTTTCTGCACCGTGTGGAGGAGGGACCGGCTAGTCAGAGTTACGGTCTGCAGGTGGCGCAACTGGCCGGTATCCCCAGGTCGGTGGTGGCGATGGCCAAGCGCAAGCTGACGCAACTGGAACAGCAGAACATACAGGCCGGCCCGCAGGGCGACATGTTCGCGCAGCCGGAAGCGGTTGAAGAGGCGGCACCGCATCCCGCGGTGCAGGAACTGGAGACCATCGAGCCGGATGAACTGACACCGCGACAGGCGCTGGATGTGCTCTACCGGCTGAAAAAATTGATTTAGTAGATTGCCGCTACTGAAACCGCAGACGGAAACGAAAACGGCTGACGATGATTCGTCAGCCGTTTTGATATCTACTGCGGCGATGCTCAGTGGTGATGGCCGCCTGCGCCATGTACGTGGCCATGTTCGACTTCTTCCTTGCCGGCAGAGCGCACGCCGGTGATGGTGGCCTTGAACAGGACGCGTTCACCGGCCCACGGGTGGTTGCCGTCGACCACGACCTTGCCGTCCTGGATGTCAGTCACGGTGTAGAGGATGACCTCGCCGGACTCGTCCTCGCCCTCGAACTGCATGCCGACTTTCAGGTCGCCGGTCGGGAAGGCGGAAGCCGGTTCGATCTGCACCAGTTCCTCGTCGTAGTCGCCGAAGGCGTCCGCCGGCTCCAGCGTGATTTCGATGCTGTCGCCGACCGATTTGCCGTGCATCTCTTCTTCCACGCGCGGGAAGATATTGTCGTAGCCGCCGTGCAGGTAGCTGACAGGCTGGGCGCTGGACTCAAGCACATTGCCTTCGCTATCGCGTAGCTCGTAGGTCATTGAAACAACAGTATTCATGGCAATTTGCATGATGGGATACCTTTATTGAATGGATTGAACAAGATTCAGGATTTGCTGGGCGTGTCCCTTGGGAACGACACCGTACTGGCAATACCGTATTTTACCCTCAGGATCGATGATAAAGGTTGAACGCAGGATGCCCATCTTGCGTTCGCCGTTATGATCCTTTTCCTGCCACACCCCGTATTTCCTGCAAACCTTGCCGTCTTCATCCGATACCAGCTGGATGCTGAGGCCGTGCTTGTCGCGGAAGCTGCCGTGCGTGATGCAGTCATCGCGGCTGGCGCCGACGATGATCACGCCCTGCTTCGCGAACTCTTCTTCAAGATCGCTGAACTCGATGGCTTCGACCGTACAGCCCGGAGTGTCATCCTTGGGGTAAAAATAGAGCACGACGGTCTTGCCGCGCAAGCTGGAAAGTTTGAAGATTTCCATGTCGGCATCAGGCAAGGAGAAATCGGGGGCGGGGTCGCCAATCTGCAGCATAGGGATTTTCTCGATGACGTTGGGCCGATTCTAACCCATTTCTATCTGCGGTTTGCAATGCGCTATGATGGCGACATGAAAAAAGACCAGAAGAGAGCGGCGCGGGCGGCCGAACAGAAAACCCTGTTGGGCGGCATCTCGCCCCGGCAGTTCCTCAAGCAGTACTGGCAGAAGAAGCCATTGTTGATTCGGCAGGCGATTCCGGGGTTCGGTGGCATATTGGAACCGGACGAACTGGCGGGGTTGGCTTGTGAAGAGGAGGCGCAATCGCGGCTGGTGCGCCATGTGCGCGGCAAATGGCTGCTGGAGCAGGGGCCGTTCGCCGAGGAGCGTTTTGACCGCCTGCCGAAAACCAACTGGACGCTTCTGGTGCAGGGCGTCAACCATCATCTGCCGGAAGCGGCCGCCTTGCTGCAACGTTTCGACTTCATTCCGCACGCCAGGCTGGATGATCTGATGGTCAGTTTTGCGCCGGACGGTGGCGGCGTCGGTCCGCATTTCGATTCCTACGACGTCTTTCTATTGCAGGGGCTGGGCAAGCGCCGCTGGCGCGTCAGCGCGCAACAGGATCTGTCCCTGGTCGAAGGCGCGCCGTTGCGTATCCTCAAGCACTTCGACACGCAGCTTGAATACGTGCTGGAACCCGGCGACATGCTCTATCTGCCGCCACATCTCGCGCATTGGGGTATCGCGGTCGGCGACTGCATGACCTATTCGATCGGTTTCAGGGCGCCGTCGGCACAGGAGCTTGCACAGCAGTTCCTCGGCTATCTGCAGGAGAACATCGCGCTCGACGGCATGTACGGAGACCGTGACCTCAGTTTGCAGAAGCATGCGGCAGAGATTAACGACGAGATGGTCGCGCGGGTTCATCGCATGCTGAAGAAAATCCGCTGGAAGAAGGATATGGTCGGCGACTTTCTCGGTGAATATCTGTCGGAACCCAAGCCGCATATCGTTTTTTACCCGCCGGTCGCCATCAGCCTTCAACGATTTTCCAACAGCATCATGCGCGACGGTTTGCAACTGGATCTCAAGTCGCAGGCGTTGTTTTACGGAAATTCCTTTTTCATCAACGGCGAGCGGCTTGACATGCAGCCGGGTTGGGCGCCCGACCTGAAGACGCTGGCCGATGAGCGATGCCTGCCGGCAAGCGCGTTGCAGGATGCGGATGCAGCCTTGCTCGCGCAGCTGCACCAATGGTATCTGGCTGGTTATCTGCATTGCGGGTCTGACTAAACGGGGCAAAACACATGACGGTCAATCACGAACTGGTGCCGAATCAGGTGGTACTCGGCGAACGCAACTACGAGGAGGCGACGGCCTTGCTGCTGGCTGAAGCCAGACGCGAGCTGAAGATCTTCGATCCGGATCTGACCCGCGGCGGCTATCAGGGGTTGCGCGCGTTCGAACTGCTGAATGCCTTTCTGGCACGCGACAGCCTCAATCGATTGACCATCATCCTGCATGACGGCCGGTTTCTTGCTGCGCACTGTCCCAGACTGACGGATATGATGCAGCGTTATTCACACGCCATGACGGTTTATCTGACCGATGAACAGGCGAAGGTGGCTCAGGATGCCTTCGTGCTGGCCGATCATGCCGCTTACCTGCACCGCTTCCATGTCGATCACGCCCGATTCAAATATGTATTGGGGGATGTCGTGGCGGCCAAGCCGTTGCACGAACGTTTTGACCAGTTGCTGGAATCGACGCATTCCAGGTTGAGCGCGGCGGCCGTGGGATTGTGATGTGCTCCTCCGGGATTCGGACGCGATATCTGATCCAAGTCGTGTTGTGGCTGTTTGCGCTGCTGGCGGGCAGCGCCCTGGCGGCCGAGCAGTTCAGGATGATCACTCTGCAGCATCGTCTGGCGCGTGACCTGGTGCCTGTCATCGAACCGCTGGTCGGCCCGGAAGGGTCGGTCCGCGCCATCGACCAGCATCTGCTGGTCACTGCCAGCCCCGAGCGGCTGGCGCAGATAGAATCCGTCATCGAACGGCTGGACGTTATGCGCAGGAATGTCAGGATCACGGTCAGTCATAGCCGAGACGCGCAGATGCAACAGCGCGGTGCAGCCGTCAGCGGCACGGTCCGGGCCGGCGATGTCGGAGTCTCCGTACCGCCGGAGGCGGATGGAGGCGTCCGCCTGGATGTGTATGGCGATGACCGTCTTCTATACGAGAGCGGGAGCGGATTTCTCACCGTGCTGGATGGTGAGCGTGCTTATATTCGGAGCGGGCAGATCGTGCCGTTTACCGAGCAATGGCTGATTTGGACCAGGCGCTACGCGGTCGTGCAGCAAACCACGGTGTTCCAGGAGGTCTCGACCGGCTTTGCCGTCACCCCGCGTTACAGCGGGGAGTTCGTGGAGCTTGAGATCACTCCCAGAATAGCCGCGCTGAACCAGGCGGGATACATCGATTTCGAGGCATTGAGTACGACAGTCAGCGTGCGGCCCGGGGAGTGGTTCGACCTCGGCGGCGCCATGCAGGGCAGAGATGAAGTGAGCCGGGCCATATTGGCATCCGGCACGCGCAATACGCAGCGAAAATCGACGCTGAGGATCAAGGTCGATTGATATGGGTGTTGTTGCTTGACGACAGATAAAAATATTGCGGAACTACCTAAAAACACACTGTTTTTTTATTGCAGAACTGCTAGAATTCGCGCACTCGGAAAGTGATGTTGACGGCAATCTTCTGACTTAATCAAATAAACCTTCCGTTGTGCCAGGCCAAATTTTTTAACACATGATATTAAGGGATATAAAAATGACACGTTCCGCTCTGTTAGCTGCACTTCTGGCTCTTGCTTTGACTGCTTGCGGTCAAAAGGAAGAAGCTGCTCCTGTTGAAGAAGCACCTGCAGTTGAAGAAGCTGCTCCTGCTGCTGAAGCTGCACCTGCAGTTGAAGAGGCTGCTCCAGTTGCTGAAGAAGCTGCCCCTGTTGCTGAAGAAGCAGCTGCTCCTGCTGCTGAAGAAGCGCCTGCTGAAGCTGCTGCACAGTAATCAGGTTCAGCATGCTGCCCAATGGACAGCATACTCAGCCAATGAAAAAGCCGGCGTTGATGCCGGCTTTTTTATTTTCCATCGCAGCCGCTATCCGCGATGCATTTTCTATCTCAGCATGCGCCAGTCGAATCCGTCAGCCTGGTCAGCGATGCCGATCCATTCCTCTTCACAGTTCAGCACCTGACTGAGCGCTTTACGTGCCAAGTCCGGATGATTGTTCTTGGCGCTCAGGTGTGCGGCAATCATGTGCTGCAGCTTGCTGTTGTCCAGTCTGGACAGCAGGTCTGCCGCAGCAGCGTTGTCCAGATGGCCCAGCCGGCTCTTGACTCGCTGTTTCAGCGGTCTGGCATAGGGGCCGTTAATCAGCATGTCTATGTCATGGTTGCATTCCAGCACCAGCGCATCGCAACCGCTCAGCATGCGTTCGATATGGGCGGTGGAGCTACCGGTGTCGGTCAGCACTCCCAGTTTGTGTTTGTCGCTGCGGAAAGTGAATTGCACTGGTTCGCGTGCATCATGCGGCACCGGGAATGGATGAATCTCGAGGTCCTGTATCGTCAGGGATGCATGGCTGTCGATGAGATGCACCTTGAAGTCGGCTTGGGCGGGAAAGTATCGCTCTGACATCGAGAATGTGCCGTGAGTCAGCCAAACGGGGATGCGATAGCGGTTTGCCAGCTTGAAGACGCCGCCGGCATGATCGTCATGTTCGTGCGTGACCAGAATGCCGCTCAGACTTTCAACCGGCACGTCCAGTCTGGAGAGGCGATGTACCGCCTCCCGTATGCCGAATCCGCAATCGAGCAGCAGGCGGGTGCTGCCTGCTTCGACGATCAATGCATTGCCGGCGCTGCCGCTGCCAAGTGAAGCGAAACGCATGGCAGCGCCGTGTTTACCTCAGCTGCTCGTAGAGCAGGGTGGTAATACGGTTGGCGGTGCTGGAGGTATCGCGCGCGCCACTCTGCTTGACGACGACGACGTCTGAACCGCCGGCCTCGTTGTTGTCGACCTTGATGCGGTAGATGTTCTCGCGCTGGATTTCATCCTGCGGCGTTTCCCAGAATTTCATGTACTCGCCGAGCGGCACGCCTTTGTCCTCGGCCGCTGCCGCCGCTTCCTTGGCTTCTGGCGTAGGTTCCGGTTTTTCTTCCTCCACCTTCTTGTCGTCGCTGCCCCAGAATTTGAGGGATTCCAGCAAGCCCTTCTTTTCGCTGCTGCTTCCCTCTGTGGCGCCGAGGTCGGCATAACGGACAAAGTACAGGCCGCGCGAACGGTCGCGGTCTTCGACCACGAAGCCTACACGATCGAGAGCCAGACCGACGCGACGCCACGCGCGGTCGAACTGGTCGTTGACCTTGAGATTGAGTTGACCATCCGCACCGCGTTCGATGGTGGCGCGAACTTCTGTATTGACGGCAGCGACCACGGTTCTGGATTGCTGTTCGGTCACGCCGAGACGCACCATCAGGCGGCGCAGCAATTCTGCGTCGATATCCTCTGCGTTGGCGCGTGCCTCTTCTACCGGGGTCGGTTTGCTCTGCAAGCGATAACCAAGTTCATAAGTGCCGGCAGCTGTTCTAACACGCTCCTTGCCATCGTCGGCTGCATCCGCTACGGAACGATGGCTCAGATAGATTTCCGTCGCATTGTTTTCGCCGCGGTCGATCCGGGTGCGGAATTTCTGACGGGTCTGCAGGGTGTTGAGCTTGTCCAGCCAGCCCTGGAATTTGTCCAGATAGTTGCCCTTGTCGTCCTTGGTGATGCTGGAAGGGTCCACCCATTCGGTTTCCATGACGCCGGTTTCCGGGTTTTCCACGCGTACGGCAAAACCCAGGTCGTTCCAGAACTCACGAATGACCGGCCAGACCTTCTCCGGCGGCGCATCGACCACCAGCCAGCGCTGGGAGCCGGCACGTTCCATTCTGACGTTGTCCGGATTCGGCAGGATGCGTTCCTGCTCCAGTACAGAGCCTTGCCCCTGTGTATAGCTGGAATAGGTGGTCGAGCCGCCGGGCACGGCATAGGCGTCGCTGGCCGAGATCGAAGTCAGGTCCGGCGGCACTTCCAGCGGGCGTGAGCGGCCCGCCGTCTTGTAGTCCGGCGTATTGTCGATGAACGGAATGCTGTCACAGCCGGTCAGGGCCAATGCGAGCAGGCTGGTATACAGGACGGGTTTGAGTTCGATTCTGATCATGCGATTTCTCTTTGCTATGATGCACGTTGCAGTGATGCTCGGTTGACTTCCCAATTCAGGCGACCTCGTACCTTGTGTGTCAGACCTCAGAGGCCGGCACTTTTCATTGCAGCGCGCAAGGTATCATGAAAAGCTGGCGAGAGGCCAACCAGCGGCAAACGGATGCCCGACTGGATCAAGCCCATTTGCTGCAATACCCATTTCACCGGGATCGGGTTGGCTTCGACAAACAGTTTCTGGTGAAGTGCCAATAGCCTTGTGTTGATCTGTCTGGCCTTGATGGCGTCGCCGGCCATGGCTGCGAGGCAGAGTTCGTGCATCAGGCGCGGCGCGGCATTGGCCGTTACCGAGATGACGCCTCGGCCGCCCATCAGCATCAGCGACATGCCGCTCGCATCGTCGCCGCTGTATACGGCAAAGTCGGCCGGCGCACGTGCGATGAGGTCGCCGCCGCGCTCCATGTTGCCGGTGGCATCCTTGATGCCGACGATGTTGGGGATCTGTGCGAGGCGCAGCACCGTGTCGTTGGAAATGTCGCAGGCGGTCCGTCCCGGGACGTTATAAAGGATCTGTGGGATATCGACCGCTTCAGCCACTGCCCGATAATGCCGATACAGGCCTTCCTGCGGCGGCTTGTTGTAATAGGGCGTGACCAGCAGGCAGGCGTCGGCACCCAGGAGCTTCGCCTGCTGCGTCAGTTCGATCGCTTCGCTGGTGGCGTTGGCGCCGGTGCCGGCGATGACCGGTATGCGTCCCGCACAATGGTCGACCGCGGTCTTGATGAGCAGGCAGTGCTCGTCGAAATTGACCGTGGGAGATTCACCCGTGGTGCCGACGATGACGATGCCGTCCGTGCCTTCCTTGACGTGAAAGTCGATCAGAGCGCGGAGCGTGTCGATATCCAGAGCGCCATCATCGTGCATTGGCGTGACGATGGCAACGAGACTGCCTTGCAGCATGATTTACCTGATGAGTAAAAATGAATCCTGCTATTTTAACTGAAAGTCACACATCCATGACACGGTTTTCTCGGTCGTTCGATGCGCGTCTATATAAGCGCAGGTAATTTGCTATAAGCAGAAATTCTTTGGTTTGTTGTAAAAAGACCGCTAATCTTGCCTGCTCATGACGCGCGCAAAAGCATGCCTGCGCATCATGACGAACATGGCATTCCCTGTATAATTCGAGTCTACGCCTAGATGTGAACTTTAATGTTGCAAGAATATTTCCTGATTCTGATGGGTATCGTGCTGGTCAACAATGTCGTGTTGATCAAGGTGCTGGGTTTGTGCCCGT
>JAVEWT010000082.1:0-7720 GCA_034004425.1 Methylophilaceae bacterium
GTTATGGCAGCTACAATGCGCTGGATGTGAGTGATTTCTATCATGAAAGGATCAATCACTCGGCATTGTTTGCCAGGGGCAAGAACCACATCAATGGCATTGAGAACTTCTGGAATCAGGCCAAGCGCGTGCTAAGAAAATACAATGGGATTCCGAAAGAATCGTTCCCGCTATTTCTCAAGGAATGCGAGTTCAGATTCAATTACGGAACACCGAAACAACAACTGAAAACACTAAAGGAGTGGGCTGATATTTAGTGCTTATCTACTACAGCCCCCTGTTTAAAGCAATTGTGTTTGTCAGTCTGATTTATTGGCTTTCATGGCATTTCGATGCCGCTGAACAATTGTCCGGGTTCACCTCCAGATACGAGACGATGCAACTGGATGAACTGCCGATCGCGATGCTGATGGCCGCGCTCGCGGGCATCTGGTTCTCCCGCCGACGCATGGAGGAAATCAAGGCAGAGGCTAATCTGCGCGCTGAAGCGGAGTCTTCGTTGGCCAGCCTATTGAGTGAGAATCGTGCCTTGGCGGCACATGCCAGACAGATTCAGGAACAAGAGCGCAAGCGCATGGCGCAGGACATCCACGATGATATGGGCCAATATCTGACGGCGATCCGGCTGGACGCGCGCAGCCTAACCAAACTCGATGATCCGGTTGTCGTCAGTCGGGCAGAACGCATCGGCATGCATACCGAACATGTGCAAAAAGCCATTCGCAACTTGTTGCATCATCTTCAACCGGTCGCACTAGACGAATATGGCCTGATTGATGCAGTGCGACATATGGTACAGGAGTGGAAGGGGCAACATCCGGCTACACGTTTCAACTGCATGCTTGACTACAAATGTGGCAATCTGCCGGACAATATCAAACTCACCGCCTACCGGGTGGTCCAAGAAGCGCTGACCAATATCTCCCGCCATGCGGAGGCCACGGTCGTCTCAGTCACAATCGAAGTTTCCGGGGAACGAAATAAAGCACTGGAGATCAAGGTAAAAGACAATGGCAAGGGCTGCGACATGAGCGCCAACAGCCGCCAGGGGTTCGGTCTGACAGCCATGCGTGAACGGGTCGCCATAGTCGGCGGCAGCTTCATGTGGCAGTCAGCCGTCAACAACGGCACGTGCATCTCGATTCGGCTACCGTTGATCAATACTCTGGAGTTGAAGGCATCATGAACAAGCTTCTTCTGGTCGATGATCACGCCGTCGTGAGGCAAGGCTTGCGCACCCTGCTCGAACAGGCCGGCTATCAAATCGCCGCCGAAGCCGGATCAGGCGAGCAGGCTTATGTCGCATGGCAGCAACATCGACCTGACCTTGTCCTACTCGATCTAGACATGCCCGGGATGGGTGGCCAGGAAACACTGCATCGCATCCTGTCTCAGGATGCTGGCGCCAAAATCCTGGTCTTCACCATGTACGACGATACCATTCACGCCACACGCGCTATCCGCGCTGGCGCACGCGGTTATGTCGTCAAGTCGGATGATCCTGATATTCTGTTAAAAGCCATCCAGCAGATTCTGGCAGGAAAGCGCTTTATCGGTCACGAAATCGCGCAACAAATCGCAATCGAGCAATCGTCCGGTCTGGATAATCCGATCAACGCCCTGTCCCAGCGGGAATTCGAGGTCTTCAGCCGCCTGGTTGCGGGAGACAGCCTGAGCGAGATCTCCAGCCAGTTGAACATCAGCAACAAGTCAGCAGCCAACATACAAACTCAGATCCGGCAGAAACTCGATGTGCAAAGCACCAGCCAAATGGTACGTCTCGCTATCAGCTACGGCATCCAGTAAAAACTAAAGCTGGGTTAAAAGCCGAACCGGCTTTTAACCCAATCCCACCAGGAACCCTCATCCGGACTCGCTACTTTTTTACGAGATACGCCTCCAGACCGATCAAACCCTCTCTGACGTAACTGTTCACGGACATTTGGGCAGCCGCATCGTCCAGCCCTTGTGGCGGCTCATTGGTCGTATCGGCACGGTAATATCGCGCTATCCAGACGACGCTGGCCTTATCGCCCTCAGCCTTGACCTTGATCCTACCGGTCAGCGAGCTGACCGGTAGCGCCTTGACTTCGGAATTGCTGCCCAAACGATATGAAATCGACATCTCCCCGGCCAGCATTTCGTCCACTTCCTCCGTGATGCTGCCGCCGTTTTTCAATGTAAGGGTGCGTTTCAACTGACCTTCAGCCTTGCAGTCAGCCACCTGCGGGTGCCATGCCGCAATCGCGCAAGGCTCACTGAGGGCTTTCCAGACAGCATCGGACGCGGCATTGAGAAGCACGGTCTGATCGGTCTTCTGCGGTGTCGGTCCATGCGCATAGGCAGGCAAGGCAAAGATGGATATACACAATATCTGTAGCAGTTTCATGGTTTCTTCCTGAAGGACAAACGTTGATGGAAATAGCGCAACCGCGCCGATGGAATGTAAAACACCAGTATCAGCCACATCGCCGGCAACACCAGCCACGGCCGCAAATCGGTATCGGAGGAACGCCAGGACGACATCTCTCTGGACAGAACGGCATGGCTAGCCTGCTGTCCTTTTTCCAACCCGACATAGGTCAGGCCGGTGGACTTGGCGATCTTCTGCAGATTGCTTGCGTCGTGGGCCGAAAGATGGGCATCTGCTGCCGCAGCCGGCGCACTGCCATGTGGCGCGTTTCTGCCGTGGTAACCCTCAGGCTGCTCCATCTGCGCCACCGACTTCAACTCCGAAACGCCGAATGTCGCGAATCTCTGTACGTCATCGGCACCCCAATAACCGGTAATGTTGTCGTTCTGATCCAGCAGCGGGATCTGCCCGGCGGATTTCTCGCCGACACCGAAGATGAAACCCTGTACCTTGCCCGGCTCACCTTCGAACACAGGTGCATAGCGTGAACTGATGACCGGCGCCTGATTACCGTCAGTAAAGAACGCCAGCCGCATTTCCGGTCCGAGACGGGCAGCCTGTTCGATCGCATTGAAAACACCGTTGGCGACATACGAATCCGCAGCCCAGGCCATGCGCCAGTCTATGCTTGCGATGGATTCATCCAGCGCGGCAAAATGTGCACAGACTTCGAGCGGATTCAGAATGGTGGCGGTACTGCGTTCAGTGAACAAACCGAGCGCGACCCTTGAACCGCAAGGCAAACTACGCAATGCCTGGCGCATCTGCTGTTTGGCAAACGCGAGCCTGCTGATACCGTTGCCGCTTGTCACAGCATCGCGCACGTTCATGCTTTGCGTGATATCAACCACGAAATACCAGTCGTGCACACGCCCCGGCAACTGCGCTCTGGGTTCCAACAGACTCACAGCCAGCAGACATAGTGCTATCGCCAAGCAGCGACCGCGCGTATCAAGATGGCGCCAGAGCTTCATGGCATCCCGCGCGGGAATCCGGGAATCGATGCCCAGCCGTCCACCGTCTCGGCGTCATCGGATTCATCGGGCTCTTGTTTACTATGTTTAAGTTCAAACAGCGGCGACAAGCGCAAGGCGAGCTCATAGTTGTACTTGGCCTCATGCCAAGCGGGGTCGAGCCGCATGGCCTCGCGATAACTCTCCTTGGCCAGTGCCAGCAACGGACCGACCTGGTCGAAGGCATCCAGCCCCCGGTCTTCGAGCAATTGATTCGCCTTGGACAGATAAAGATTGCCGGAATTGAAATACGAGGACTTGCGAACGCGATTCGAGCCTCTGGACAGTGCTTCCGCATAAAGACCGAGCGATTGCTGCATGTCTCCCTGCCTTGCCAGGTAATAAGCATTGGCAAACAAGGCGTCGGCCGCGCGACTGTGGTGCAGAGCCTGTATTTCTAACCTGGCGTTATAGCTGGCGGCCTGATACAAACCGACCATCAACCATACCGATACCGCCAGAGAGAGACTGCCCAGCAACACCATCCAGGGAAATACTTTCAGGCGTTGCGCCATTGCTTGATCTCCGTCAGATGTAATGCGAGAACACAGCCGGCACAGAGCAAGGCCAGCAGATAGAATAACCACGACAGATCAAGCCTGGGTGCCGCCTGGGTATAGCGCACCGGCTTGTTTTTCAACCGGCTGATATCCCGCAGCGCACGCTCTACGGCCAGCGGATTGTCCGCTTCATAAACGCGATAAGACGTTCCCAGGGTGCCGAAATAGCGATGTAACTGATACTCCGGATAAGCATCTTCATCGCCTTCAGCCGGTGCGACTTTCAGGCTGGCGCCATTGGCTGAACGCAGGTAAAGCCAGAACAGCGAAGCGTTTTCGCGCTGGAACATATTCCGCAACATTTCCTGAGTCTTGGCGTCCAGATAGGCACCGCCATCCGATACCAACAACACCGCACGCGAACCAGTCACCGGCCGGCCCTTGTAATACTCGAGCGCCATACCCAGTCCGCGGGCCACCGCCGTAAAGCCCATGCCACCTGCTTCCGTCGCCTGCAATCCGGCCAGCACGGCCTCGCGATCCCCTCCCAGCGGAGCAGCCAGAATCGGCGAAGTGCTGAATGTCACCATGCCGAGCAGGTCTTCCTTGCCCTGGCTAACGAAGTCCTGCAGCACACGGCGTGCGGCAGCCATCTTGGACTCACGTTCGCCGGCCGGCGGATCGGCAAAATCGTCATTCATGCTGGCACTCCGGTCCAGCACTATCATGACGTGAGCGCCGCTACCGACACGTTCCACCATGTTTTCCGTCCAGTAAATACCGGACAAGCCGATGGCAATGAAAACAATTGCCAGTGCACCCAGCAGGCGCCAGGCCCGTTCCACCCAAAGGGACAATGCATCGGCCGGCAGGCGCGCCAGAGTGGGATAGGGAAATGCCGGATAATTTTTCAGCAGTAGAGGCAGCAGAGCCAACAAGGACCATAGCAGATACCACGGCTGCGCAACCATCAGATTGGATAATGCCCGTACCATAAGTTTCAGGACTCCAGGGCACGAAGTTTTCGGCCCAATTGGTACAGCCTCTCGAAATCTGCTGTTTCCGCCTCCCCGGCAAAGAACAGGCGGTCAGAGTCCGCATACAGCTGTTCTATTTCAGGACGCAAGGCCAGCATCCAGGGATTGCGCTCGAACAGCAAATGCAAGCGCTCTCGACTCAATGCCGTACCGGCCGTGACATCACAGGCCTGCCGCAGACTTTTCATGGCGACCTGTAACTGCAGCGCGCTTTCTTCCTTGCCTCTGCGGATTGCCCGAATCTGCCTGCAAGCCACGCGATACGGCCGGTTCCACCGCCGCCCAACCTGTAACCAGTCAAAATACCAGGCGACATAGATTATCGTCAGCAGCGTCAAGGTCACAGAAACCAGCAATCCCCACAACAAGCCTGCAGTTGCTCTTGGCTGTGGTGCCACGTCAGGTAAGAGCTGCAGTCGTCCCGCATCCATTCTTGCCGGCAGCAGCGATGAAACGATCACGCTTGCAGGCTCCAACTCGGCATAGATAACCTTGTCTGCTCCATCTTCATGGCGGAACTGCAATCTCAATGGCATCAAGGGATAAGCACGCACTTCCTGCAGCACCTGGAATATCTGCCAGTCCAACTCCAGCTTATGCCGCGTCAGGTGCTTCATCTCCTCGAACTGCCAGCGGGCATCGCGCAATTCGATGAAGCCCGTGGTCTTGCCGATGTTCGGCAGGGACGCCGGATCGAAACGGTAGCCAGGCGGAGTTTCAACCATGATGGTCTGCCTCGCTACATCCCCGACGTTGTAACCGATTTCGCGCATCGATGATCGGATTATCAAGGTATCGCGTTCAGCGCCGTCCGCGCCCGCCTGTTCGGCAGCCGCCGAAATGGTGGAAGCAGTCAAGCCGGGAACAACCAGCAGCCACATCAAGAAACGAAAACGCAATAGCATCAAGCCACCTCCAGCAAATGCCGACTCAGGCGCTCCGCATCGAAATCGTCGCCGGAGAAAAAGGGGGCGCGTGCGCCTGCCAGACGACAGATATCCGCAATCTGCCGGCGGCGCTGCTCATAGGACTGCCGGATCTTGGCCGCCAAGCCGCGGCGCATGAACAACGAGCCGATTTCCGCACTTTCCATATCACGAACCCGGGCCCATCCCCACTCGGGCAAGTCCTGATATTCGGCGCGATCCCAGAGCACCAAGGGCACGACGTCATGCATCGCAAGGGAGCGCACCGCAGCCGTCATGCAAGACTCGTCCAGATGAAAGTCTGAAATCAGAAAAACCAATGCGCGTTTTCTTCTGATGTGCTCAACCGCCAGCGTCAACGCCGAAGTGCGAGCGCCTTCCATGATTTTCGCCTGGCGGATCATTCCGTAAACCTCCTGCGCAAGACCGGGACGGTGCGAGGCCGGCATGCAAAGGTCACGCCGGATTTCATCATCGCAGACAACCAATGAAAAATTGTCACCGTGACGTATGGCTGACCAGGCGATAGAAGCGGCTATATCCGCCATCTGCTGCAATTTGTTGCTTGCGCCGGAAAAGCCCATGGATGCCGAGAGGTCGAGTACGGCCACTACGTCCACTGCGCCCCGCTCGTAAAAAGCCTTGGTCATCAGCATGCGAGGAACGCTACGCAAGGTGGCACGCACATCGATGCGGCGCGGATCAGGGCTTTCCATGAAAGGCACATAACCCCGAAAATCCAGGCTGCCTCCCGGCATGCGCGTCGCATGGCTACCCGGTTGTGTCCCGCGGGCGCGCCAGTTCAGACTGTAATAAAAGTCCTGAGGTACAAAATCCTGCAATTTGACCTGCCGTAATTCTTTATGGAGCTGAAACACTGTCGAGAACAGCACCGATCAGCTGAGTAGCAATCTCGTCATGACGCAGCTCATAAGCTGGCGTAAAAAAGATGCGATGCGCCACCGTGACATGGAAAACGCTGCGGATATCATCAGGCGTCAGGTAATCACGCCCTTCCAGCCATGCACGACAGCGAGCTGCCCGCATCATCATGGCCATGCCTCGCGGACTGGCGCCACCGGCGACCAGTCTGGTGCAGTCTATGTCCTCCAACTCAATGCCGGATTGCACCGGATTACGCAGGGCACGCCAGAGATTGACGGCATAATCCTGTAATGGCGGCTCTGCACGGATATGAGCCTGAATCGCCTCGGCCAATTGATTGAGTTCCGCGTAAGGCACGACACCGGACGGTAGTTGCGCAATCATCCGATCAACATCGTGAAAACGCTGATTGAACATCAGATCTTTCTGCAAATCCCGGTCATCCGGCGCATCGATATTGATTTCCATGAAGAACCGGTCACGCGCGGCGGCCGGCAATTCAAAGGTTTCCTCCCGCTCCAGACGGTTACGGTCAGCAAACACCGTAAGATGAGGAAAACGATATTCCCGGTTGAACGCATTCACACTGCGCTCGGCCATCAGCCGCAACAGCAGGCTATGCGCCTGAGGCCGAGCCCGGTTGATTTCGTTGAAAAAGAATACCGCCAGATTTTCCTCGTGCTGTAGCAAGGGCCCGGGTGCAACAGCCGGCTGTCCATGCTGATCGAGATAGGCATGATAGAGAAAATCGCTAGGCATGAGGTCGACTGCCCCCTCGATACGCTGGTATTCGCCGCCCAGCAGCCGTGCAGCAGCCCGAAGCAAGGTGGTCTTGCCGACGCCGACATCGCCTTCCAGCAACACATGCCCGCGTGAAAAGATACTGATAACGAGGGCACGCACGGCTGTCTGCATGCCTAGCAATGTCCCGTTCAGTGACTGCTCA
>JAVEWT010000083.1:0-7643 GCA_034004425.1 Methylophilaceae bacterium
GCGCGAAGGCGGTCACCACCAGCGAGATCGGCGCCGTCACGGCCTTCTTCTCGCCGTTTTCGTCCCAGACCGTCTTCATCGACATCGAATCCTTGCCGACCGGAATACTGACGCCCAGTTGCGGGCAGAGCTCCATGCCGACGGCGCGCACGGTGTCGAACAGCGCCGCGTCTTCGCCGGGATGACCGGCTGGCGCCATCCAGTTGGCCGACAGTTTCAGATCGCCGAGATTATCGATATGTGCGGCGGCGATATTAGTGATGGCCTCGCCGATCGCCATGCGGCCGGAAGCCGGCGCATCGATCAGCGCCAGCGGCGCTTTCTCGCCGATGGCGAAAGCTTCGCCGCGATAGGTCTCATAACCCGCCAGTGTCACGGCGACATCGGCCACCGGCACCTGCCACGGCCCAACCATCTGGTCACGCGCGACCAGACCGGTCACCGTGCGGTCACCGATAGTGATGAGGAAGGTCTTGTCCGCCACGCCCGGCAGGCGTAGCACACGTTCAGCCGCATCCTTGAGCTTGATGTTGCCGGTATCGAATTGTGCCAGCTTGCGTTCCACATGGCTGACGTCGCGCGTCATCTTCGGTGGCTTGCCCAGCAATACGGAAAGGTCCATATCCACCGGCTTGTTGCCGAAATGGCTGTCCTCGACCGTCAGATGCCGTTCTTCGGTAGCATAACCGACGATGGCGAACGGGCAGCGCTCGCGCTCACAAATCTCGCTGAAGCGCGGCAAATCCTCCTGCGCGATGGCCATGACGTAGCGTTCCTGCGCTTCGTTACTCCACAGTTCGCGCGGCGACATACCCAGCTCCTCATTGTGCACGTTACGCAACTGGAAAGTCGCACCGACGCCGGCATCGTTGACCAGCTCGGGGAAGGCGTTGGAGATGCCGCCGGCGCCGACGTCGTGAATGCTCAGGATCGGGTTTTGTGCACCCAGTTGCCAGCAACGGTCGATGACCTCCTGCGCGCGCCGCTCCAGTTCAGGATTGCCGCGCTGCACGGAATCGAAATCGAGGTTTTCGGTATTGGAGCCGGTATCCATGCTGGACGCCGCACCGCCACCTAGACCGATCAGCATGGCCGGACCGCCTAACTGTATCAGCGCAGCTCCGGGCGGGATCGGATTCTTCTTCGCATGTCTGGCCGAGATATTGCCGACACCGCCGGCCAGCATGATGGGCTTGTGATAGCCGCGCATTTCGCCGGCGGACTCCAATTCCAGCGTGCGGAAATAGCCGGCGATGTTCGGCCGGCCGAATTCATTGTTGTAGGCGGCACCGCCCAACGGGCCGTCGACCATGATCTGCAAGGCGGAGGCGATACGCGAGGGCTTGCCGTAATCCCGCTCCCACGGCTGCTTGAAGCCCGGAATATTGAGGTTGGAAACGGAAAAACCGGTCAGACCGGCTTTGGGTTTGGAGCCGGAGCCGGTCGCGCCTTCGTCGCGGATCTCTCCGCCGGCGCCTGTCGCCGCGCCGGCAAACGGCGAGATGGCAGTTGGGTGGTTGTGCGTTTCCACCTTCATGAGGAAATGCATGTCCTCCTCGGTGTAGTCGTATCGGCCGCTGGCATCCGGATAGAATCGCCTGGTCGACTCGCCGGCGACGATGGAGGCGTTGTCGGCATAGGCCACCACGGTCTTGCCCGGATTCAGCTTGTGCGTGTTGCGGATCATGGCGAACAGTGAGCTGTCCTGTTTCACGCCATCGATCACCCAGTCGGCATTGAATATCTTGTGGCGGCAGTGTTCGGAGTTCGCCTGTGCGAACATCATCAATTCGACGTCGGTGGGGTTGCGGCCGATGCGGGTGAAATTCTCCAGCAGGTAATCCACTTCGTCCGGCGACAGTGCCAGCCCCATTTCGGCGTTGGCGGCTTCCAATGCTGCCTTGCCGCCGCCGAGGATATCGACGCTGGTCATCGGCGCCGGCTCGCCCTGGTGATAAAGCCGCGCGGCGTCCTCGATCTCACGGAACACTGCCTCGGTCATGCGGTCATGGATCAACGGCTTCAGCGCCTCCACCTCCGCCGCAGTCAACGGCGCACCGTCCTGCGTCGCGACATAGTAGGCGATACCGCGTTCCAGCCGCGAGATGCTTTCGAGGCCGCAGTGTCTGGCGATATCGGTAGCACGCGATGACCACGGCGAAATGGTTCCCGGTCGCGGCACGACGAGAAACAAGTCGCCGACGGGAGTCTCTTCGGCCAGCTTGGGGCCATAGGTCAGGATCTGCTGCAGGACGTTTTGTTCTGCCTCGCCCAGCGCACCCTCACTCCAGGCAAAGTGCCAGAACTCGGCATAGAGATGGCTCACCCGCGGCAGGCTGGCCCGCACGCTCGCGAGTGTTTTATCTAGACGGAACCGGGAGAGTGCTGCACTGCCGCGCAGGCTGGACATTTGAATATTGGACATGAGTTGACTGCAAACGGATCAGCGAATGGAAAGACTGGATTTTACCAGAAACGGCAGGCAGATTAGTCGCCAAGTTATGCACGACAGGATGTTGGAAATACACTCCGCCACACAGGTCCGGTGCAAAAAAAAAGACCCCCGCAGGGGTCAGGCCAGAATCGAATTTCCGGATGGAATATGGACTTGGATTTGTGTTCAGCGCCAATGGCCGCGATGCCTGTCATGACCGCGGAAATGATGGCGGTCATGCCGGTTGTGATGGTGCCACGCCTTGTGCGAGTGATAGGCTCTGGACGGCGGACTGTAATGCCGGTAATACACCACCGGCGGCGCATGATGGTAGATGACCGGCGGCGGCGCGTATACGTAGTGCGGCGGACTGACGTAATAACCGGGAGAACCGATACTGATACTGAAACCGTATGAATCCCTGGCGAACGCAGCAGGCGCAAAGGCCAGCGATGCAGCCAGCAAAACCAAACGAATCGCTTTCATGATGTGACTCCTGTCCAAAAAGTTACGTCCCCGATACGGATCTGAACGCAACATCCCCTGACAGGTTTACTGCTAGTCGATTTTTATCGCCGGAACAACACCGGAATCCTATTTGCCCAACGCGCCAAAAACCTTCTTCAACAGGCTGCTGGCCTGTTTCATCGGATTTTTGCGGATCGCCTTTTCTTCCTCGGCCATCATCAGATAGACGCCATCCAGCGCCTTTTGTGTCACATACTGCTCGAGATTGGCCTGCTCCTTCTTGATCAGGCCGTATTTGGCACCGGTTTCCGCGAACTTGTTGTATTGCTGGGCGAGCTGCACATCCGCCATCGCCTTTTGCACGATGGGCAGGAACTTCTCGGCCATCGGTGCCGAGGTCGTCTTGCGGAAATACTGGGTAGCAGCGTCATCGCCTCCAGTGAGAATATTCTTGGCGTCCGCCACGCTCATCTGCTTGACGGCGTTGATCAGCAGCACCTTCGCTTCCGGCACGGCCGCCTCGGCCGCCCGATTCATGCGCAGGATCACTTCATCCGCCTGCTTGCCCATGCCGAACATGCGCATGACGCGCTCGGCGCGCTGCACGGAATCCGGCAGCGGAATCTTCACGGCCGGATTGCCGAGGAAACCGTCCACCACGCCAAGCTTGCCGACCGCCTTGCCGGCCCCCTGGATCAGAGCCTCCTTCATGCCGGCCGCGGCATCGGCGTTGCTGAGATCGCTCAGGCCGAGCGCCTGTGCATGCGTGGCGAACAACATCAAAGAGAGAACAGTCAGGAAACGGCGCATGGCGACTCCAGATAAAGGGGGAAGCGATTGCACCAGTTTACTGCATGCCCGGTGCAATACAAGCTTCCCCTGAAATCCGTCCACAGTCACGTACGGTTGACGTGACTACAGCTTCCAGATGTTGCCGGCGTACTCGGCGATGGTGCGGTCGCTGGAGAACTTGCCGACGCGCGCGACATTGAGGATGGCGATGCGCGACCACTCCTCCTGATTCTTGTACAGTTGATCGACCAGATCCTGCGTCTGCACGTAGCTTTCGTAATCGGCCAGCAGCAGGTAATGGTCGCCCTTGTGCAGCAGCGTATCGATGATGGCGCGATAGCGGCCCGGCTCCTCGACCGAGAAGAAACCGCTGTCGATCATGTCCAGCACTTCCTTCAGTTCGACATGACCATGATAGAAGTCCCACGGGTTGTAACCGGCGGCGCGCACTTCCGCCACCTGCTGCGTAGTGAGGCCGAAGATGAAGATGTTGTCGGCCCCGACTTCCTCACGGATCTCGACATTGGCGCCATCCAGCGTGCCGATGGTCAACGCACCGTTGAGCGCCATCTTCATATTGCCGGTGCCGGAAGCTTCGGTGCCGGCCGTCGAAATCTGCTCGGACAGATCGCTGCCCGGGAACAGAATCTCGGCTGCGGAGACTTCGTAGTTCGGATAAAACACCACCTTCAGCTTGCCACCCACTGCCGGGTCTTCGTTGATGACCGAGGCCACGTCGTTGATCAGGCGGATGATGAGCTTGGCCATGTGATAACCGGGCGCTGCCTTGCCGCCGAAGATAACCGTGCGCGGCGTGGCATCCAGCGTCTTGCCGGTGCGGATGCGGTTGTACAGCGTGATGACGTGCAACAGGTTCAACAGTTGGCGCTTGTATTCGTGGATGCGCTTGATCTGCACATCGAACATGCTGTGCGGATCGACCTTGATGCCGGTGAGGCTCTCGATCTTGTTCGCCAGCCGCACCTTGTTCTCGAACTTGACCTGACGGAAAGCCTTGCGGAAGGCCGGATCATTGGCCAGCGGCTCCAGTTCGCGCAGACGATTGAGGTTCTTTTGGAAATCGCGGCCTATGGTCTTCTCCAACAGCGCGGTCAAGGCCGGATTGGCCTGATTGAGCCAGCGGCGCGGCGTGATGCCGTTGGTCACATTGACGAACTTGCCCGGATAGATGCGATTGAAGTCGGCGAACAGCGTGGTCTTCAGCAACTCGCTGTGCAGCGCCGCGACACCGTTCACGGTATGGCTGCCGACCACCGCCAGATGCGCCATACGCACGCGCTTGCCGTCGCTCTCGTCTATGATGGACACGCGGCGCAGCAGTTCGGTGTCGCCCGGGAACATGTGATTCACCATGTGCAGGAACTCATGGTTGATCTGGTAGATGATCTGCATGTGTCGCGGCAACAGCCGGCTCATGGTGTCGACCGCCCAGGTCTCCAGCGCTTCCGGCATCAGCGTGTGATTGGTGTAGGCGAATACACGCACCACCAGTCCCCAAGCCCTGGCCCACGCGAGTCCGCGCACGTCGACCAGTTGATACATCATTTCGGCGATGGCGATGGCCGGATGCGTATCGTTCAGCTGGATGGCGATCTTGTCCGGCAACTGATCCCAATCGTCATGGGTTGCCAGATAGCGGCGCAGGATGTCCTGGATCGAGGCGGACACGAAGAAATACTGCTGCTTGAGACGCAGCTCCTTGCCGAGCACCGAGGCGTCGTTCGGATACAGCACCTTGGAGATGTTCTCGGTGGCGTTGCGTTCCTCCACCGCCTTTTCATAGTTGCCCTCGTTGAAATGCGACAGGTCGAACTCGCGCGCCGCCTTTGCCGACCACAGGCGCAGGTTGTTCACGGTCTCCGTGCCATAGCCGGGAATCGGCACATCGTAAGCCATGGCAAGCACCGGCTCGCAATCGACCCAGCGATGCTCGACATGATCGCCCTCGCGGAACTCGACCAGCTTGCCGTAAAACCGAACGCTGTAGGTACTTTCCGGTCGCTGGAACTCCCAGATATTGCCGTAGCGTAGCCAGTTGTCCGGATTCTCGATCTGCTGACCGTCGACGATGGCCTGACGGAACATGCCGTACTCGTAACGAATGCCGTAGCCGGTGCCCGGGATATCCATGGTCGCCATCGAATCGAGGAAACAGGCCGCGAGCCGACCGAGGCCGCCGTTACCGAGCGCCGCGTCATTCTCGATCTCGGCCAACCGCTCCATGTCCTGGCCGAGGGCATTGAGGCCCTCCCTGATTTCGGGCGCGATGCCCAGATTCAGTGCCGCGTTGGAAAACATGCGGCCGATCAGAAACTCAAGCGAGAGGTAATAGACCCGCTTCGGGTCCTTGTCGAAATAGGATTCGGAAGTGTTGACCCAGCGCTCCACCACATGGTCGCGCACCGTGTTGGCGGCTGTGTTGTACCAGTCGCGCGGGGTCGAAACCTTGGCGGTCTTGAAGCAGGTGTAGCGCAAGTGCCGCTCCAGTTCCTCGACGTAGGGAATGCGGTATTTAGTGGTGGAAGGCTTGGCGTTTTTCTTGCGGGGTGTGGCAGTCTTGGCGGTCGTCATGTTGAGGCTTCTTTCCTGATTTGAATCCGGGCGGGCAACCTGGCCGATCTGGCTCCAGGCTGCAGAAAATCAACTTCTCTTGAATCGATTATAAACTAGCAAGAAGCGTACTCAATGTGAAGTTTGCGAGATTCGATGCTCCTACGCGCTTTACTCCGCCACGCAATCACTTTCGGTAGCGTTCGCCCCGTTCGAGCATACGCCGCACCTGCTTAAGAAATAGTTTGTAAATAATAATGATTCTCATTTGTGACTAACTTTGCTATAGTAGCCACTGTTTTGACCGGCAGCCACGCTACCGGCCACAAAATCTGAATCCAGCCAGCCACCGATGGGCAAACCCTAGGCAGCCAGCCAGCACGTAATTTTTACTGGGAGACTGTCCATGGACGCCATCGTAGCGCCAACACCATATTTCAAACTGCGTGTCATCTCGACCGCCATCGCACTGGCCTTTGCCGGCAATGCCGGGTTTGCCGTTGCAGAAGAAGCCGAAGCGGAAAACGAAGCTGCTGCATCAAGAATCATGCAGGAAGTCGTCGTTTCCGCCACCCGAACCGAGCAGGACGTCAACGATGTCGCCGCCACCGTCACCTCGAAAACCAGCGAGGATATCGAGCGCGAGATGCCGACCGACATCAAGGACCTGTTGCGCTATGAAACAGGCGTGTCGGTACGTTCCACGCCAAACCGCTCCTCGGCCGTATTCCGCGCCACCGGCCGCGCCGGCAACGAAGGCATCAACATCCGCGGCCTCGAAGGCGACCAGGTGCTGTTGCAATCCGACGGCGTGCGCCTGCCGATGATCTACAGCAGCGGCCCCTATGCCGCCGGCCGCGGCGACTACGTCGACGTCGAGGCCTACAAGAGAGTCGAGATCCTGCGCGGCCCTGCCTCCACCCAATACGGTAGCGACGGGCTATCAGGCGCCGTCAGCTTCCTGACCAAGGACCCGCAAGACCTGCTGACGCTGGGCAAGCCGTGGCAGGCCGCATTGAAGACCACCTACGCCTCGGTCGATAACAGCTGGACCACGGTGCCCTCCTTCGCCTACGCCAACGACGTGGTCGAGGCCATGCTGCTGGCCAGCTTCCGCAACGGCCGCGAAACCGAGAACATGGGTGACAACAGCGAACGCAACGTCAACCGCACCACTCCCAACCCGCAGGATATCGAATCCGACTATCTGCTGGCCAAGCTGGTGCTGAAGCCGAACGAGCATCACCGGTTCAAGCTGACGGTCGAAGACCTGCAGCGCGACGTCGACACCGACGTCAAGAGCTTCTTCGGCGATCCGTTCGCTGCCGCGACGCTGACCAACGTCGACGTCAAGGAAGACATTACACGCCGGCTCTAC
>JAVEWT010000084.1:0-2721 GCA_034004425.1 Methylophilaceae bacterium
GATGTCGGGGCCGATACCCCTCATAGTTCCTTCACCTACCAGGCGCTGACGTTTGCCCGCGAAAGAGCCATTGCCAGCCGCACCGGTGATATCCAGGTTCCGGCTGATCTTGCCGATCCCGAGCGGGTCCGACGCGGGGCGGGCAATTATGCGGCGATGTGCGTCAATTGCCACTTGTCGCCGGACGCTCCCGATTCGGAAATACGCAAGGGGCTCTATCCCACGCCACCCAATCTGTCGGAGAAGCCGACATCACCTCCTTCACGTGATGCCGCCCGCGATTTCTGGATCATCAAGCACGGCATCAAGGCTTCCGGCATGCCTGCCTGGTCGAAGGGCGGCATGGAAGACGAAGCCATTTGGGATCTGGCAGCCTTTCTGCAAAAGATGCCTTTGTTATCGGCACCCGCTTATGAGCAACTGGTGGCGGCGAGCGACGGGCACTCGCATGGCGGAGTCGCGGGCCACGACCATGGGCATGACGACCACGAAGCAAAGCCTGCCGAGGTGCCTGAAAAGCCGGCGGGCAAGAGTAAAAAAGCCGACGGTCACGACCATGGAGCGCACAAGCACTAAGCGGTCAAACATTACAAAAATGTAATCAGCGGGACAGCCAATTGTTGGCATTGGCTATCCATACTGACGCCACTCGATTCAAACAGGAGCCTCGCCATGCGTAACCCCGTCCTTGTTCTCGCCTTGATCACAGCCTTCGGTGCCGGCCTTTCCTCCGCCGCAACGGCAGGCGAAATGGTCGATGTCTACAAGAGCCCGAACTGCGGTTGCTGTGGCAAGTGGATTGACCACCTGAAGGACGCGGGCTTCGAGGTTCGCGCGCACAATGTCATGGACGTCCCAGCAGCCCGCAAGCAACTGGGGATGCCAGACCGCCTCGGCTCCTGCCATACCGCCAAGGTTGCCGGTTATGTGGTCGAAGGCCACGTGCCGGTTGCCGACATTCAGCGTCTGCTCAGAGAAAAACCGAAAGCCCTCGGCATCGCGGTGCCCTCGATGCCCCCCGGTTCGCCAGGCATGGAAAGTTCGAAACCCGTTCCCTACAACACGCTGCTGGTCCAGTCTGGCGGTGAAACCAGCATTTTTGCAAAACATTGATCCCAACAGGAGAAACCCATGAAAACACTCATCACCGCCTCCCTGATTGCCATTGCCTCACTTGGCGCTGTTTCGGTCCAGGCTGCAGGTGACCATGCCGGCCATGCCATGGCCGCACCGGCCGCAGAAATGCAAATGGTCGACGGCCAGGTTAAAAAAGTGGACAAGGCCGCTGGCAAGGTGACCTTGTCACACGGCCCGCTGACCAACCTGAACATGCCAGCGATGACCATGGCCTTCAAGGTTTCCAATGCCGCCTGGTTGGACCAAATGAAGTCCGGCGATAAGATTCGCTTCATGGCCGACACCGTGAATGGTGCCATCACCGTAGTCCATTTCGAACCAGCCAAATAACAAGATCGACTGGCGGCGAGAGGGTGATTCCATTTCGCTGTCAGCATGTTCCATAAAATAAATATTTGAGGGAGGTCACATGCGCCGACTCAGGCCGTTACCCATTTTGATCCTGTCGCTTGCCATCGCCTTTGGCGCGCCCGTGTTTGCCCAAGAGGCCGCCCTCGGTGCGAACGTCGACAGCCTGATCAATTACGCCAAGACGCGCAATCCGGAGTACGCCGCGATGCAGGCTGAGGCCGAAGCATCGGGCGAGCGGGTGACGCCAGCTGGTGCCTTACCAGACCCAAAGTTTCGTACCGAGTTACGCGACATCACCCGAATGGGCGAACAAAACGCAACACTCGCCCCGAGTCGCGTCGGTAGCACCCGTTACCTGTTGATGCAGGACATTCCCTGGTTTGGCAAACGCGACCTGAAGCGTGAAATTGCAGAACTTGAAGCCGACGGCGCCAAGGGACGTGCGCTGGGGACCTGGGCCGATGTGGCCGGGCGGATCAAAGTCAATTTTGCTCAGCTTTATTACGTGCACCGGAACGAGCAATTGACCCGGGAAATCCTCGACCTGATGACCCGTCTGGAAAAAGTCGCCCAAGTACGCTATTCCGGCGGCCTGGCGGCACAGCAGGATGTTATCCGCGCTCAGGTCGAGCAGACCAATATGCGCAACGAATTGATTGCGCTGGAAGCCGAACAGCACAACCTGCATGCCCGGCTGAACGCCTTGCTGGCCCGCCCAAACAACGCGCCGTTACAGGCGCCAACCCAATTGCGCAAACTGCCGGCTCCGGTAGCGCTGGATTATGCTGCGCTGGAAGAACGTATGCGCACCCGCAACCCGCAACTGTTCACCGACGAATCGAAAATCAAGGCCGCCGAGAAATCTCGCGACCTGACCTACAAAAACCGCTATCCCGACTTTACGCTAGGCGTATCCCCCATCCAGTACCAGAACGCTATCAAGGAATGGGAGTTGATGGTCGAACTGAATATCCCGCTGCAACAGTCTTCGCGGCGGTCACAGGAGCGGGAATCCGAGTCGATGCTCAATGCCGCCCGCTCGCGCAAGGAGGCCACCACCAACCAGGTCTCCGCCGAACTAGCCGAGGCGCTGTCCGGCATTGAAGCCGCCCGTCGCACGGAAAACCTGCTGGCCAACAGCCTGCTGCCGCAGGCCGAACTGACCTTCAAGGCGGCGCTGGCCGGCTACGAGACCGGCAAGGTGGATTTCGCCACCTTGCTCGACGCCCAGCG
>JAVEWT010000084.1:2821-7607 GCA_034004425.1 Methylophilaceae bacterium
GATCAAGATCAGCACTGAAAAAGTGCAAAAACTGGGTGTGCGGACGGAAGCCGCTCAATTGCGCGTCCTCGACAAGGTGGTGCGTGCCGCTGGGCGGATCGAACCGGACGAGCGCCACATCTATGCGATCTCTCCTAAGTTCGAGGGCTACGTCGAGCGCCTGCACGTCAATGTCACCGGTCAGTCGGTCGGCAAGGGGCAGCCGCTGTTCGAGGTTTATAGTCCGGAACTGGTTTCCGCCCAGCGCGAATACGCGATTGCCGCCCAAGGCGTCGAATCGCTGAAGGAAGCCGGCGGCCAGGCGCGGGATGGCATGAAGCAACTGGCCGATTCCAGCCTGTTGCGCCTGAAGAACTGGGATATTTCGGAAGAGCAGGTCAAGGCCTTGGCGAAGTCCGGCGAAGCGCGGCGTACGCTGACTTTCCGCTCGCCGGTTTCCGGCATCGTCACCGAGAAGAAGGCGCTACAGGGCATGCGTTTCATGCCGGGCGAGGCGCTTTACCAAGTGGCTGACCTGTCGGCCGTCTGGGTGGTCGCCGACGTGTTTGAGCAGGACATCGGCCAGGTCAGGACGGGGGCCAAGGCCAAGGTCAGGATCAACGCCTACCCGGACAAGACCTTCGAAGGCACGATCAGCTATGTCTATCCGACCTTGAACGCCCAAACCCGCACGGTACCGGTTCGCGTCGAATTGGCCAATCCGGGGCTGCTGCTCAAACCGTCGATGTTCGCCCAGGTCGAACTACCGGTGGGTACCAAAGGCCAGGTGGTCACGGTACCGACTTCCGCCGTCATCGACAGCGGTGCCCGCCAGATTGTGCTGATCCAGCAGGGCGAAGGTCGCTTCGAGCCACGCGAAATCAAGCTCGGTGGCCGCAGCGACAATCATGTCGAAGTGCTGGAAGGTGTCAAAGATGGCGAGCAGGTGGTGGTCGCCGCCAACTTCCTGATCGATGCCGAGAGCAACCTCAAGGCAGCGGTCGGCGGTTTTGGCCATGCCGCCCATGGCGCCGCCCCAAAAGAAGGGCAAGCGGTAGCACCCGGACAGCCAGCCGCCAAAGGCGCCAGCCACCAGGCCGAAGGCACGGTGGATGGCGTCGATGCGGCAGCCGGCACAATCAGCCTCAATCACGGCCCGGTCGCCAGCCTCAAATGGCCGGCCATGACCATGGAGTTCAAGGCCGCCAACGCATCGCTGCTGCAAGGGATAAAACCGGGAGCCAAAGTCGCCGTCGAGTTCGTCGAGCGGCAGCCCGGCGAATGGGTGATTACGGCCGTCAAGCCGCTGCCAGCAAACCAGGGAGCCGGCACGCCGGCCGCCGGGGCCAACCCGCACGCCGGTCACTGACCGAGAACCACGGAGAGTCACCCCATGTTGGCCAATATTATCGAATGGTCGGGCCGGAACCGCTTCCTGGTCTTGCTCGCCACCCTGTTCATCACCATCGCCGGCATTTATGCCGTATTGCGCACGCCGATCGATGCCTTGCCTGACCTCTCGGACGTGCAGGTCATCGTTTATACCGAATATCCCGGCCAGGCGCCGCAGGTCGTCGAGGATCAGGTCACCTATCCGCTCACCACGGCCATGTTGTCGGTGCCGAAATCAAAGGTGGTGCGCGGCTTCTCGTTCTTCGGTGCCTCCTTCGTGTACATCATTTTCGAGGATGGCACCGACATCTACTGGGCACGCTCGCGCGTCCTTGAATATCTGAATTTCGCCTCCAGCCGCATGCCGAAGGGCGTCACGCCGTCGCTTGGACCGGACGCCACCGGCGTCGGCTGGGTTTACCAGTATGCGTTGCTCGCCAAAGACAAGACGCTGGCCGAACTGCGCACCATCCAAGACTGGTACGTCCGCTATCAACTGACCAAGGCCCATGGCGTCGCCGAAGTCGCTTCGATCGGCGGCTTCGTGCAGACCTATCAGGTCACGGTCGACCCGGTCAAGCTGCGTTCCTACGGCATCCCGCTGATGAAGGTGGCGCAGGTTATCCGCGACTCGAACCGCGATGTCGGCGGACGCGTCGTCGAGATGGCCGAAACCGAGTACATGGTACGCGGCAAGGGCTACCTGCGCGGTAAGAGCGACCTCGAAACGCTGGTCCTCAAAAGCGACAAGGGCACGCCAGTGCTGATCCGTGACATCGCCCACGTCGAACTGACGCCCGACGAACGGCGTGGCCTGACCGAACTCAACGGTGAAGGCGAAGTTGTGTCGGGCATCGCCATGGCGCGATATGGTGCCAACGCGCTGGAAGTCATCCACAATCTAAAAACCCGGATAGCCGAAATCGGTCCCGGCTTGCCTGAGGGCGTCACGGTACAGACGGTGTACGACCGTTCCGAACTGATACACAACGCCATCGACACGTTGAAACGGACGCTGATTGAGGAAGCGATCATCGTTGCACTGGTCTGCATCGTCTTCCTAATGCACGTTCGTAGCGCTCTGGTCGCCATCCTGATGTTGCCGGTCGGCGTGCTGATCGCTTTCATCGCCATGCGCTCGCTGGGCATGAATTCCAATCTGATGAGTCTGGGAGGCATTGCCATCGCCATCGGCGCCATGATCGACGCCGCCATCGTGATGATCGAGAACGCCCATAAGCACCTGGAGCGCCTGCCCGAGGAGCACACCAAGGCCGAGCGCGCCGACGCCATGCTCGCCGCCTGTAAGGAAGTCGGCCCAGCGCTGTTCTTTTCGCTGCTCATCATCACGGTTTCCTTCCTCCCGGTGTTCGCGCTGGAAGGCCAGGAAGGGCGGCTTTTCTCGCCGCTGGCCTTCACCAAGACCTTCTCGATGGCCGGTGCGGCGCTACTTTCGGTGACGCTGGTGCCGGTCCTGATGATGTTGTTCATCCGCGGCAAGGTCATGCCGGAAGCAAAGAATCCGGTGAATCGGTTTCTGATCTGGGTCTATCGGCCGATCATCGCCGGCGTCATGCGCTGGAAGAAAATGACCATCGTTGCTGCCGTCGTCGCCTTGGTGGCCTCGATCTACCCAGCCTCTCAACTCGGCTCGGAGTTCATGCCTACGCTCAACGAGGGTACGCTGCTCTACATGCCGGCATCGCTGCCCGGCATGTCGATCACCAAAGCCGCCGAGTTGATGCAGACGCAGAACAAGATCATCAAGAGTTTCCCCGAGGTCGCTTCGGTCTATGGCAAGGCCGGGCGCGCCAATACGGCGACCGATCCGGCGCCGACCGAGATGTTCGAGACGGTGATCAACCTGAAGCCGGAATCCGAATGGCGCCCGGGCCTGACCACCGACAAGTTGATTGCCGAACTCGACAAGGCCCTGCAATTCCCCGGCGTCGCCAACTCCTGGACGATGCCGATCAAGGCCCGCATCGACATGCTGTCCACCGGCATTCGCACGCCGATCGGCATCAAGGTCTTCGGCAAGGATCTCGGTGAGATGGAAAAAGTGGCCAAGGAAATCGAGGCCGTGGTCAAAGCCGTGCCCGGCACGACCAGTGCCTTCGCCGAGCGCATCACGGGCGGTTTCTATCTCAATATCGAACCGGACCGCGAACAACTGGCGCGCTACGGCCTCGCCGTCGGCGATCTGCAGGATGTGATCGGCACGGCGCTGGGTGGCGAGATGGTGACAACCACGGTCGAGGGACGGGAACGTTTCGGCGTCACCATCCGCTATCCGCGCGAACTACGCTCAGATCCACAGCAGATCGCTCGTGAGGTGCTGATTCCGACTATGGATGGTGCAATGATTCCTCTCGGGCAATTGGCCAAGGTCGTCGTCGCCAAGGGTGCGCCCAGCATCCGTACCGAAAACGCCTTGCTCTCTGCCTATATTTACGTCGACATCCGCGACCGTGACATTGGCAGTTATGTCGCCGACGCCAAGAAAGCGGTCGCCGAACAGGTCAAGTTCCCACCCGGCTACTACGTCACCTGGAGCGGCCAGTTCGAGTACATGGAACGGGCTATCGAGAAAATGAAGATTGTCATCCCGGTGACGCTGTTGATCATCTTTCTGCTGCTTTACCTGAACTTCAAGCGACTGACCGAAACCCTGATTGTCATGCTGTCGGTGCCGTTTGCGTTGGTCGGCGGGGTCTGGTTGATGTGGTTGCTTGGTTATAACCTGTCCGTCGCTGTCGCCGTGGGCTTCATTGCCTTGGCCGGGGTTGCGGCGGAAACCGGGGTGATCATGCTGATTTACCTCGATCATGCTTGGGAAGAATTGAAGGCCAAACGCCGGACGGAAAATCAGGAGCCAACGCTGCACGATCTCTACGAGGCCATCATGGAAGGCGCCGTGGAACGGGTTCGCCCGAAAATGATGACGGTGGTCGCCATCATGGCCGGCCTGCTGCCCATCATGTGGGGCACCGGCACCGGTTCCGAAGTAATGAGCCGCATTGCGGCGCCGATGGTCGGCGGGATGATTTCCTCGACGGTACTTACGCTCGCAGTCATCCCGGCCATCTACGCCTTGGTCAAACAGTGGCGAATGAAACGGGGGATGGAACAATGAGGCACAAGAGTTTGATTTGGATTCCCGTATCGTTTTTTGTGGCACTGCTGCCAAACCTTGCTCTGGCTCAAGGCTGGAGTATTCCCAAACCCAGCTCCGGCCTAATGCCCAATCCCGTCATGGGCAAGGCGCTGTTCGCCAATCACTGTGCGGGCTGTCATGGCGGCGACTTGAAGGGATCGGAAAAGGGACCGCCCCTGCTGCACAAGATTTATGAGCCGTCACATCATGCCGATGCGGCATTCCAGTTGGCCGTGGCCAACGGTGTGCGGGCCCATC
>JAVEWT010000085.1:0-7606 GCA_034004425.1 Methylophilaceae bacterium
CGAACCAGCCGCATGCTTTTGATATCCTCGAAGGCGATGCTCTGTTTCGCATCCTCGCGGGAAGACAGGAAGATGATGCTGGAGGCGTCCGGCTGGAATTCGAGCAGTTCGCCGAGTAGTTTCTCGCCGTTGCGCATGTAAATCAGGCACTTCTCGGTCTCCGCATTGTCCTTGTCGCTCAGCGGCAGAAATTCGAAGAACGGGGGAGTAGGCCATTCAAAGGGTGTGTTTTGCATAGGTTCGATTCCCGCGGTGTGCAAACCGGCGTTCAGACATTTATAGCCAAGATTACCATCAAATGCCCTTGGTCCGGACAGCGGCCTTCATCGGCCTTTGCATGGATGCTGTTGGCGGCTTGCCGGCATCCTGACGACGGGCATGAAAAAAGCAGCCGAAGCTGCTTTTTTCGTTGCCGGGTCGGCTTAGATATCGCCCCAGCTTTCGTCCCACATGCAATGCTTGATGGTGCGGCGGTTCTTGATCAGCTCGTCGATCGACGGTTCGTCGTTCAGCGCGCGCTTGATCGCCAGCTTGGTGGCTTCGTAGTTGTTCTTGTACATGTCGGCCTTGTCCAGCTTGCCTTCCTTCGCCAGCGCGGCACAGCCCGGATCGATCCAGACCAGGGAAACGATGCAGAGGTCGTTGACCTGATCCTTGGGGATGATGCCTTCGATCACGCAGTCGACAATGGCGTCTGCCGTCGCAGCCTGAACCACGCCGCCGAACAGTTCGATGTTGATGGAATCCTTCAGGGTGACCTTGGGCACCATCATGGCGGCCGGGCGGACCAGCTGGTTGATGTCGCGGACGACGAACATGGCGGTGTGGCCCTTGCTTTGCGCCATCATGTTGGCGAATGCGGTGCCGACCGGGCCGTCGACGGCGCCGATGAGGATTTCCGGCATGGCGGCGGTAACGTCCTTGCCTTCAGAGAAAACGGTGGCTTCACCAGCCTTGAAAACGATCTTGGACATGGAATTCCTTTGATTAACGAGTGGGGAAAGGCGCTATTTTACCCAAGCGGACGGTAATCAACAAATGCCCGTGGCGCCCCGGTGAATCGAAAAATCAAGCGCTTAGACGCTTGTCCGGGTGCAGGCGCAGATGTGAGTTCAGTCGGAATCAGGACAGTTGCATGTCGCGGTGCGGTATGCCGGCATCCGGGTATTCTTCGCTGCAGACCTCGAAGCCGGCTGCTGCGTAGAACGGAATGGCATGCACTTGCGCCGAGAGCCGGATCGGGCCGTGTCCGTGGCGGCGGCAAAGATCGACGGCCGCATTCAGCAGCGCGCTGCCGACACCGCGCCCGCGCCATGCCTTCAGCACAGCCATGCGGCCGATGCATTCGTGATTGAGGATTCTGGCGCAGCCGATCGCGTGACCGCCGGCGTCGAGCGCCAGCAGGTGGGTGGCAGACTCATCCAGACCGTCCCATTCCAGCGAGGGCGGCACGTGCTGTTCCGCGATGAACACCTCGCTGCGTATCACGCTCAAACGGTCTTTTTCTTGCGACCAATCAACCTGCGCAACGGTGAAGGACGGCGCTACGGCGAGCTTCAATCGTTTGCCGCGTCGATATTCTGCTGCCGGTCGGCCGCAGTTTGTTCGATGGCCTCGGCGGCCTGCTTTGCGCTGTCCAGCACTTCGCGCTCTTCTTCGGCGATTTTCGGCGTCGAGTCGGGCGGTGAACAGGCTGCCAGCGCGAGGCAAGCAGCGATCAGCAAGGATGTCAGCGCGAGAGCGGCAAGACGGTTCGGAATGGGATTTGTTGTGGTGTCAGGCATCCGTGGGTCTCCTGCTGCAGGCTTGCAGCCATAAGCACTTACGTGCATTATGCAGCATCTTTTTGATGAAACAAGCAAGGGTCTATCGATGAATAAATATCTGGCAGTGTTGGGGCGCGTGCTGCTTGCCCAGATTTTTCTGGTGCAGGTGGTCATGCTGCTCAATTCCTTCATGAGCAATCCGGTCGGCTATGAGCAATATTACAACGGCCTGACGGCACACGGTCTGCCGGGCCTCGTCGCGCCGCTGATCATTCTGGTACAGGTGGTGGGCGGTCTTGCGCTGCTGCTGGGTTACAAGACGCGCGTCGCGGCCATCGTCATGGCAGTTTATGCGCTGTTCATCATGCTGGCTGGCCTTACCCCGGCGCCATTGCAATATCTGGCTATTGTCGGCGGTCTGCTGGTGCTGGCTGCCAACAGCGAAACGCCGTTCAGCCTCGATAGCTGCAGGAAAAAGGCTTGATTCGGACGGCAGGCAATAAAAAAGGCGCCATTGGCGCCTTTTTTATTGCCTGCAAACTCAGTACCGCGATCAGGCCGATTTCAGGTTCTTCGGCAACTGGAACACGACGTTCTCGACCACGCCCTGCAATTCGGTCACCTGCGCTGCGCCGAGTTCCTGCAGTTTGGCGATGACTTCCTGCACCAGCACTTCCGGTGCCGAGGCGCCGGCCGAGATGCCGATGTGCTGTTTGCCGACGACCCATTCCGGTTTGAGGTGGCTGGCATTGTCGACCATGTAGGCTTCCACGCCCTGGTTCTGCGCGACTTCGCGCAGGCGGTTGGAGTTGGAACTGTTGGGCGAGCCGACGACGATGACCAGATCGCAATCCTTCGCAATGATCTTCACGGCGTCCTGGCGGTTATGCGTGGCGTAGCATATGCTGTCGCAACGCGGCCCCTCAATCAGTGGGAACTACCTTTTCAGGGCGTCGACGATGCTGGCGGCATCGTCGATCGACAGCGTGGTCTGCGTCACGTAGGACAGTTTCGCAGGATCCTTGACCGTCAGCGCTTCTACGTCCGCCGGGGTTTCCACCAGATACATGCCGCTATCGGACTGCCCCATGGTGCCCTCGACTTCCGGATGCCCCTTGTGGCCGATCATGATGATCTCGCGACCGGCCTTGTGCATCTTCTCGACCTCGATGTGCACCTTGGTCACTAGCGGGCAGGTGGCGTCGAACACGCGCAGGCCACGCCGCTCGGCCTCGGCGCGCACATCCTTGGAGACGCCGTGGGCGCTGAAGATGACGGTGTTGCCGGCCGGCACTTCGTCCAGCTCCTCGATGAAGATGGCACCCTTGTTTTTCAGCTCGTCGACGACGAATTTGTTGTGCACGACCTCATGCCGCACGTAGATCGGCGCGCCGAATTTTTCCAGTGCCTGCTCGACGATGATGATGGCGCGGTCGACGCCGGCGCAGAAGCCGCGGGGGTTGGCAAGTACGATATCCATGACTTGATTCCGATAGAGAGTTTAATGCCCGAGCCAGTGGGCGATAGTCAGCAGCAGCAGAAAGCCGACCATCAGGAACAGTACGCGCCAGACAAGGCCGATGGCGCTCTGCAGGCCGTCTGGATCGGCCTCGTCGCCGAGGCCCAGCTCCGGACGGTAGACGATGACGCCCTTGAACGGCAGCGGTTCGCCCAGCTTGACGCCGAGTGCGCCGCCGCCGGCAGCGAGGATGATGCCCAGTGCCTTGTCCGGCCAGATGGCCGCTTGCGTGCGCCAGCAGTAGATGGCGTCCTCGAAGTCGCCGACAATGGCGTAGCAGACAGCCGTGATGCGCGCCGGCAGCCAGTCCATCCAAGCGAACACCTGCTCGGCGAAATGGTTGAACACGCTGTCTTCCAGCGGGTGCCACTCTGTCTTCAGCAGGTAGCCGAGGCGATACAGCACGGCACCGGCCGGCCCCAGCACGGCGAACCAGAACACTGGGCCGAACAGCCCGTAATGCGAGCGCCGGAGGGTGGCTTCGATGCTGACCCGGCAGAGCTGAGCGTGGCTGTAGTTGTCCACGTCGCTGCCTTCCCAGTCATAGAACTGTTCGCGCGCAAGGTCTATGTTCTGGTCGCGCAACGCGGCGACGATCTGTTCGGCACGGCGTTCGAACTGGCTGCAGCGCAGTGTGAAATAAAGAACGGCGGCACTGAACAAGAGGCCGAGCAGGAAATGGATATAGAGCAGGACAGCATAGATGACGGCGATGACGATGGCGGGCAGCAGGGCGCCGGCCATCCAGGCGATGAGGCCGTGCAGTTTTTTGCCGTCGTTGAGGCTGCGTTCCAGCCAGTGTGCGTAGGGCTGGAAAATATGCTGCAGCAGGTCCAGATACCGGTGCGGCAGGTAATAGCTCAGCAGCAGGGCAGCCAGCAGCGCGAGCAGGCTCATGAGCCGTTGCTCCAGCCGGTTTTCGCCACGGGAAGGCTATCTTCCAGCGGCATTTCGACGTGCAGCACGCTGGCCTCGACGATCTCAAGCGTCGGCAGGTGCAGCGTCGTGTTGTGCTGCTCGGAATAGTCGAGCAGGGCCGAATAAGCCTTGCCGTAGGCGAACAGCGGATGCGCCTTGATCTCGGCGATGACGACCTTGCGCAGCGGGATGGTGTCGATCTTCAACGGCGCCGCCGGCATCTGGTCCTTGGCGATGAGGAATCCGGTGCGCGCTTTCAGTTCCTTGTAGGGTGTGGTTCTGGGGTCGGACAGGATCAGCGTGATTTGCGCGCCGGGTGCGATGCCTTGTTGCTTTAGTGTGAACAGCACTTCCTCTTGCTTGGAAGTCAGCTTGGAATAGGGACCTTCGGCATCCAGATAGGCGTAATAGTAATCGCCGCGCTCGCCGGTCTCGATCCTGGCGGAGGAGAACAGCCCCCACCACCACAGAATCAAAAGGACGGGCAGTAGAAAAACGATCAGAAAATAATGCCAGTGTTTTTTCACGAGAATGCGTGTGACGCGATTGCGCCAGCGGTCTATGGATACGGTCAGAAGATACCACAATCCGGCATGGACATGCACGAACCCGCCACGCAAAACTGCGATACTGCAGCGATTGTTGCAACTCGCAAGGTGATGGATTATCTGGGATAATCGCCCATTTCCGGAATATCTGACGGCATCCAGCACGGTTCAACCATGAAAAACACTGCAACCCTCCTGATCACCTGTCCGGACCAGAAAGGTCTGGTCGCCGCGATCGCCGATTTTCTCTACCGCCACGACGCCAATATCCTGCATGCCGACCAGCATCAGGACAGCGAGAACAACCTGTTTCTGATGCGGGTGGAGTGGGATCTGGAAGGCTCGACCTTGAGCCTCGAGGGTTTTGCCGAGGCGTTCGCGCCGATCGCCGCCCGCTTCGATATGGACTGGCAGCTGAAATCGACGCAAAAGCGGCCACGCGTCGCCATCATGGTATCGCAGTACGACCATTGCCTGGCTGATCTGTTACACCGGCATCAGAGCGGCGAGCTGAACTGCGATATCCCGCTGATCATCAGCAATCACCGCCACACGGAAAAACTGGCCGAATTCTACGGCATCCCGTTCCACTACATCGAGGTCAACAAGGACAACAAGCCGCAGGCCGAGGCGCAGCAATTCGCTCTGTTTGACCAATATCAGGTCGACCTGATCGTACTGGCGCGCTACATGCAGATTTTGTCGCCGGATTTCGTCAAGCGCTACCCACAGCGCATCATCAACATCCACCATTCCTTCCTGCCGGCCTTCATCGGCGCGCGACCTTATCACCGGGCTTTTGAGCGCGGTGTCAAACTGATCGGTGCCACCAGCCACTATGTTACCGAAGTGCTGGACGAAGGCCCGATCATCGAGCAGGACATCACCCGCATCTCGCACCGCGAGCAGGTGGACGATCTGATTCAGAAAGGCCGCGATCTGGAGCGTGTAGTGTTGTCGCGCGCTGTGCGCTGGCATATCGAAAACCGCATTCTGGTCTATGCCAACAAGACGGTGGTTTTCGACTGATCGGTAAGAAGACAATAATAAAGGAGGCCGAGGCCTCCTTTATTTATTGATGTTAAGCATTGCCGCTACATGTTCCAGGTCTTTATCTTCGTTTTTGTTTTTCTCTGTGAACTCTGTGCGCTCTGTGGCTCGAATTTTAGATACAAGTAGGGTGGGCAGGCGTCTTTAGCGTCTGCCCACGGGGGCAATGGCCATAAATGCAGACTAATCGGTGGGCAAGAAAAAGACTTTTGCCCACCCTACATAAACTGTGCGCTGGCATATCGAAAATCGCATTCTGGTCTATGCCAACAAGACGGTGGTTTTCGACTGAGAAATTGTGCGACGGTTGAACTATGGATGCAGAATCAAGGAGACTGAGGCCTCCTTGATTTTTTTAGGTGTTCGTAATTGAGTGGTTGAAATCAATCATCAACCGATTGCTTTATTGTGTAGCACTGATGTGCTACATTGGCCTTCTAATTTGAAATTAGGAGTGCATCATGTCCACAACGACCATTCGATTACCCGACGAACTCAAGGCACGCGTTGCAGAAGCAGCGAAGCGTTCCGGAACGACTGCGCACGGCTACATTCTGGAAGCGATTGCAGAAAAGACGGCTCAGGATGAAAAGCGTGCAGGTTTTGAAGCCGAAGCCGAGCATCGCTATGCAAAAATCATTGCGACTGGGGAGACAATCCCTTGGGATGAGATGCGCACTTATCTGAAGGCCAAAATTGGCGGTAAGGATATCTCGATGCCGAAAAGCCGCAAACTTGCACGTTGATTATGGCGATCGTTGAACTTGCACCAGAGATCGGAGAGGATTTTCAGCGGATTCTTGATCACCTGATGGAATTCAAGGTGGAGAAACCTGATCAGAGAGTCGATGAAATCATGGCGGCGATCGATATTCTTACAAGTAATCCGCTTATCGGGCGGCCTCTGGAATTTGGCTTGCGTGAGTTGGTTATTGGCCGTCGATCTCACGGATATATCGCTCTCTATCGCTACCTTGCAGAAGTCGATACGGTTTTTGTTCTGGCGATCAGGAGTCAGAATGAAGCCGGATACGCGCATCGAGAATAGGCGAAACCTGCCTGCCATCGCATTTTGAGATGGCCATCAATCGCAAAATATGGATTTCTCTTTAATTTTTGACCCTGAGATAAAGTTTCAGCCAGACAGCGGATACAAGTAGGGTGGGTAGGCGTCTTTAGCGTCTGCCCACGCGGGCAATGGCCATAAATGCAGACTATCGGTGGGCAAAAAGGCTTTTGCCCACCCTACATAAACTGTGCGCTGGCATATCGAAAACCGCATTCTGGTCTATGCCAACAAGACGGTGGTTTTCGACTGATCGGTAAGAAGACAATAATAAAGGAGGCCGAGGCCTCCTTTATTTATTGATGTTAAGCATTGCCGCTACATGTTCCAGGTCTTTATCTTCGTTTTTGTTTTTCTCTGTGAACTCTGTGCGCTCTGTGGCTCGAATTTTAGTCTTTGAGCACGGATTCCAGCGCAAACAACTGCTCGATACTCTCGCGCCGGCGGATCAAATGATGCCGGTCGCCATCCACCATGACCTCGGCGGCACGCGGCCGTGTGTTGTAGTTGGAGCTCATGCTCATGCCATAAGCGCCGGCCGACATGATGGCCAGCAGGTCGTCCTGTTGCAGCGCCAGATCACGGTCGTGGCCGAGGAAGTCACCGCTTTCACAGACCGGGCCGACGATCTCGTAGACATGCGCTTGGCCTTCGCGCGCAGTCACCGGCTGGATGTCGTGCCAGGCGTCGTACAGCGCCGGACGCATGAGGTCGTTCATCGCGGCATCGACGATGGCGA
>JAVEWT010000086.1:0-7602 GCA_034004425.1 Methylophilaceae bacterium
GTGGTCGTTAATACGCTTAAGATCGGCGCTGTCGTGTTGCATCAGGTGCAAGCTGTTGTGCTTGAAGGTAATTCACCCGCGGTCGTGTTATTTGGCATGAGTGCATTGAGCAGGCTGGAAATGAAACGTGAGGGCATCGCCCTCACGCTGATCAAAAAGTACTGAGTGATTTACGCTGACTTGCGCTTGTCGCGCTCTATCAGTGCATATGCGGAATGATTGTGTATCGACTCGAAGTTCTAGCTTCGGCATAACGCATTACATGCATTAGCCTTCACTGAAATTTCGAGTTTTACGCATTATTTTTCAGTGATCTTGTTACGTTCGATGAGTGCGTAAGCTGAGTGGTTATGGATACTCTCGAAATTTTGGCTTCGGCCGCTACGCTTAACTTCGGCTGGTGCCGAAATTAGCCTCCACCTGAACACGGTTTAATTTGTATTCCGTTTATCGCGCTCTATTAGTGCATATGCGGAATGATTGTGAATTGATTCGAAGTTCTCAGATTCCACGATGTAAGTATCGATTCTGGGTTCGGCGTTCAGCTGCGCAGCTACATCACGCACCATGTCCTCGACAAATTTCGGGTTGTCATAAGCGCGTTCTGTGACGAACTTCTCGTCCGGGCGTTTGAGTAGACCGTAAAGCTGGCAGGAGGCCTGCTCTTCGACCAGCGAAATCAGGTCCTCGACCCAGATGAAATCGTTGATGCGGGCGGTGACGGTGACATGGGAGCGCTGGTTGTGCGCGCCGTAGTCGGAAATCTTCTTTGAGCACGGGCACAGGCTGGTGACCGGCACCAGAACCTTGACCGTGATGTCGAACTTGCCTTTGTGAATTTCGCCGATGAAAGTCACTTCGTAATCCAGCAGGCTTTGCACGCCGGAAATCGGAGCGGCCTTGTTGACGAAGTAGGGGAAGGTCATCTCGACATGGCCGGATTCCGCTTCCAGGCGCTTCACCATTTCGCGCAGGATGGTTTCGAAGGATTCGATCGAGATCTCGCGTTCGTTCATGTTGAGGATCTCGACGAAGCGCGACATGTGCGTGCCCTTGAAATTGTGCGGCAGATGCACGTACATGTTGAACATGGCGACCGTGTGCTGCACGCCACCGGTCTTGTCCTTGACCTTGACCGGGTGGCGTATGGATTTGATGCCGACCTTGTCTATCGCAAGATGGCGGGTATCGGGGGTGTTCTGGACATCCTCGATGCCCGGGATATTGGGTTGGTTCATGAGCTTCTCGTCTCGATGGGGACTCAAATAATACTTGAGTATATCACTGGGTTAATTTTTTCTCAATTGAGGCAATCATGCCATCGCAGTTCAGACCGCAGTCGGCCAGCATGGTTTCATGCACGCCGTGTTCGATGAATCGGTCGGGCAGGCCGAGACACAGGGTCTCGACGTGCAGGCCCATCTCCTGCAAGGCTTCCATGACGGCTGCACCGGCGCCGCCGCTGACGGTATTTTCCTCGGCCGTGACGATCAGCGCATGGCGGCTGGCGAGATCACGGATCAGTTCGAGATCCAGCGGCTTGACGAAGCGCATGTCGGCAACTGTCGCATCCAGAGCCTCCGCCGCCTGCAGGGCGGGTTGCAACATGCTGCCGAACGCAAGAATCGCGACCTTGCTTCCTTCGCGCCGAACCAGTCCACGCCCCAGCGGCATGCTTGTCATCGGTTCGCTGATGGAAGCCCCGATACCGCAGCCGCGCGGATAGCGAACGGCTGTCGGGCCATCGATCTGGTATGCGGTATAGAGCATCTGACGGCACTCGTTTTCGTCGCTGGGCGTCATGACGACCATGTTGGGGATGCAGCGCAGATAGGTGAGGTCGAAACTGCCTGCATGGGTCGGGCCATCGGCGCCGACCAGGCCGGCACGGTCGATTGCGAAGACGACCGGCAGGCTCTGCAGGGCGATATCGTGGATCAACTGGTCATAGGCGCGCTGTAGAAAGGTCGAGTAGATCGCCACTACCGGCTTGAGTCCATCGCAGGCCATGCCGGCGGCAAAAGTTAGCGCATGTTGCTCTGCTATACCGACATCGAAATAGCGCTCCGGGTATTTTTCGGCAAAGGCGTTGAGTCCGGAGCCGTCGCACATGGCCGGCGTGATGCCGACCAGGCGCTGGTCGCGATCGGCCATGTCGACCAGCCACTCGCCGAACACCTGGGTGTAGGTTTTGCCGTGGCTGGCGCCGACCGAGTCGCCGTTGCTGGGGTCGAACTTTCCGACGCCATGATATTTGCCCGGATTGTCTTCGGCCGGCTGGTAGCCGTGGCCTTTTTGTGTCACAACATGCAGAAATTGCGGCCCTTTCAACTGCCGGATGTTGTGTAGCGTGGCGACCAGAGTGTCGAGATCGTGGCCGTCGATCGGGCCGATGTAGTTGAAGCCAAACTCCTCGAACAGCGTGCCCGGCGTCATCATGCCCTTGACGTGTTCTTCCGCGCGCTTGGCGAATTCCAGTACCGGCGGCACCTTGCCCAGCACTTTCTCGCCCGAGCGCCACATGCGCTCGTAGAGCTTCCCTGACAGCAGTTTGGCCAGGTAGTTGTTGAGGGCGCCGACATTGGGTGAGATCGACATGTCGTTGTCGTTGAGGATGACCAGCAGGTTGGCGTCCATCGCCCCGGCGTTGTTCAGGGCCTCGAACGCCATGCCGGCGGTCATCGCGCCATCACCGATAATGGCGACGGCTCTCCGTTCCAGACCCTGCTGCTGGGCGGCTACGGCCATGCCGAGGGCAGCTGAGATCGAGGTGCTGGAGTGCCCGGTGCCGAAGGTGTCGTATTCGCTCTCGCAGCGGCGAGGGAAGCCCGCGATGCCATCGGGTTTGCGCAGCGTGTGCATCGCTTCGCGCCGGCCGGTCAGGATCTTGTGCGGATAGGTCTGGTGGCCGACATCCCACACCAGCCGGTCGTCCGGCGTATCGTAGACGTAATGCAGCGCGATCGTCAGTTCCACCACGCCCAGGTTGGAAGACAGATGACCGCCGGTCTGGGCGACGCTTTCGATCAGAAAGGCGCGCAATTGCCGGGCCAGTTCCGGTAGCTGTTTACGCTCCAGCTTGCGCAGTTGCTGCGGGGAGTCGATGGATTCCAGTAGTGGGTACATACGGGTCGGCTTTGGTTCTGGTTGGTTGAAACGACTCAATGGTCGCGCTGCATGATGAAATCGGCAAGTTGAACGAGGCGGGTAGCCTTGTCACCGTATGGCGACAGCTGTGCGACCGCATGGTCGTAGAGTTCCTGCGCCAGAGCCCTGGCACGCGCGAGTCCGAGGATCGTCACGTAGGTCGGCTTGTTGGCGTCGGCATCCTTGCCGGCCGTCTTGCCGAGTGTCGCCGTATCCGCCTCGCTGTCCAGGATGTCGTCGACGACCTGGAACGCCAGACCGATGGATTGGGCGTAATGGTCGATCGCCTTCAACATGTCGGCGGGCACTTTGTCGGCGCAATGGGCGCCCAGCAGCGCGGCGGCGCGGATCAGTGCGCCGGTCTTGTGGATGTGCATGAATTCCAGTTCGGACTGGTTCAGGGGCTGACCGACGCTGGCAAGATCGATGGCCTGGCCGCCGGCCATGCCTCTGGAGCCGCTGGCGACGGCCAGAAGGTGGACCATGTGCAGCTGGCGGGCAGGATCCTGATGCAGGCCGGGCTGCGCCAGCAGCTGGAAGGCGAGGCTTTGCAGCGCATCGCCTACCAGTAGCGCCGTAGCGTCGTCGTATTGCTTGTGGCAGGAGGGTTTGCCGCGCCGCAAGTCGTCATCGTCCATGCATGGCATGTCGTCGTGCACGAGCGAATAGGCGTGGATCAGTTCGACTGCACAGGCGGCGGCATCGGCTCTTTCGGGTGCTGCGCCGCATAACCCGGCGGCAGCATGGGTGAGCAGGGCGCGCACACGCTTGCCGCCGCCCATGACCGAATAACGCATGGCGCCATGCAATTTGTGCGGGACGATATCGGTGCCGGGCAAGTAGTAATCGAGGGCGGTTTCCGTCCTTTGCTGGATGCGGACGGCCCAGTTCTGAAAATCATTCATCACGATAGGTTTGCAAGGTGTTGTTTTCGTTCAGCAGGCGGACCTGTTGTTCAATGTCGGCGAGGGCTTTCTGGCATTGCTGCAGCAATTCGCTGCCGCGCTGGTAGGCTTGTAGGGACTGTTCCAGAGGCAGTTGGCCGGCCTCCATCTGGGCGACGATCGCTTCCAGTTCTTTCAGTGCCTGCTCGAAATCGGGCCGGGATTCTTTCGGTTTGGTCATTGCCATGCGTGCTTTCAGGGGTCCATGTGGCGGTGATAGCGGCTAATGCTCAAGGCTGCGCTACCGCCTTTCAAGACCGATAGTTTACGCTGTAAGACGCTTTTGGAGAAATCCCGCACCGGCTCAGATGGACAGGATACTGCACAGAAACTGTCGGATATCGGCCACTTCCCGGTCGCAGACGCTATGCGCCATCGGGTATGTCTGCCAGGTCAGCGGGTAACCGGCCTCCGTCAGCAGCCGGGCTGAATTCTCGGCAGTCTGCAGCGGCACGATGCTATCGAATGTGCCGTGCGCCATGAAGACCGGCAGGGCGCGGTTGGCCAAATGCGCTTCCTGTTGCAGCCTGGTCTTCAACGGCAGCCAACTCGACAGCACCAGCACTCCGGCCAGCGTTTCGGTATGGCGCAAGGCGGTGTGCAGGGCGATTGCGCCGCCTTGCGAGAAGCCTGCCAGCACGATGCGGTGCGCCGCGATTCCCTTGGCTTTTTCCTTTGCGATCAGCGCTTCGATCTCCTGCCGGCTTTGCCGGATGCCGGTTTCGTCCTGCGGGCTGTCGGCGTCGAGGCCGAAAATGTCGAACCAGGCACGCATCTCATAACCGTTGTTGATGCTGACTGCGCGATAAGGTGCATGCGGCAGAATGAAGCGCACGCCGGGCAGGTTCAGGGCGTCGACGATGGGTTCGAAGTCATGGCCGTCAGCGCCCAGTCCGTGCATCCAGATGATGCTGGCATCGGCTTCTTGGTTCGGGTTGCGTTCTATGGTGTCGAGCATGGGCTGTTCGTGTTTTGCAAGTCTTGGGATGATGGCAGGAAATCGTTCCGTTCCGACGGATGGTTCGAGCTCGGTGCAGTGCTGTCAAAAGCCGGAATTTTGCGATATGCTGCAAGAAAATCAGGGAATTACACCGGCATCGTCACAATAATAATGAGCCTATGACATGAAATTTCCCGAGTTCATCTCGCGTCATCTCGTTCGCACAGCACTCAGCCTGAGTGTCGTCATTTTACTATTGCTGCACGCCAGCGGCGCATTTCAACTGGGATTTATCAATCGCCTGGAAAATTTCAGCTACGACCTGCGCCTGAATCTGATGATGCCGGGCACGGTCGACCCGCGCATCGTCATCGTCGATATCGACGAGCGCAGCCTGCAGGAGCAGGGGCGCTGGCCCTGGGGTCGCAACAAGCTGGCGACGCTGGTGGACAGGCTGTTCGATGATTACGAAATCGACGTGCTCGGTTTCGACGTCGTCTTTGCCGAAAAGGACGAGAGTTCCGGCCTCAAGAGTCTGGAAGATATCCGGCAGCAACACCTGCAGTCCGATGCCGTCTTTGCCCGGCTGGTCGAACAATTGCGGCCGCAGCTCGATTACGACCAGCGTTTCGCCGACAGCCTGCGCAACCGCAAGGTGGTGCTCGGCTATTATTTCCGCAGCGACGAAGACACGGAAGGCAGAGTCGGCATGTTGCCTGCTCCTTCCTTCGTTGCCGGCAGTTTCAGCGGCCGGGATATCGCCTTCATGGAGGCCACCGGCTTCGGCGCTAATCTCGCGGTACTGCAGCGGGCGGCCGCTGCGGCCGGTCACTTCAATCCGGATCCGGATGAGGACGGCATATCACGCCGCGTGCCCATGGTCATGAACCTCGACGGCAACAGTTATGAGGCGCTTTCCATCGCCGTGGCTCGGGTGGCGCTGGATGCGTCCGCCTTGCAGGCCGGATTTGCCGAGGGGCTTGGGGTTGGTGCGCGTTATGCCGGGCTGGAGTGGTTGCAGCTGGGGGATTACCGTATTCCGGTCGATGCGCGTGTTTCGGCGCTGATTCCTTACCGAGGACTGCAGGGCAGTTTCCGTTACGTGTCTGCCACCGATGTGCTGAACGGCAAAGCCGACCGGGAAGTGCTGAAAGACCGCATCGTGCTGGTCGGCACCACTGCGCCAGGCCTCATGGATCTGCGGGCGACGCCGGTACAGAACGTCTATCCCGGGGTCGAAATCCACGCCAACATGATCGCCGGCATCCTCGATCAGAATATCAAACAGCGTCCCGCATACACCGTCGGCGCGGAGTTCGTGTTGCTGTTGCTGACCGGACTGCTGCTCGCGTTGCTGTTGCCGGCATTGGCGCCGTTGTGGGCCACGATTTCGGCTGCTGTCGTGTTGGCGGCTTACGTGGCCTTCAATCTGGTCGCCTGGCAAGCCGCCAATCTGGTGTTACCGCTCGCTTCCGGTCTGCTGTTGATCAGCGTGATCTATGTCCTCAACATGACTTATGGATTTTTCGTCGAATCACGTGGCAAGCGTCAGCTGGCCGGGCTGTTCGGGCAGTATGTGCCGCCGGAACTGGTGGACGAGATGGCGAAGAATCCGGAAGCCATCAGTCTGGAAGGCGAGAGCCGCGAAATGACAGTGCTGTTTTCCGATGTGCGCGGCTTTACCAGCATATCGGAAGGGCTGGACCCGAAACAGCTGACGCAGCTGATGAATGAATTTCTGACGCCGATGACGCATGTGATTCACGATAATCGCGGTACCATTGACAAATACATGGGCGACGCCATCATGGCCTTCTGGGGGGCTCCGTTGCCGGACCCGCAGCATGCGTTGCATGCGGTAAAAGCGGGCATGCAGATGTTGGCCAGGCTCAACGAATTGCAGGTGCAATTCAAGCAACGCGGCTGGCCGCCGATTCATATCGGCATCGGCCTGAATACCGGCCTGATGACGGTGGGTAACATGGGCTCCGAGTTCCGCATGGCGTATACCGTCATGGGTGATGCCGTCAATTTGGGCTCGCGGCTGGAAGGGTTGACCAAGAATTACGGTGTGCAGATGATCGTCAGCGAATTCACCAAGGCCAAGGTGCCGGAATATGTCTACCGCGAGCTCGATATCGTGCGCGTCAAGGGCAAGGACAAGCCGGTGGTGATCTACGAACCGGTCTGTGCAGCCGGCGAGGAAGACAAGGCCCTGCAGGACGAGCTCAAGCTCTATCGCGAGACGCTGAAACTCTATCGTGCCCAGAATTGGGACTTGGCGGAGATGCAGTTCATTAACTTGCAACAGATGTATCCACAGCGGCAACTTTATGCCATGTATATTGAACGTATCGCGCATTACCGTCAGAATCCGCCGGATGCCGGCTGGGATGGTGTGTTCACCTTCCAGACCAAATAGACAGGAGCCAGTATGAGAGTCAAGGTATTGGGTTGCAGCGGTGGCATCGGCGGGACATTGAGAACCACCAGTTTTCTGATCGATGAGGACATCCTGATGGATGCGGGTACCGGCGTCGGCGACCTGACCATCGAGCAATTTCTCAAGAT
>JAVEWT010000087.1:0-7577 GCA_034004425.1 Methylophilaceae bacterium
GTCGCGAGTCCGGCAGAACATGCCAGCGGATTACCGCCAAAGGTCGAGCCATGCTTGCCATAGGTCAACACCTCGGCAGCCGCTCCCTTGGCCAGACAGGCACCGATCGGCACTCCTGAACCGAGGCCTTTGGCCAGGGTCATGACATCCGGTACGATCTCCGTATGCTGGAAAGCGAACCAGGTACCGGTACGTCCGATGCCGCTCTGCACTTCGTCCAGCATCAACAGCCAGCCATGGGCATCGCATATCTCGCGCAGACCGGCCAGATAAGCCCTGACGTCATGCGGCACATTGATACCGCCTTCGCCCTGCACCGGCTCGACCAGCACCGCAACCACGTTCTGATGACGGTCGGCTACATGGCGAATGGCCTCCAGATCGTCGAACGCTACACGGATAAAACCGCTCACCAGCGGCTCGAAACCGGCTTGCGCCTTGCGATTGCCGGTAGCGGAGAGCGTCGCCATGGTGCGGCCGTGGAAAGCCTTCTCCATGACGATGATCTCCGGATTTTCGATACCTCGGTTGTGGCCATGCAAACGCGCCAGCTTTATGGCAGCCTCGTTGGCCTCACAGCCGGAGTTGCAGAAAAACACCCGGTCCATGCCGGAGATTTCGGCCAGTTTGTCTGCCAACTGGGCCTGCTCCCTGATCTGATAGATATTAGAGACATGAATCAGGCGCGAAGCCTGCTCGGAGATCGCCCTCACCAGTTTCGGATGGGCATGACCCAGGCCGTTGACGGCGACACCGGCCAGGGCATCGAGGTACTTGTTGCCCTGCTCGTCCCACAGCCAGACGCCCTCGCCTTTGACAAAGGTCACAGGCTGCCTGCCGTAGGTGTTCATCAAGTGATCTGACATTTTTTCCACGTGGTCTAAAAATAAAAACGCAAACGGCGGCACCAGCCGCCGTTTGCAGCATATTCATACGATGTTACAAACCGACTGCGGCCTTGTGCGTAAGTCCATTGGCCATGAAAAACAGCATGGGGATGGACAGCATCGTGTTGGTACGCGATGCCAGGAACGCCACACGGCGTGCTTTCGCCTTGGCCTCCTCACTGGCGGCGACCAGGCCGAGTATCTTCTTCTGGTTCGGCCAGATCAGCACCCACACGTTGAACAGCATGATGGTGCCGAGCCAGGCGCCGATGCCGATACCGGCATACGCCGGTTCCAGCATGAAAGCATGGGTGAAGTTACCGCCCAGCATGGCTGCACCTGCCAGCCAGGTCACCAGTGCCGCCCATCGGAACCACAGCAGCGCCCTGGGCGCCACATGCCGGGAAATGCCGGCGGCGGTGCCGTCCGCCGTCGCATCCTTCATTGCCGGCACCTGCACGAAATTGAAGTAGTAGAGCAGACCGATCCAGGTGATGCCCGCCATGAAATGCAACCAGCGAAAAATCCCTTCAAGCATGAAATCCATGTCACACCCCCGCCAGAATGAAGTTTTTCAGGAACAGATACAAAACCAGCGTCAGGACAAGCCCTGAAACTATCGTACCCAATATCGAATCCAGCGGATTTTTCATGGATCAGCTCTCCTCTGTTGAATTTCAGTTTGCTTCGAATTATTTTGCTTCAACGAACCCGAGATTAGCTCAAAAATACCGATTAATCAAGGATTACGCCCTGTTTCGCCTGGTATTTTTAAGCCTTGCAAGCAACCGTCAGTGGTACAAAAGTGGTTTATTAAAAACGCACTTTGGGGCAGAATTCGATGTTCGGCAAAAACCGCCGTCAAATCAACTGTTTCGACATAGCGTTTTCTTGATCTTATGGCTTCCATCGCGTCACTCAAATCCATAGTCACGTCTGCTCCAGCCACGTCACCTGCACAACACGATACGCAGCTGCCGGTTTCCTGGTATACCGATCCTGCGATCTATGCACTGGAACAAAAACACCTGTTCCCGCTGGCGCCGCAATACATCGGTCACGCATTGATGGTGCCGAACGCGGGCGATTTCCGCACCGTGGAATGGATGCAGGAGGCCAAGGCTCTGGTCAACGACGCCGGCAACATCGGGCTCATCAGCAATATCTGCCGCCATCGCCAAGCCGTCATGCTTAAAGGTCACGGCAACACCCGCAACATCGTCTGTCCGCTGCATCGCTGGACCTACAACCTGCAGGGGGAACTGCTGGGCGCGCCGCATTTCGAACAGAAGCCGTGCATGCACCTGAACAGGACCAGCCTGCAGAACTGGCAGGGACTGCTGTTCGACAGCAAGCGCGACGTCGTCGCAGACCTGGCGAAGCTCGGTCCGGCCCGCGATCTCGACTTCACCGGCTATCTGCTGGAACGGGTCATGATCGAGGAATACAACTTCAACTGGAAAACCTTCATCGAGGTCTATCTGGAAGACTATCATGTCGGCCCCTACCACCCCGGACTCGACCGCTTCGTCGATTGCGAGGACCTGCAGTGGGAATTTGGCGAGTGGTACAGCGTACAGACCGTCGGCATCAAGCAAGCCCTGAAGAAACCGGGGTCTCCGGTCTACAAGGAATGGCAGGAACAGGTGCTGCGCTACGACCAGAACGCACTACCCGCGCACGGCGCCATCTGGCTCGTGTATTACCCTTTCCTGATGATCGAATGGTATCCGAACGTGCTGGTGGTCTCGCATATCATCCCGCGCGGTGTCGACGCCTGCACCAATGTGGTCGAGTTCTACTATCCGGAAGATATCGCGCTGTTCGAGGCGGAATTCGTCAAGGCGCATCAGGCCGCCTACAACGAGACGGCCGTCGAGGACAAGGACATCTGCGAGCGCATGCATCAGGGACGTCAGGCGCTCTATCGCCAGGGCATCGATGAACGCGGCCCCTACCAGCACCCGATGGAAACCGGCATGCAGCACTTCCATCAGTGGATTCGTCAGCAGCTCGAACCGCACCTGCAAAACAGAACATCTTGAATCTTCCCGGATTACGCATCCATAAACCCGGCAGCCTGTGGATGCTGGTGGCGGCGTTCTTTTTCGCCATCATGGGCACGCTGGTGAAGATCGGTGGCGAGAAGTTCAGCAGTCCGGAGCTGGTCTTCTACCGCTCCTTCTTCGGGCTGGTCTTCATCTTCGTTCTGGCGAGGCGCAACCAACTGCAGCTGAAGACGCCGGTCCTCGGCAAGCAACTGGCGCGCTCCATACTGGGTTTCGTTTCGCTGGTCATGTTCTTTTACGCCATCAGCCAACTGCCACTGGCGACCGCCATCACCCTCAACTACACCTCGCCTCTGTTCATGGCGGCATTCGCACCATTCATGCTGCGCGAAAGACCGCGCGCCATACTCATCGTCGCCATCGCGCTCGGCTTTCTCGGCGTCGCGCTGCTGCTGAAACCCAGCCTGCACGCAGATGAACTGATCGCCGGCAGCATTGGCCTGATGTCCGGACTGACGGCAGGCATCGTCTACGTCCATGTCACGCAACTTGCGCGAGCAGGCGAACCGGACTGGCGCACCGTGTTCTACTTCACGCTGGTGTGTACCATCGGTGCCGGTCTCTGGATGCTGCTGCACCGCTTCAGCCCGTTGTCATGGCAGGACATCCCGCTGTTGCTGGGTCTGGGCGCATCTGCCACCATCGCTCAGTTCGCCATGACCCGCGCTTACCGCACCGGCAATCATCTGGTCGTCGGCAGCCTGGCCTACACCACGGTCTTGATCGCCAGTCTGTTCGGACTCGTGCTATGGGGCGAGACTCTATCGGCCGATCGCTGGATCGCGGTGGCGCTGATCGTCCTCGGCGGCCTCATCAGCGTCCGCGCGACGCCGAGGTAAAACCGCATCGTTCTGAATATAAACAGCAGCTTATGCTGGACAGCGGCACTTCATTGACATAGGCTATTCATCCGCCAACAAAAACCTCATTTCGCATCAACATGTTAAGTGTCTCGATGTTAAATATCTGGCAAAATTGCATTCGAACAGTCCTCGCTGCCGGCGTCAGCATGTGGCTGAGCGGCTGCATGGGCGCCCCGCTGGCGCAGCAGTTACTGGCGTCCGCGGTCATGCACGGCACCGATAGCATCATCGACGACGCCTATGAAGCAAAACAGCGCGAGGCCATCCACCACCACACCCTCGTCGACGCGGCGCCCGACCCCTACTGGTCCAGCTTCGTCACGGCCGGCTTCGAGCGCATCACGCCGATCGCCGAACCCCTGCCGGCAGCACCGCCGGAAATGCATGCGCAAGCGCAGGAAACCCGCCAGCTGACACCGTCTTTGCAGGCAGAGACCCCACTACAGACAAATACTTCAGTGCGGACAGCTCCGCTGGTACGGGTGGAGGTCTGGAACCTGCTGATCGGCGATGAAAAGCGATTGGTACTGGAACGCGCCTATGCGCTTGGGAATGCAGAACTGCCACCGAAGCGGGATTGGGAACAGGTCAATGTCGCGACAGGTGCGATCGCGGGCGATGAACTGCAGCCGGTCACTTTTCTGGTGCCGCCGCAACTGGGCAAGCTGCGCAGCGGTCAGCTCGCCATCGTCGAACTGGGTCAGGCCGGCGATCTGAGCATCGCGCGCTACCCGGCCCATTAAACCATCAGGGGTCGATCAGGCCGGAGCGCATTGCGATCAGCGCTATCTCTGCGGAATTGCTGGCGTTCAGCTTCTGCTTGATATTGTAAAGATGGGTGCCTACAGTCCGCGGCGACAGGCACAAGGTCTCCGCGATTTCATTGGTCGTCTTGCCCTTGGCCAACGCCATGAAAACCTCGAACTCGCGTCCCGACAGCACGTCCACCGGATTCTGTTCGCCTGAAAGCTGCTGAATGGCCATCTGCTGCGCCACGCTGGCTTCAAGATAACGCTTGCCGCCGGCCACGGTACGGATCGCCTTGATCAGTTCCTCGGCGGCGCTGCGCTTGGTCAGATAGCCCATGGCGCCGGCGTTCAGCACCCGCTTCGGGTGGACCGAATCCTCGTGCGCGCTCAGCACCAGGATGCGCGCATTGCCGTCCTTGGCCATGATGCGCTCGATCGCCTCAAGGCCGCCGATGCCCGGCATGGTGATGTCCATGACGACGACATCCGGATGATGTTCCATGTAGGCTTTGACGCCCTGCTCGCCGCTTTCGGCCTCGGCAACCACCTTGATGTCGGGCGCCGACTCCAGCAGCATCTTGAAGCCCATGCGGACCACCGCGTGGTCATCCACCAGCAATACGTTGATTTGGCTCATGCCTGCTGACCTTTCGGTATATTGATGCGAATCGTGGCGCCCTTGTCCAGTTCCGAATCGATGCTGAACTTGCCGCCCAATGCCTGAGCCCGCTCACGCATGCCTAACAGCCCGAAATGCCGGCTGTGATCGACCTTGCAGAAATCCATGCCATGGCCGTTGTCCTTGATCGTCAACTGCAACTCCCCCGCCTTGTTCACTTCCAGTTTGATCTCCACCACGCTCGCATCCGCATGCTTGAGCGCATTGTTCACAGCCTCCTGCACCACGCGATAGAGATTGATGTTCACCACCTCGCCGAAACCGTTTACATCGCCCCTGGTCGTCAGCTTGATCTTGAGCTCCGGATGATGCTGCCGGTAGGCCGCGACCAGATCGCGCAGGGTTTCCGACAAGCCCAGATTGTCCAGCGAACCCGGCCGCAACTGGCGGATGATGTTGTGCATGCCATCGTAAATATGATTCGCGGCCGAGACAATAGTTTGCGCATTGGAAGCGATTTCCGGCATTTTTTCCTGAGTCTTGTTGGCGATGCCGACCGCGAAGGTCTTGATGGCGGTGACGTATTGACCCAGTTCGTCGTGCAGTTCGCGCGCAAGACTGCGGCGCTCGTCCTCGATATGACGCTGGATCAGGTGCGTCAGCTGACGGTTCTCCTCCAGCTGACGTTCGGCTTCCTCCGCCTGCTTGCGCTCCGTGATGTCGCGCATGCTGCAGATGTCGCCGATCACCTTGCCGCTGACCGGGTCGACCAGCGGCGCGGCGGAAATCGAGACGTCGATGATGCGGCCGTCCCGCGCTTGGCGCCGCGAGTCATGGTTTTCCACCTTGCGGCCGGCGTTGATCTCCTGCAGATCGGAATCAAGACCGGCTTTCTCGCTGTCCGGCGTCAGCAGCGAAACCGACTTGCCGATGATGTCTTCCGGCGCGTAGCCGAACATACGCTGTGCCGCCGGGTTCCAGAACGAGATATTGCCGTCCAGATCATGAATCATGATGGCATCGGCCGTCTGCTTGACGATCAGCGCCAGACGGCGGCTCTCCTCGGTGCTGGCCTGCAGGGACTCGGCCATGCGGTTGAAATTGTGCGCGATCTGGTCGAACTCCGGCAGCTCGAACGCCGGCAAGCGGATGCCGAGATCGCCCTGCTCCATCCTGTTCATGGCTTGCAGCATGGGCTCCACCGAACGCAGCCAGCGGCCCAGCATCCAGTAGACCATGACATTGAGCAGAATGAAGAAGGTCATGCCGACCCAGAACAGATCCAGCATATTCACCCACGCTTCACGGATGGAACCGATGGGCGCCGGATCGACCACCAGGGTGCCGAAATTGATCACGCGCGTGACCGAAGGCTCAACCGGATCGAGGATGTCGATGAACCATTGCGGTGGACTGACATCGGCCCGATAAGTGGATGCCGGCGAGCGGTAAAGCAGATTGCCCTGCATGTCATAGAGCGAGATGCGAGTACCGCGCACGTGTTTCAGATGTTCGAGAAAACGCTGCATGACGACATGGGTATAACCCCAGCCCGGGTTCTGCTCGGAACTGATGATGACCGTATCCAGCAGTTGCACCGTGACACGGGTCGAGGCTTCGATTCCCTCCTGGGTAGAGGTGCGCAGCCCCTTGATGACGACATAGGCGACCGCCGCCATGAAGATCAGCATGACCAACGTAATCAGCAGATTCAGTCGAAAACGCAAACTCATGGCAAGGCACCCGGTCGAAACGAACATGCGACATTATGATACAGAACTGCCCATCGGCGCCTAGCACAAACGACCATGCGCACGACCGGCCGATACTTCGCGCTAACGATCTTGCCGATGCACATCGACAACAGCAGGGTCTATAATCCTTACATCCATCTGCAAAGATCGAAGTCACAACGCCAACGGGAACCGATCATGAAAAACACCATATTGATTAGCCTGTCTCTTGTTGCCGCACTTCTGTCCGGTTGCGCCACGACCACCGCGCCGGGCGTTTCCGGTGTCGAGCGCAAGCAATTCATGATGCTGAGCGAAGCTCAGGTCATCAGCATGTCGAAGGAAAGCTATCTTGCCACCCTGCAGGAAGCGAGCAAGAAAAAGACTCTCAATACCAACGTAGCGCAGGTGAAACGCGTGCGCGACATCTCCCGGAAACTCATCCGGCAAACCTCGCATTTCCGCAAGGATGCACTCGACTGGCAATGGGAAGTGAATGTGGAGCAGAACGACCAGGTCAACGCCTATTGCATGCCGGGCGGCAAGATCATGGTCTACACCGGTCTCATCGACAAGGTGAAGGCAACGGATGACGAACTGGCCGCCGTCATCGGCCACGAGATCGCCCACGCCCTGCGCGAGCACGGACGCGAACGC